>WYAY01000239.1 GCA_011526165.1 Sulfuritalea sp.
TGGCTGGGCTACGAGCTGGCGCCGCTGAACGTCGACAAGCTGTCGCGCCTGTTCGCCACCATCTTCGCCCTGATGGCCTGCGGCGGCGGCCTCTTCGCGCTGCGGCAGCAGAGCCGCCTGGAAATACCCGCCGCCTACGTCTACGCCGGCTCGGCCATCGGCGTGGCGCTGGCCGGCGACCTCGTCACGGTGTTCGTCTTCTGGGAGCTGATGGCGGTCGGCTCGACGCTGGTGCTGTGGAGCGCCGGCACAAGGACGGCGTGGGCCGCCAGCCGCCGCTACGTGATGATCCACCTGGCGGGCGGCGTCGTGCTCTTCGCCGGCGTCACCGGCCACCTGCTCGACACCGGCGACGCCGCCTTCGTCCGCATGGCACCCGACACCGTCGCGCACTGGCTGATCCTCGTCGGCTTCCTCATCAACGCCGGCGCGCCGCCGCTCTCGGCCTGGCTGCCCGACGCCTACCCGGAGGCCTCGTGGAGCGGCACGGTGTTCCTCTCCGCCTTCACCACCAAGACGGCGGTGTACGTGCTGCTGCGCGGCTTCCCCGGCACCGAATTCCTCATCTGGATCGGCCTCTTCATGGTGTTCTACGGCATCGTCTACGCGCTGCTGGAGAACGACATGCGGCGCATTCTCGCCTACAGCATCGTGAACCAGGTCGGCTTCATGATCGCCGGCATCGGCATCGGCACCGAGATGGCGCTCAACGGCGCCGCCGCGCACGCCTTCACCCACATCGTCTACAAGGCCCTGCTGCTGATGTCGGCCGGCGCCGTGCTCGCCGCCACCGGCCGGCGCAAGTGCTCGGAGCTGGGCGGCCTCTTTCACAGCATGCCGATCACGACGCTCTGCGGCAGCATCGGCGCGCTGGCCATCTCCTCGTTCCCGCTCACCTCCGGCTTCGTCTCGAAGTCGATGGTGACGCAGGCAGCCATCGACGGCCACCTGACCTGGGTCTGGCTGGCGCTCGCCGCCGCCTCGGCCGGCGTCTTCCTCCACGCCGGCATCAAGTTTCCCTGGTTCGTCTTCTTCCAGAAGGACTCGGGGCTGCGCCCGGGCGATCCGCCCGCCAGCATGCGCTGGGCGATGATCGGCTTCGCCTTCCTCTGCATCGCGCTGGGCGTCTGGCCGGAGCCGCTCTACCGCCTGCTGCCCTACGCGGTCGACTACGTGCCCTACACGGCGGCGCACGTGCTGACGCAGCTGCAGCTCTTGCTGTTCTCCGGCCTCGCCTTCTTCGTCATGCTGCCCTGGCTGAAGCGCACGCCGACCCTCACGCTCGACGTCGACTGGCTGTGGCGCGTGCCGCTGCCGGCCCTGGCGCGGGGCGCCGGCCATGCGCACCGAAGGCTGCGCGACGGCCTCGCTGCGCGCACCGGGTCTTTCGGTGCCCGCCTGGCCGCCGGCATCCGCCGCCACCGCGAACCCGACGGCCTGCTGCTGCGCAGCTGGCCGACCGGCGGCATGGCCCTCTGGGTGATGACCATGCTGCTGGCCTGGCTGGTCCTCTACTACCTTCCCTGACGCTGAACCGCAAGGATGAAAGGAGACATCATGACCGACAAAGCGACCGATGCCCCGGCCGGCCCGGGGACGACGGCCATGCGGCTGCTGATCCCGATCGACGCCACCGAGCGCTCGCGCTGGGGCGTCCGCTACGCCCTGCGCCAGCACCAGGTCGGCAAGCCGGTGCAGGCCTGCCTGCTGTTCGTTGCGGAACCCGCCACTAGCCTCGAGCTGCTGCGCTTCCGCACGCACGACGAGATCGCCCGCTTCCAGGCCGAGAGCGGCCAGTACCTCATCGAGGACGCCGCCGACCCGCTGCTACGCGCCGGCATCCCCTACGAGGCGGTGCTGCGCGAAGGCGAGGTGGCCTTCCAGATCCTCGATGCCGCCGAGCAGCTCGGCTGCAGCAGCGTCGTGCTGCCGCAGCCGCAGCCCCGGCTGGCGCGGCTGCTGTGCCGCGACGTGGCGAACGAGGTGTTGAGCCAGGCGCGCGGCGTGCCGGTGGTCACGGTCGACGCCGAAGGAATCCCCGTGGGCGGCCGCTGAACGGCCGACACGCAAAAGGGCAGTGCGAGAGTGGAGATTGGGGCGGCCTCGGCCGCCCGTTTTTTCACCCGACCGGGTTAAGATGCAGGCAGGCCTGCAAGCAACTGGAAAAGACGCCATGAACGCGAACTACGAAGTGGTCATCGTCGGCGCCGGCAGCGCCGGTCTCGCCGCACTGCGCGAAGTGAGGAAGCGCACGCAGGATTTCCTGCTGGTCAACGACGGCGCCTGGGGCACCACCTGCGCCCGCGTCGGCTGCATGCCCTCGAAAGTGCTGATCGAGGCCGCCAACGCCTACCACCGGCGCCACGCCTTCGAGGAATTCGGCATCCGCGGCGGCGACGGGCTCTCGGTGGACCTGCCGGCCGTGCTGCGGCGCGTGCGGCGGCTGCGCGACGGCTTCGTCAAGGGCACCCTGCAGGCCACCGACAACCTCGGCGAGCGCGCCGTCAGCGGCCGCGCCCGCCTGCTCGGCCCCGGCCGCCTGGCAGTGAACGGCCAGGAAATTTCCGCGCGCGCCATCGTCCTCGCCACCGGCTCCAGCCCGGTGGTGCCGCCGGCCTGGCTGGCGCTGGGCGACAAGCTGCTCACCACCGACACGCTGTTCGAGCGGGAGGCGCTGCCGCCGCGCATGGCGGTGGTGGGCCTGGGCGCCATCGGCGTCGAGATGGCGCAGGCGCTGGCACGGCTGGGCATCGCGGTCAGCGCCTTCGGCCGCGGCCACATCGGTGGCCTCTCCGACGCAAAAGTCAGTGCCGCCGCCACGGCGCTGCTCGGCGGCGAGTTCGCGCTGCACCTCGGCGCCGAAGCGGAAGTGATTGCCGCAGACGGCGCGATCCGCGTGCGCGCCGGCGACGCCGAAGCGACGGTCGACGCCGTGCTCGCCGCGCTCGGCCGCCGGCCCAACCTCGCCGGCCTCGGCCTGGAAAGCCTCGGCGTCGCGTTGGATGCGCGCGGGATGCCGCCGGTCGACCCGAACACCTTGCAGATCGCCGGCCTGCCGCTGTTCCTCGCCGGCGACGCCAACGGCGCGCGGGCGCTGCTGCACGAAGCCGCCGACGAGGGCCACATCGCCGGGCTCAACGCCGTACGCCTCGCCGCCGGCGAGAAGCCGGCCTGCTTCGCGCGGCGCACGCCGCTCGCCATCGTCTTTTCCGAGCCGAACATCGCCGTCGCCGGCCGCCGCCGCGCCGAGCTGGCGGCGGGCAGCTTCATCGAGGGCGAAATCGACTTCGCGCGCCAGGGCCGCGCCCGCGCCGGCCAGCGCAACCGCGGCCTGATGCGCCTCTACGCCGAACCGGAAACGGGGAAGTTCCTCGGCGCCGAGATGTGCGCGCCGGCCGCCGAGCACATGGCGCACCTGCTGGCGCTGGCGCTCGACCGCGGCATGACGGTGCGCGAGCTGCTGCGCCTGCCCTTCTACCACCCGGTGCTGGAGGAAGGCCTGCGCAGCGCCCTGCGCGAGCTGGCGGCCCGGCTGCCGCCGGCCGGCGAATCCGACCTGAACCCCTGCGCCTTCGAGGCCATCGGCGCCGAGGCGCTGGATTGAGCATGTTCGCCGACGCCTACACCGAGTTCACCGTCCTGCTGCTGACCGCCGCCGTCATCGGCGCGCTGGGCGTGCGCCTGCGCCAGCCGCTCATCGTCGTCTACATCGTCGTCGGCATCGCCGTCGGCCCCTCGGCGCTCGGCTGGGTGACGGCGCGCGACCAGATCGACCTGCTGGCGCAGATCGGCGTCACCTTGCTGCTCTTCGTGGTCGGATTGAAGCTCGACATGCACCTGGTGCGCAACCTGGGCAGCGTGGCGCTCGCCACCGGCCTCGGCCAGCTCCTGTTCACCATCGTCTTCGGCTACCTGATCGCGCTGGCGCTCGGCATGTCGGCGATGACGGCGCTCTACGTCGCCGTGGCGCTGACCTTCTCCAGCACCATCATCATCGTCAAGCTGCTCTCCGACAAGCGCGAGATCGACTCCCTGCACGGGCGCATCGCCATGGGCTTCCTCATCGTGCAGGACATCGCCGTGGTGGTGGCGATGATGGTGCTCGGCGCCCACCACGCCGGCAGCGGCGACGGCTGGCTGGCGATCGCCCTCACCGTCGCCGTCAAGCTCGTCGTCGTGCTCGCCCTCATCGCCGCCCTGATGCGCTGGGTGCTGCCGCAGCTGCTGCGCCGCATCGCCGGCTCGCCCGAGCTGCTGCTGCTCGCCGCCGTCGCCTGGGGCACGGCGCTCGCCAGCGCCGGCGAGCTGTTCGGCTTCAGCAAGGAGGTCGGCGCCTTTCTCGCCGGCTTCTCGCTCGCCTCGACGCCCTACCGCGAGGCGATGAGCACGCGGCTCACCAGCCTACGCGACTTCCTGCTGCTGTTCTTCTTCATCGACCTCGGCGCCAAGCTCGACCTCTCGGCGCTCGGCGGCGACCTCGGCCCGGCCGTCGTCCTGTCGCTGTTCGTGCTCATCGGCAATCCGCTCATCGTCATGGCCATCATGGGCTGGATGGGCTACCGCAAGCGCACCGGCTTCCTCGCCGGCCTCACCGTGGCGCAGATCAGCGAGTTCTCCATCGTCTTCGTCGCCATGGGCATCACGCTCGGCCACGTCGGCCAGGAGGCGCTCGGCCTGGTGACGCTGGTGGGACTCGTCACCATCACGCTGTCGACCTACATGATCCTCTACTCGCAGGCGCTCTATGCCCGGCTCAAGCCCTGGCTTGGCCGCTTCGAGCGGCGCGTGCCCTTCCGCGAACTGGCGGTCGAGCAGAACGAGGCCGGTCCGGCCGAGGCGGAGGTGATCGTGTTCGGCATGGGCCGCTACGGCAAGCACCTGGCGCAGCGGCTCGAGCGGCTGGAGACGCGGGTGCTGGGTGTAGACTTCGACCCCGAGACGGTGGCGCACTGCCGCCAGCGCGGCATCCCGATCCGCTTCGGCGACGCCGAAGACCCGACCTTTCCAGAAACGCTGCCGCTGGCCGGCACGCGCTGGGTGGTGAGCACCCTGCCGCAGCTGGACGTGAACCTCGGCCTGCTCGACGCGCTGCGGCGCCATGGCTACCGCGGCCGCGTCGCCATGACGGCGCACGCGCCGGCCGACATCCTCCGCCTCGAGCACGCCGGCGTCGACCGCGTGCTGCAGCCCTTCGACGACGCCGCCGAGTTCGCCGCGCGCACCATCGGCCAGGAACTTCATCCCTCACAGGAGCGCTGACATGGAAAAACCCGCCCACATCCTCGTCGCCACCGACCTCTCCTCGCACGCCGGCCGCGCCGAAACGCGCGCCGCCATGCTGGCGCAGTCGCTCGGCGCCGGCAAGCTGGTCCTCATCCACGTGGTGCCGCGCCTGCCGCTGGAGGCGCTCACCAGCATCCTCGAACGCACGCCGCTGGAAACCGAGCAGCAGCTGCTCGACGCGGCCTACGCAGAATTGAAGGCGCGGGCGGAGCGGCTCGGCGCAAAGCACGGCATCGCCACCGGAACCGCCGTGCGCATCGGCCGCCCGCACGTCGAGATCGCCGAGGAGGCCGAGGCGCTCGACGCCGGGCTGGTGGTGGTCGGCGGCTACGGCGCCCACCTGGTGCGCGAGCTGTTCCTCGGCGCCACCGCCGAGAAGGTGTTGCGCAAGAGCCGGCGCCCGGTGCTGGTGGTCAAGCAGGAGCCGCTCTCGCCCTACCAGCGCCTGCTGGTGCCGGTGGACTTCTCGCCCTGCTCCGTCCGCGCGCTGGACTGGGCGCAGGCGCTGGGCCAAGGCGCCGAGTTCACCGTCGCCCACGTTTACGAAGCGCCCTACGAGAGCACGCTGCGCTACGCCAGCGTCGAGGACAAGGTGCTGGAAGGCTACCAGGCCGCCGCGCGCCAGCAGGCGCAGGACGCCCTGCGCGCCTTCCTCGAACCGCGCCGTGCCGCCGGGACTGACTTTCTGCAGCGCATGCTGCACGGCCATCCCGCCGCCGGCATCCGCGACCTGGCCGAGGAAATGCGCCCCGACCTCATCGTGATGGGCAAGCACGGTCAGACGGAGCTCGAGGAACTGCTGCTCGGCAGCGTCACCAAGCACGTGCTGTTCGAGACGCGCTGCGACATGCTGGTGGCGCCGGAGCGCTGAATGCGGCGCCGTCCCGCCGCGACTGACTTTTCATCGCCCGCGCTTTCCCGCGCCCTCCTGCCATGAGCTCCGCCGGCGTCCCCCGCTTCCGCGCCCTCGCCGGCGTGCATGAACCCTCCGCCATCCAGCAGCTGCCGGACGGGCGCTTTCTCGTCGCCGAGGACGAGAAGGAACGCCCGTTCTCGCTGGTCACGTTGCTGCCCGACGGCGCCGTGCGCAGCACGGCGCTGGAGATCGACGCCGGCGGCGAACTCGCCAAACTCGACGACCTCGAGGGCCTGACGCTCGATGCGGCCGGCCGGGTGTACGCCATCACCTCGCACTCGCGCAGCGGCAAGGGCAAGGAAAAACCCTCCCGCGAGAAGCTGCTGCGCTTTCGCGTCGAGGGCAACCGCATGGTCTCGCCGGCGGTGTGCACCGGGCTGAAGGCGGCGCTCGTCGCCAGCCACCCGGCGCTCGCCGAGGCCGCCGCCGTGCGCGACGTCAAGAACGAGGGCGGGCTGAACATCGAGGCGCTGGAGATGAGCCCGGACGGCGGCCGCCTGCTGATCGGCCTGCGCAGCCCGCTGCTCGACGGACGCGCCGTGCTGGCGACGCTGGCCAATCCATCCGCCGTCTTCGATGCGGACATGGCGCCCGTCCTGTCGCCGCAACTCACGCTGCTCGACCTCGACGGAGACGGCCTGCGCGCCCTGTCGTGGATTGCGGCGCTCGACGGCTACCTGCTGATCGGCGGCCCCGGCGCGCGCGCGCAGGCGCCGTTCCGCCTGTGGTTCTGGCGCGGCCGGGCCGGCGACGCGCCGCGCCGCGCCGGCGTGGCGGGCCTGGCGGGACTCGCGCGCGCCGAGGGCATCAGCCCGGCGCGGCTCGACGGCCGCGAGGGGCTCGTCATCGTGAGCGACGACGGCAGCCACGAGGCAGGCCGCCCCGCGCAATTCCTGCTGCTCGATCCCGCGCAGATTCAATTGCTGTAGCACGCCGTCCGGTCGCCGCCGGCTTTTGCTTTCGGGGATAATCCCCGCATGATGCCGCAACCTTTCATCGCCCGCCGCGACGCGCCCGCGGCGCCGAAGCGCTAGATGCAGGCGGCGAACGAACTGCTCTTCGTCGGCGCGCTGATCTTCGTCGCCGCCGTCGTCGTCAGCGCCTGGGCCTTCCGCGTCGGCGCCCCGCTGCTGCTGGTGTTCCTCGTCGTCGGCATGCTGGCCGGCGAGGAGGGGCCGGGCGGCATCCGCTTCGACGACTATCGCGCCACCTACATCGTCGGCAACATCGCCCTGGCGGTGATCCTCTTCGACGGCGGCCTGCGCACGCGCGTCACCAGCTTCGCGCTCGGCTTCCGGCCGGCCATGTCGCTCGCCACCCTCGGCGTCGCCGTCACCGCCGCCATCACCGGCGCCATCGCCGCCTGGGCGCTCGGCCTGAGCCTGCTGCAGGGCCTGCTGGTCGGCGCCATCGTCGGCTCGACCGACGCCGCTGCCGTCTTCTCGCTGCTGCGCAACCAGGGCATCGGCCTCAAGCAGCGCGTGGCGACGGTGCTGGAAATCGAATCCGGCAGCAACGACCCGATGGCGATCTTCCTCACCGTGGCGCTGGTGGCATTGCTGGCGAGCGGCGAGGCGCCGTCGTGGCAGATCGGCGTCTTCTTCGTCCAGCAGATGGGACTGGGCCTCGTCGCCGGCTATGCCGGCGGCCGCCTGCTCGCCTGGGGCATCGACCGCATCCGCCTCGCCGAGGGCCTCTATCCCCTGCTCGCCCTGGCCGGCGGGCTGTTCGTCTTCGCCGCCACCGCCTACGCCGGCGGCAGCGGCTTCCTGGCGATCTACGTCGCCGGCATCGTCCTCGGCAACCGCCCGGTGCACGCCGCGCAGGACATCCTCAGCGTGCACGACGGCCTCGCCTGGCTGGCGCAGATCGTGATGTTCCTGGTGCTCGGCCTGCTCGCCACGCCGAGCGAACTGCTCGCGGTGGCGCCGGCGGCGCTGCTGGTGGCCGCCGGCATGATCTTCGTCGCGCGACCGGTGGCGGTGTGGCTGTCGCTGCTGCTCTACCGCGCCCCGGCGGCGGAGAAGCTGTTCATCTCCTGGGTCGGCCTGCGCGGCGCGGTGCCGATCGTGCTGGCGCTGTTCCCGCTGATGGCCGGGCTGGAACAGGCGCACCTCTACTTCGACGTCGCCTTCTTCGTCGTCCTCGTCTCGCTGGTCTGCCAGGGCTGGACCATCACGCCGCTGGCGCGCCGGCTCAAGCTGGAGCTGCCGCCGGTCTTCGAGGCGCGCCAGCGCGTGGCGCTCGACATCGGCGGCGGCAAGGGCTTCGAGCTGGTCGGCTACCAGGTGCCGGACTGGAGCCCGCTCAACGGCGCCGGGGCGGACGAGCTGGATCTGGCGCCCGGCGAGCGCATCGTCGCCGCCTTCCGCGGCGACCGGCCGCTCGAGCCGCCCGAGGCCGCGCGCTTCGCCGGCGGCGACA
>WYAY01000240.1 GCA_011526165.1 Sulfuritalea sp.
CAGGCAGTGGAACGTGCCGTTCATGTGCACGTCGATGACCTGCTGCCACTGCTCCGGCGTCATCTTGTGCAGCATGGCGGTGCGCGTGATGCCGGCGTTGTTCACCAGGATGTCGACGCGGCCCCATTCGGCCGTGACGGCGGCGGCCATCTTGTTCACCGATTCGCGCTCGGCGACGTTGCAGGCGAAGCCCTTTGCCGTGCCGCCGGCCTGGCGGATGCCGGCGGCGACGGCGTCCGCCGCTTGGGCGTTCATGTCGACCACCGCGACCTTCGCGCCCTCGTGGGCGTAGGCCTGGGCGATGGCGGCGCCGATGCCCTGGCCGGCGCCGGTGACGATTGCAACCTTGTCTTTCAGAAACATGTGATGCCGGACCTCCCTGGTTAACTCTCTCCGCTCAACCGATCAGCGAGAAGCGGCGGGTGCAGGTCGCATCGCCCTTCGGCAGCTGGCTTTCCGTGACGACGCGCACCTTCGGCGAGATGGTCTTCGCCGTCACCTGGAACCAGCGGTCGCAGCCCTCGCCGCAGCGGTTCGGCAGGCCGGCGGCGCGGAAGGAATCCAGCCACGGGCAGGCGGTGTGCACCACCAGCACGTCCTTGCCGTCCTTCTGCATGTGCGCCGTCTCGCCCATCACGTCGCTGGCGCGCTGCATGGTGAAGGCGATCTGCTCGAGGTCCTCCGGCTTGCCGCCGCGCTTCAAGTACATCTCGCCGGTGCCGACGCCGACGTTTTCCCAGAAGGCGAGCTCCATCTCCATGGCCGCCGCCTCGCCGCCCTTGTCCTTCACCGACTTGCGCCAGGCGTGGAAGAAGTCGTGGGTGATGCGGATCATCGACTGCCAGTCGCGCTCCTTGCGCGCCAGGCGCTTTTCCAGGTCGTTCGTGCTCATGTGTTCTCGCTTTTCCCCTGTTTGCGTGCGGCGAAATCCGCCAGCGCCTGTTTGAATTCCGCTTCCATCTGCGGCGTCACTGCGGCGCCGCATTCGTAGCAGGTGTTGGTCATGCGGTCGAACCAGCGGCAGCCGCACTGCTCGCAGGCCAGTTCGGGTGCGCCGGCCGGGTTGTGGAAGATCATCGGCAGGCTCCCAGGAAGGCCAGGCCGAGGGTATCGAGGAATTCCTCGTAGCCGGCGTCCTGCAGTTCGTATTTCGTGCGCATGACGAAGAACATGATGTTGCCCGAGCGGATCTGCCGCTTCATCAGCGACAGCGTCTCGTCGCCGATGCTGCCGCGCAGCTTTTCCATCGCCTCGTCGTCGGCGACGAAGAGGAGATCCACCTTCGCTTCCTGGAAGCCGCGGTAGGGTACCCGTTCGGCGTGCATGCCGCCCGGCACCACTTCCCAGCGCAGCATCTCGCCGGCGCCCTCGGCAGCCATCAGCCCCGCGACGTGCTTGCCCGGCTGGATGCCCGACCCTTCCTTCGGCACGATGGCCACGCTGGAGCCGGGCGTCATTTCGCTGAACAGCTCCGCATGGCGGTCGAGCATTCTCTGCCAGTCCGCCAGTTCGCCGAATGTGTTCTCGATCGCGACAGTCATCAGTGCCTGGGAAACACCAGTCCAAGATCCTCGACGAAATCGGCCAGACCAACCGCCTCCAGTTCGTCCAGGGTTTTCAGCATGAAGGCATGCAGCCGGCCCTGCCGGATCATCCCCGGCAGTTTTTCCAGGCCTTCGCCGCGCAGCATCGCGAAGCTGTCCGCGTCCGCCACCAGCAGCACCGCCACGTCGTCTCCGGGCGCTTCGTTATACTCGCGAAGCGCGACACGGCACCCTTCAGCATGGCTGCTCAAGAGCAGCAGGGTACCGCAGCGCGCGGAGTGATCCTCGCGCTGCAGCAGGCCGATCGCGGCGCTGGCGGGCGGCATGCCGGCCCGTTCCAGCCAAGCCTGCCAGCCGTGGCAGTCGAAAAATGCATCGCTCATGAAACCCATGATGACGAGTCGGGAACGACCCAATATATAGCATGATACGATCAAAAGCTGCAACGTACTGCATCAATAAAACAAAAGATGCATAATAATGCAAATCTAATGGAGGTGATGTGAGAGAAGCAATCGACATTCGTGCCGTCCTGGATCGGTCCCGGCCAGCCTTGGCCCGTGCGATCACCCTGATCGAAAACGATCGTCCCGGCGCGGCCGAACTGATGGCCGAACTTTCCAGGCACACCGGTCACGCCCACGTCGTCGGCATCACCGGGGCGCCGGGGGCGGGCAAGTCGACCCTCATCAACGCCCTGGTCGGCGAGTGGGTGCGCCGCGGCAGGCGTGTCGCCGTCATCGCCGTCGATCCTTCCAGCCCGATCAGCGGCGGCTCCATCCTCGGCGACCGCGTGCGCATGGACGAGCATGGCTCGCGCGAGGAGGTCTTCATCCGCTCGGTCTCCTCGCGCGGCCATCTCGGCGGCCTCTCGCTGCACACCGGACGCATCATCGACGCCTTCGACGCGGCGGGTTTCGACATCGTGCTGGTCGAGACGGTCGGCGCCGGCCAGTCTGAAGTCGAGATCCGCCATTTCGCCGACAGCAACATCGTCGTCTGCCCGCCCGGGCTGGGCGACGACGTGCAGGCGATCAAGGCCGGCATCCTGGAAATTGCCGACCTGCTTGTTGTGAACAAGGCCGACCTGCCGCTGGCCGAGCGCACCGTACTCGACCTGACGACCGCCATGCGGCTGCGCCATCGCCAGGGGCCGCCGGTACAGGTGCTGCGCACGGTGGCGACGAGTGGGGAGGGGGTTGCCGCACTGGTCGACGCCATCGGCGAGCACGGCGCGTCGACGGGCATCGGCAAACGGTTGAAACATTCTCTCCTCGCCCCGCTAGCGGGGAGAGGGGACGGGGGAGAGGGGCGACAGTCGGGTCGCCCTCTCCCCAACCCTCTCCCGCCAGCGGGAGAGGGAGACAGAAGCGCAGCGCCGCAGGTCACCGACGAAGAACTCTTCGGCCAGCTTGCGCGCTGGCGCGCCGAGGGGCGCGGCGTGGCGCTGGCCACGGTGGTGAAGACCTGGGGTTCCTCGCCGCGGCCGGAGGGCAGCCACCTCGCCGTCGAGGCGGGTGGCGCTTTCGTCGGCTCGGTCTCAGGCGGCTGCATCGAGGGCGCGGTGATCGCCGAGGCGCAGGCCGCCATCGCCGACGGCCGGCCGCGCCTGCTCGAGTTCGGCGTCTCGGATGCGCGCGCGTGGGAAGTCGGGCTCGCCTGTGGCGGGCGTGTCGAGGTGTTCGTCGAAAGAATCGATTGAGCGAACATCGCCTGCCGCGACGGGGCGGATAACCTGTCCGGCAGTCGGGGATTGCCGCGCAGCAGCAATAAAAAAGACCGCGCCGATCGATGACATTTCTCGGCGGGAAGAATATGCTTATGCGGTGCGGGATGCGGCTGGCAAAGCAAAGTCCCCCGCTACTTCGCAGCACTCTCGGACCAGCAGCCTGAATATCAACAATAAGGAGGAGATGAGCATGAAGCTGTCACTCAAGGTGAACGGCAAGGCGGTGGAGGCGGACGTCGATCCGCGCACGCTGCTTGTGCAGTTCCTGCGCGATCATCTGCATTTGACGGGCACCCACGTCGGCTGCGACACCGGCCAGTGCGGCGCCTGCACCATCCACCTCGACGGACGTGCCGTGAAGTCCTGCAACCTGCTGGCGCTGCAGGCGCAGGGCACCGAGGTGACCACCATCGAGGGACTTGCCGCACCGAACGGCGACATGCACCCGATGCAGGCGGCCTTCAAGGAGTGCCACGGCCTGCAGTGCGGCTTCTGCACGCCGGGCATGGTGATGAGCGCGACGGCATTGCTCAAGGACAACCCCAAGCCCACGGAAGAACAGATCCGGGCCGGCCTCGACGGCAACTTCTGCCGCTGCACGGGTTACCACAACATCGTCAAGGCGGTGCAGACCTGCGCCGGCGGGAGATAGGCCATGGGCGCGAACATTCCGAACGGCATCGGCGCCTCGCCGCGGCGCAAGGAGGACCAGCGCTTCCTCACCGGCGCCGGCAACTACACCGACGACATCAACATCCAGGGCCAGACCTACGCTTATTTCCTGCGTTCGCCGCACGCGCACGCCGCCATCAAAAAGATCGACACCAGGGCCGCAGCCGCCGCGCCCGGCGTCGTCGCCATCTTCACTGGCGCCGACCTTGCCGAGGCCAAGGTCGGCGGCCTGCCCTGCGGCTGGCTGATCACCGACGTCAGCGGCCAGCCGATGAAGGAGCCGCCGCATCCGCTGCTCGCCCAGGGCAAGGCGAACCACGTCGGCGACCAGGTCGCGGTGGTCATCGCCGAGACCTATCTGCAGGCCAAGGACGCGGCCGAACTGATTGAGGTCGACTACGGCGTGCTCGACGCCGTCGCCGACGTCGCCACCGCGACGCAGTCCGGCAAGCCGCAGGTGCACGACATCGCGCCGAACAACGTCTGCTACGTCTGGGGCCACGGCGACAAGGCCGCCGTGGACAAGGCTTTCGCCGGCGCCGCGCACGTTACGACGCTGGAGTTCCGCAACAACCGGCTGATCCCGAACGCCATCGAGCCGCGTGCCGCCGTGGCGCAGTACTCGCGCAGCGAGGATGCCTACACGCTGCACGTCGCCAACCAGAACCCGCACGTCGAGCGGCTGCTGATGACCGCCTTCGTCCTCGGCCTGCCCGAGCACAAGGTGCGCGTCATCGCCCCCGACGTCGGCGGCGGTTTCGGCTCGAAGATCTTCCTCTACGCCGAGGAGACCGTCATCACCTGGGCCTCGAAACGCGTGAACCGGCCGATCAAGTGGACCTGCGAGCGCTCCGAGTCCTTCATGTCCGATGCGCACGGCCGCGACCACGCGACCAAGGCCGAGCTGGCGCTGGACAAGGACGGCAAGTTCCTCGCCATGCGCGTACACACCAAGGCCAACCTGGGCGCCTACTTGTCCACCTTCGCCTCCTCGGTGCCGACCATTCTCTACGCCACGCTGCTCGCCGGGCAATACACCACGCCGGCTATCTATGCCGAGGTGACCGGGGTGTTCACCAACACCGTGCCGGTGGACGCCTACCGCGGCGCCGGCCGCCCCGAGGCGACCTTCGTCGTCGAGCGCCTGGTGTCGAAGGCGGCGCTGGAGATGGGCATCGACCAGGCCGAGATCCGCCGCCGCAACTTCATCAAGACCTTCCCCTACGCCACGCCGGTCGGACTCACCTACGACACCGGCAACTACGAAGCGACGCTGGCGGCGGCCTTGAAGATCGCCGACGTCGCCGGCTTCCCGGCGCGGCGCGAGGAGGCGAAGAAGCGCGGCAAGCTGCGCGGCATCGGCTACTCCTGCTACATCGAGGCCTGCGGTCTGGCGCCGTCGAACATCGCCGGCGCGCTCGGCGCGCGGGCGGGCCTCTTCGAGGCCGGCGAGGTCCGTGTGCACCCGACCGGTTCGGTGACGGTGTTCACCGGCTCGCACAGCCACGGCCAGGGTCACGAGACGACCTTTGCCCAGGTGGTGGCCGAGCGCCTCGGCATTCCCTTCGAGAGCGTCGACGTGGTGCACGGCGACACCGGCCGCATCCCCTTCGGCATGGGCACCTACGGCTCGCGTTCGCTGGCCGTCGGCGGCACGGCGATCATGAAGGCCATCGACAAGGTGGTCGCCAAGGGCAAGAAGATCGCCGCCCACCTGCTGGAAGCCTCCGACAGCGACATCGTCTTCGAGAACGGCAATTTCAAGGTCGCCGGCACCGACAAGCAGGTCGCCTTCGGCCAGGTCGCCTTCGCCGCCTACGTGCCGCACAACTATCCGCTCGACAAGCTGGAGCCGGGCCTCAACGAGACCGCCTTCTATGACCCGACCAACTTCACCTATCCGGCCGGCAGTCACATCTGCGAGGTCGAGGTCGATCCCGAGACCGGCGTGACACGGGTGGTGAACTACGTCGCTTCCGACGACTTTGGCAACGTCATCAACCCGATGATCGTCGAGGGCCAGGTGCACGGCGGACTCGCCCAGGGCATCGGCCAGGCGCTGCTGGAGCAGGCGGTGTACGACGCGGAGAGCGGCCAGTTGCTCACCGGCAGCTACACCGACTACGCCATGCCGCGCGCCGACGACGTGCCGAGCTTCAAGGTGGACACCCAGGTCACGCCGTGTACGCACAACCCGCTCGGCGTCAAGGGCTGCGGTGAGGCCGGCGCCATCGGCTCGCCGCCGGCGGTGATCAGCGCCATCATCGACGCCCTGAAGGACCTCGGCGTCAAGGAAGTGTCGATGCCGGCGACGCCCTACCGCGTCTGGCAAGCCATCCGGTCCGCCCGCGCCTGAGAGAGGAGAACACCATGTACGCATTCCAATACCACCGTCCGGGCAACATCGGCGAGGCCGCCGCGCTGCTCGGCAAACTGGGCGACGGCAAGGCGCTGGCCGGCGGCCAGACCCTGATCGCCGCCATGAAGCTGCGCCTCGCCCAGCCGTCCGACCTCGTCGACCTTGGCGGCATCGCCGAACTGTCCGGCATCCGGGCCGA
>WYAY01000241.1 GCA_011526165.1 Sulfuritalea sp.
CGCCCTGGCCGAAGATGATCAGGCTGCGCGTCAGGATGTTGGCGCCTTCCACGGTGATCGCCACCGGCACCTGCTGGTAGGCGCGGCCGAGGAAGTTCGAGGGGCCGAGGCAGATGCCCTTGCCGCCGAGGATGTCCATGCCGTCGTTCACCGACTGGCGGGCGCGCTCGGTGACGTGGTACTTGACGATGGCGGAGACCACCGAGGGCTTCTCGCCGAGGTCGATCGCGCCGGCGGTCATGACGCGGGCGGCATCGCACAGATAGAGGTTGCCGCCCAGCCGCGCCAGCGGCTCCTGGATGCCCTCGAACTTGCCGATCGCCGTCTTGAACTGGCTGCGCACGCGGGCATAGCCGCCGACGGTGCGCACGGTGAGCTTCTGCATGCCGGTGTTGGAGGCCGGCAGCGAGATCGAGCGGCCGGCGGCGAGGCACTCCATCAGCATGCGCCAGCCCTGGCCGGCCATCTTCGGCCCGCCGATGATGAACTCGAGCGGCATGAAGACGTCCTTGCCGCGCGTCGGGCCGTTGTGCCAGGCGGCGTTGAGCGGGAAGTGGCGGCGACCGGTTTCGACGCCGGGATGGTTCGCCGGTACCAGCGCGCAGGTGATGCCGATGTCGTCCACGTCGCCGAGCAGGTGCTCCGGGTCGAACAGGCGGAAGGCGAGGCCGACCACCGTGGCGATCGGCGCCAGCGTGATGTAGCGCTTGTCCCAGGTGACGCGCATGCCGACGACCTCCTTGCCCTGCCACATGCCCTTGCAGACGATGCCCTGGTCCGGGATCGAGGCGGCGTCCGAGCCGGCCCACGGGCTGGTCAGGGCGAAGCAGGGAATGTCGAGGCCCTTGGCCAGGCGCGGCAGGTAATGGTTCTTCTGCTCCTCGGTGCCGTAGTGCAGCAGCAGCTCGGCCGGGCCGAGGGAGTTCGGCACCATCACCGACACCGCCGTGGCGGCGCAGCGCGTGGAGAGTTTCGTCACCACCTGCGAATGGGCGTAGGCGGAAAAGCCGACGCCGCCGTATTGCTTCGGGATGATCATGCCGAGGAAGCCCTTCTCCTTGAGGCATTTCCAGGCTTCCGGCGAGAGGTCGTGGTCGTAGTGCGAGGAGACCCAGTCGTCGGAGAGGCGGCACAGCTCCTCGACCTCGTTGTCGAGGAAGGACTGCTCCTCGGCGGTCAGCTTCGGCTGCGGATAGGCGAGCAGTTTGCGCCAGTCGGGGCGGCCGTGGAACAGCTCGCCCTCCCACCAGACGGTGCCGGCGTCGAGCGCCTCCTTCTCCGTCTGCGACATCTGCGGCAGCATCCTGCGGTAGGCGGCGAAGAGCGGCCGCGTGAGAATCGCGCGACGCAGCGGCCGGATGGCGAAGAGCGCCACAAGGGCGGCCAGCGGCAGGGCGATCAGTAAAGTCCAGGTCATGCTGTTCTCCTTTCACTCTCCGGCGGATGGTTCCGCCGTGTCTTATGGCTGCTGCAAAGTCAGTCCCGCCGGCACGGCGGCTGCGGATCAGGCCGCCTTGCGCGGAGTCTTCTCTTTCGCTTTGACCGCCTGCCCGGCCAAAGGTGCGCGCAGGCCGCCGAGCAGGAAGGGCATCAGGCGGCGCGACAGCGCCTCGGGGTCCTTCTCGTCCAGTTCGTGCTCGGCCACCAGCTGCAGGGCGTCGGTGCCGGCGATGGCATACGACATGGCGCCGAGCATGAAATGGAAGCGCCAGAGGATCTCCTCGGGCGGCACGTCGGGCAGGGCGCGGAACAGCGCCTGCTTGAAGCGCGGCACCACGGCGGCGTATTCGTCGGCGAGGAACTGGCGCACGAAGGCGGACGGTTCGGTGTAGGTGCGGCCGAGCAGGCGCATGAAGGTATGGCCGCCGTGCTCGGTGTCGGCGGCCATGCGCAGCGAGACGCCGAAGAAGGCCTCGACGATCTGGTGCGGCTTGAGCGGCGCGCCCCGGGCTTCCTTCTCGAAGCGTTCCAGCGCGCTCAGGCGCGCCTCGTTGAGCCAGGTCAGGCGGCGGCGGAAGACGTCCTGGATGAGGGCTTCCTTGCTGCCGAAGTGGTAATTGATGGCGGCCAGGTTCACCCCGGCGCGGCCGGTGATCAGGCGCATCGTGGTCGCCTCGAAGCCGTGCTCGACGAAGAGGGCTTCGGCGGCGTCGAGGATGCGCTCGCGGGTGTCGGGATTCTGCTTCGCTTCCGTCAGGCTCATAAAAAAGGGAACGCTCGTTTCAAACGACCGTTTGAATGATACGTTCGTTTCAGGCAATGTCAAGCCGGTAATTAGGTGCGCGGCCCTAAGCGCCGTGGCCAGGCCATAAGTAATTTAGAATTGAATGATGCGCCGTACCGCCACCACCGCCCCCCCGCCCGCCCCCGCCACCGGGGAGCGCCGCGACTGGCAGACCATCCGCAGCCTGCTGCCCTACATCTGGGCCTACAAAGGGCGGGTGCTGTTCGCCCTCGCCTGCCTGATCGCCGCCAAGCTGGCCAACGTCGCGGTGCCGCTGGTGTTCAAGGAGGTGGTCGACGCCTTCACTGCGGAAAAGGCCGTGCTCGTCGTGCCGCTGGCCCTGCTCGCCGCCTACGGCCTGCTGCGCTTCTCGATGTCGCTGTTCACCGAGCTGCGCGAACTGCTGTTCACCCGCGTCACCCAGCAGGCGGTGCGCAACATCGCCCTGCAGGTGTTCCGCCACCTGCACGCCCTCTCGCTGCGCTTCCACCTCGAACGGCAGACCGGCGGCCTGACGCGCGACATCGAGCGCGGCACGCGCTCCATCGGCACCCTGATCAGCTACACCATCTACAGCATCCTGCCGACCCTGGTCGAGGTCGGGCTGGTGATCGGCATCCTGGCGACGCGCTACGAGGCCAGCTTCGCCTGGATCACCGTCGGCGCCCTCGTCATCTACATCACCTTCACCGTGCTGGTGACCAACTGGCGCACCCAGCTGCGGCGCGAGGTGAACGAGATCGACTCCGCCGCCAACTCGCGCGCCATCGACAGCCTGCTCAACTACGAGACGGTGAAGTACTTCAACAACGAGGACTACGAGGCGCGCCGCTACGACCAGCAGATGCAGAAGTGGGAGGCGGCACAGGTGAAGAGCCAGATGTCGCTTTCCCTCCTCAACCTCGGCCAGGCCGCCATCATCGCCCTCACGGTGACGCTCATCATGTGGCGCGCCGCCGTCGGCGTCACCAGCGGCGCCATGACGGTGGGCGACATCGTGCTGGTGAACGGCCTGCTCATCCAGCTCTACATCCCGCTCAACTGGCTCGGTGTGCTCTACCGCGAGATCCGCCAGGCACTCACCGACATCGAGCGCATGTTCGCCCTCAAGGCCGAGCACCGCGAGATCGCCGACGCGCCCGACGCCGCGCCGCTCGCCGCCGGCCCCTGCGCGGTGCGCTTCGAGCACGTCGGCTTCTCCTACGAGCAGAAGCGGCAGATCCTCTTCGACGTCGATTTCGCCATCCCCGCCGGCGGCACGGTGGCGGTGGTCGGCCATTCGGGGTCGGGCAAGTCGACGCTGTCGCGCCTGCTGTTCCGCTTCTACGACGTGCAATCCGGAGCGGTGAAGGTGAACGGCGCCGACATCCGCCGCCTGACGCAGGCCTCCCTGCGCGCAGCCATCGGCATCGTGCCGCAGGACACGGTGCTGTTCAACGACACCATCTTCTACAACATCCAGTACGGCCGCCCCGAGGCGAGCCGCGAGGACGTCATCGCCGCCGCGCAGGCCGCCCACATCCACGACTTCGTCGAGTCCCTGCCGGAAAAGTACGACACGCGCGTCGGCGAGCGCGGCCTCAAGCTCTCCGGCGGCGAGAAGCAGCGCGTCGCCATCGCCCGCGCGCTGCTGAAGAACCCGCCGATCCTGATCTTCGACGAGGCCACCTCGGCGCTCGACTCGAAATC
>WYAY01000242.1 GCA_011526165.1 Sulfuritalea sp.
CGTGGAGAAGATCGCGCAGATGTCGGAGGAGAACAGTGCGGCGACGAAGGAGGCGGCCGACACGGCGCACCAGCTCGAAGCGCTCGCCGCCAGCACCCGCCAGGCCGTGGCGGCGTTCAGGGTGTGATGTGAAATATTAAAGTCCCGCCGCCGGGGGCCGATAAGTCAACCAGCGGCCGGGATGCGCCGTCCAGCAGCGGGGCGGATGCAGACAAGGAGATAGATATGTCCGATCTGATGAAAAACATCGATGCGCGCACCAAGCTGGCGGGCACCAACAAGCTGGAACTGCTGCTGTTCTCCCTCGGCACCGACAGCCGCACCGGGCGCAAGGAGACTTTCGGCATCAACGTCTTCAAGGTGCGCGAGGTGATGCGCACGCCGCCGATCACCGCCGCGCCGGACATGCCCGACGCGGTCGAGGGCATGGTCAGCCTGCGCGGCACCCTGGTGCCGGTGGTCGATCTCGGCAAATATGCCCACGTCGCCGCAGACCAGCCGCGCGACATCATGATCGTCACCGAATACAACGGCCACACCCAGGGCTTTCTGGTCGAGGCGGTGGATACCATCCTGCGGCTGGACTGGGCGCAGATGAAGGTGCCGCCGGAAATGCTGTCGGCACGCATGGGCGGTCTCGTCACCGCCATCACGGAACTGCAGGACGGCCGCCTGGTGATGCTGCTCGACGTCGAGCGGGTGCTTTCCGAGACGACGCATTTCGACGACGAGTTCATCTTCCGCGAGATCAAGCCGATCGGCCGCAGCGACGCCCTGGTGCTGTTCGCAGACGATTCCTCGGTGGCGCGCAAGCAGGTGCAGACCACGCTGGAGCGCATGGGCGTGAAATACGTCGCCGCCATCAACGGCCGCCAGGCCTGGGCCGAGCTGCAGAAGCTGGCCGGCTACGCCGAGTCGCTCGGCAAGCCCGCGCGCGAGGTGCTGAGCCTGGTGCTCACCGACATCGAGATGCCGGAGACCGACGGCTATATGCTGACCAAGCAGATCAAGAGCGACCCGCGCTTCGCCGGCATCCCGGTGCTGATGCATTCCTCGCTCTCCGGCATGTCCAATCAGCAGCTCGGCAAGTCGGTGGGCGTGGACGAGTACGTCTCGAAATTCGAGCCGCAGCACCTGGCGGCGACCATCGCGCGGCTGCTCGAGCGGGCGCCGGTGCGCGCCGCCGCCTGAATGGGAGATGCCATGGACCGCACCGACAACACCCTGCTCGAAAGCGTCGATGCCCGCACCCGCCTGGCAGGCTCGAACCGCATGGAAATCCTGCTCTTCTCGCTGGGTACCAGCGAGATCTTCGGCATCAACGTCTTCAAGGTGCGCGAGGTGACGCGCACGCCGATGATTACCCGCACGCCGAATATGCCGGCCGGCGTCGAAGGCCTCATCTCGCTGCGCGGCAACGTGATTCCCGTCGTCTCGCTGGGCAGCGTGCTCAACCTCGGCGGCAACTCGGCGGAACAGAGCGGCACCATGATGGTGACCGAGTACAACAAGCGCACCCTCGGCTTCCTGGTGCATGAGGTCGACCGCATCATCCGCGTCGAGTGGGACAAGGTGCGCGCGCCGGAAGGCCTGGTGTCGACCGCGCAGAGCTTCATCACGGCGATCACCGAGCTGCCGCCCGATTCCGGCGCCGGCCAGGCCGGCCGCCTGGTGACGATCCTCGACGTCGAGCAGATCATGGCCGCCACCTTCGGCGAGCCGCTGGTGATGGACGTGGCGCCGGTGGCCGACGGCGGCGAGCACAACCTCTTCTTCGTGGACGACTCGGCCGTGGCGCGCAAGAAGATCACGGAAGTGCTGGACCGGATGGGCATCAAGCACAAGCATGCCCTGAACGGCCTGGAGGCGTGGACGCGGCTATCCGGCATGGCTGCCCACGCCCAGCAGACGGGCACGAGCCTGGCCGACGAACTGGAGCTGATCCTGGTCGACGCCGAAATGCCGGAAATGGACGGCTACGTGCTGACCCGCCACATCAAGAGCGACCCCCGTTTCGACGGCATCCCGGTGGTGATGCACTCCTCGCTCTCGTCTGAGGCCAACCGTGCCATGGGCAAGAGCGTCGGCGTGGATGCCTATGTCGCCAAGTTCGATTCGGAAGTGCTGGCGGATACCCTGCGCCCGCTGCTCGCCAGGGCGCAGGCGCGGAAAGATTAAGGAGAAAGACATGCCGGACGTGAAAATGAAGTTCCTCGTCGTCGACGACTTTTCGACCATGCGCCGCATCGTGCGCAACCTGCTCAAGGAACTGGGCTTCCTCAATGTGGACGAGGCGGAGGACGGCGCCATCGCGCTGGCCAAGCTGACCAGCGAGCATTTCGACTTCGTCGTCACCGACTGGAACATGCCGAACATGGACGGCCTGACGCTGCTGCAGAAGATCCGCGCCGATTCGCAGATCAAGCACCTGCCGGTGCTGATGATCACCGCCGAGGCGAAAAAGGAGAACATCATCGCCGCCGCCCAGGCCGGTGCCAACGGCTACATCGTCAAGCCGTTCACGGCGGCGACGCTTTCCGAGAAGCTCAACAAGATATTCGAGAAACTGGAGAAGGAGGCCGCCTGAGGTCGCCTCGCAGGGGAGAATAAACATGAGCAGGAAATTCAAATTCGACGAATCCGGCGATTCCGCCGATCTCCAGGCGCTGTTCGACAGCATTGCCGCCCAGCCGGGCCAGCGGCCGGCCGCCGGCGCGGCGAAGGAGCCGCGTGTGGAGGTGGTCGGCGGCACCGCCACGATGGGCGATTCGCCCGAACTGGAGGCGCTGTTCGACAGCGTCGCCGGTCAGGCGTCGCCGCCGGCGGTCACGGAGCAAGGCGCCGCCGCGCCGGGCCACGACAACGTCTTCCAGCGTCTTGGCCAGATGACACGGCAACTGCACGACACGCTGCGCGAACTGGGCTACGACCGCGCGCTCGAAGAGGCGGCCAAGGCCATCCCCGACGCGCGCCAGCGCCTGGCCTACGTGGCGCAGATGACCGAACAGGCGGCCAGCCGCGTGCTCAACGCCACGGACGCCGCCAGGCCGATCCAGGACGGCCTGCAGGCCGAGGCGGCGACCCTCTCCGGTCGCTGGGACCGTCTGTTCGGCGGCGATCTCTCGGTCGACGAGTTCAAGGCGCTCGCCGGCGACACGCGCAATTACCTGGACGGCGTGCCGGCGCGCACCGCCGCCACCAACGCGCAGTTGATGGAAATCATGATGGCGCAGGACTTCCAGGACCTTACCGGCCAGGTCATCAAGAAGATCGTCGACCTGGCCCAGCGCATGGAGACCGAGCTGCTGCAGGTGCTGCTCGAGGCCATGCCGAAGGACATGAAGTTCGAGGCGCCCGAGGGGCTGCTCAACGGCCCGGTGATGAACGCCGACGGCCGCACCGACGTGGTGGCCAATCAGGAGCAGGTGGACGATCTGCTGGAGAGTTTGGGGTTTTGACGTACCTCCCTCTCCCGCTGGCGGGAGAGGGGACAATAACGCGGAGCATTGGACATGAGCGACTTTTCCGGCATGGAAGACCTGCTGCAGGATTTCCTGGTCGAGGCGACCGACCTGCTCTCCGGCGTGGACAACAAGCTGGTCGAGCTGGAGAAGAACCCGCACGACCGCGGCCTGCTCAACGACATCTTCCGCGGCTTTCACACCATCAAGGGCGGTGCCGGCTTCCTCAACGCGACGGAGCTGGTCACGCTCTGCCACCTGACGGAAAACCTGTTCGACAAGCTGCGCACCGGCGAACTGGACATCACCGCCGAGGCGATGGACGTCATCATGGCCGCCACCGCCACGGTGCGCGACATGTTCGATGCCCTCGAAAAAGGCACACAGCCGCGCGCGGCCGACGGCGGACTCATCGCCAGCCTGAAGCAGGCCATCGCCGGCGAGCTGAAGGGCGCGGAGCCGAAAGTCAGTCCGCCGGAGACGGCGGCGGCTGCCGCGCCGGCGCCGCGCGCGACGGCCGGGGTGGTCGACTGGAACGCCTATTACGCGGCGGTGACCGGCAAGGCGCCGGAAGTGCCGGCGCAAGCCGGCCGCGGCATTCCCCAGCCGCCGAAGCCGGACGAGGAGATCATCAAGGCCGCCATCGGCCGGCGCGCCTCCGACAAGCCGGGCTACGGCGGCCCGACCGGGCGGCGCGAAAGCGAGAAGGTGCGCGACAACTCGATCCGTGTCGACACGGCGCGGCTCGACCAGGTGCTCAACCTCTCCGGCGAGATCGGCCTGACCAAGAACCGCCTCACCAGCCTGCGCACGGAAATCCTCGCCGGCCTGACCGGGCCGGAGACGCTGCAGGCGCTCGACGCCGCCGTCGGCCAGCTCGACCTGCTGGTCTCGGACCTGCAGAACGCGGTGATGAAGACGCGCATGCAGCCGATCGGCCGCCTGTTCCAGAAGTACCCGCGCATCGCCCGCGACCTCGCCCGCAACCTCGGCAAGGACGTCGAACTGGTGCTGGCGGGCGAGGAGACCGAGATCGACAAGACCATGATCGAGGACCTCTCCGACCCGATCATCCACCTCATCCGCAACGCCGTCGACCACGGCGTCGAGTCGCCGCTGGAGCGGCAGGCGGCCGGCAAGCCGGAAAAATCCGAAGTGCGCCTGGAGGCCAGCCAGGAGGGCGATCACATCGTCATCCTGATCGCCGACGACGGCCGCGGCATGAACGCCGAGCGCCTGCGCGCCAAGGCGCTGGAGAAGGGCCTCATCGGCAACGAGGAGGCCAACACCATGGACGAGCGGCAGAGCTTCAACCTGGTGTTCCTGCCCGGCTTCTCCACCGCCGCCAAGGTCTCCGACGTGTCCGGCCGCGGCGTCGGCATGGACGTCGTGCGCACCAATATCCAGAAACTCAATGGCAGCATCGAGATCAAGTCGGAGCTCGGCAAGGGCACCACCTTCATCATCTCGCTGCCGCTGACGCTGGCCATCCTGCCGGTGCTGGTGGTCAAGCTGGGCGAGCAGCCCTTCGCCGTGCCGCTGTCGATGGTGCGCGAAATCCTGCCCATCGTGCCGGGCGAGATCCAGGAGGTGGGCGGCCGCGCCGCCATGGTGGTGCGCGGCGAGGTGCTGCCGGTGTATCCGCTGCGCTACATGATGGGCTGGCCGGAGGGCGAGGCGCCGGCCTACGGCGTGCTGATGCAAAGCGCCGAGCTGAGCTTCATCCTCGCCATCGACAACTTCGCCGGCCGAGACGACGCGGTGATCAAGTCGATCGAGGGCTTCCGGCCGAAGGGCGTGGCCGGCGTCAC
>WYAY01000243.1 GCA_011526165.1 Sulfuritalea sp.
GAAGGACTGGGAACAGGCCAACCTCTGGGCCGAGCAGGTCTGGCAGTACCAGGTGAAGGCCGCCGACCTCGGCCTGCGCGCCAAGACCTACCTCGAGCAGGCCGGCGCCAAGAAGGTCAAGTAAACCAATTCACGCTAGACCCGTTACGGGGGGCATGGCAACATGCTCCCCGTTTTTATCCAAGTTCAGGAGATCGCTATGAAACGCATCACCCTCACCGCCGTGCTGGCGGGACTGACTTTCGGCGCCGGCCATGCCTTCGCCCTCGATGGCGCCAAGCTCTACCAGGAGAAGACCTGCGTCGCCTGCCACGGCAAGGATGCCAAGAAGACCCTCACGCCGAGCTACCCGAAGCTGGCCGGCCAGAACGCCGCCTACGCCGAGCAGCAGATGAAGGACATCAAGAGCGGCGCCCGCGCCAACGGCCAGAGCGCCGCCATGAAGGGCGTCATGCACCTGGTCAGCGACGCCGAGATCAAGGCCCTCGCCGAATACCTCTCCAAGCTGAAATAAGCTCTGCTTATCCGGCGGCCGCCCGAGGGCGGCCGTTTTCCGTTGACACAAGTCAATGTTTCCCTGCCGCATCAGTCGCATAATTCAGATATCTCTAATATTCCATCGTAGGAGATTCTCATGAAGAAAATCGCATTGGCCCTGACCCTGGCCTTCTCGTCGGCACTGGTGCTGGCGGGTCCGCCGGCGCCCAAGGCCGCCGGCATCGAATCGAAGGACTACCAGTGGGCGAAGATGGAGGGCGAGCTCAAGGAAGCCCTGGCCAAGAAGGGCGACGTCAAGCGCGGCGAGGAAACCTACGAGATCTGCGGCGCCTGCCACCTGCCGAGCGGCGCCGGCCGCCCCGACGGCACCTTCCCGCAGCTCGCCGGCCAGCACACCACGGTGCTGATCAAGCAGATGGCCGACATCCGCATGGGCCTGCGCGACAATCCGACCATGTATCCCTTCGCCAAGGAAATGACCGATCCGCAGGACCTGGCCGACACCTCGGCCTACATCCAGAGCCTGTGCATCCCGGTCGACCACGGCAAGTACGAGGGCGCCGACGCCGCCAAGCAGGTCGCCGCCGGCAAGGCGCTCTACGAGAAGCAGTGCGTCGAGTGCCACGGCAAGAACGGCGAGGGCCAGAAGGACAAGTTCTATCCCGTCATCGCCGGCCAGCATTACAAGTACCTGCTGCGCCAGATGACCGAGATTCGCGACGGCCATCGCCGCAACGCCAACCCGGACATGGTGAAGGTGATCAAGCCCTACACCAACGACCAGTTGGTGGCGATCTCCGCCTACCAGGCCAGTTTGTCGATGCCCGGCGCCATGTGCAAGCCGAAGGCCGGCGGCAAGAAGAAGTAATTTCGCAGCAACCCTGCCGCCCGCTCGACCGGGCGGCAGGCCCACCGAATGACCGCCGCGCCGGGAGGATGCGCGCCGCAACCGGCGGCGTCGAGGCAGCGGGCGGCCCGATCTGACAGAGAACCAGCATGAACGCGCAAGCCAAACCGAACCTCCTCGTTGCCGCGCTCACCGGCATCGCCCTCGTCGCCATGGTCGCCGCCTACTTTGCGCCGATCTGGTGGGTCTCTCTCACCGCGCCGAACTACCCGAAGGACGCCTTCCCCGACGGCATCCGCATCCATTTCCATTTCGACGGCGTCTACAACGGCTGCAAGGCGGCCGGCAAGGGCACGCGCATGGCCGAGGAGATCATCCAGAAGGACCTCGCCCACGACGACGAGCGCTACAACCCCGTGCTCGACAAGGGCAAGAACATCGACAAGGGCGCCCAGGGCCTCGACTGCGTGCACGAGATGAACACCATCAACCACTACGTCGGCATGTTCCCCATCGCCACCGGCGCGCCGGTGGAGAAGCCGCTGGCGAAATTCTTTTTCGCCTTCTTCGCCACTATGCTGGCCGCCTTCGCCGTGACGAAGAAGAAACTGCGCCTCGCCGTGCTCGGCATCGGCTTCGCCGCCACTGCCGCCTGGATGCTGGTCGACCAGTACGTCCTCGGCCACCTCGACGCCCACGTCAAGGCGTACATGGAGGAGACCGGCACCTTCTTCCGCGAGCCCGAGCGCATCCGCGAATGGGGCGACAACGTGCGCAGCATCTCCCACGCCGTCATCATCGGCCTGATCCTCGTCATGGGCGTGGTCGTCGCCGGCGTGGCCAAGCTGCGCAACTTCCAGCTGCTGCTCGCGCTGGTGCCGGCACTGCTGCCGCTGTTCTTCGTCGTCACCTACGCCGGCTGGCTGTGGTTCTTCGGCCACAACCTGCATCCGTGGGGCGCCTTCACCGTGAAGCCCTTCATGCCGACCGTGTTCGGCGAGGGCAAGGTGGCGCAGTTCTCCACCTATTCCTATCCCTACTGGGGCTACGCGCTGCTGATGCTGATGTTCCTCACGCTGATGCCGGCGCTGCTGATCCGCCGCAAGCAGCTGCGCGAAGGCGCGGCGGAGTAGAGAACTCCCCGCACCATGAAATGCGCGATGCGTTGCCCCCAGGACGGGATGGCTGCTAGGCGCAGCGCGCAGCCAATGGCCACTCCCTTGGCAAGTGCTGCAACGACGCAGACGCCCGTCCTGGGGGCAACCCGAAGGGACGTCGGCGTTTGGGCGCATCGCGGCGTTGCGGCTCCTGGCTTGGGGATGACCCAAGCTGCGTCGCCGCGCCTAGCGCTGCATCCCAAATGCCTTAGTCGCACGCGCGTTTCATGGTGCGGGGAGTTCTGATCATGCGGCGCCTGCTTGCGCTGCTGCCACTGCTCTGCGCCGCCGCGGCGGCCGGCGATGGCGAAGCGCCCGCGCGCAAGATCGATCTCTCCGCGCACGGCGGCGTGCGCGCGGACGTCGACCGCCCCAAGCCGACCTTCCTGCTCTACGAGCGCGACAAGCGCATCCACGGCCTGAAGCCCTTCCAGGAACTGGTCGACGCCGCCCCCGCCGGCTCGACCCTGAAACCGCCGCCGGGCAGCTATGCCGGGCCGGTGGTGCTGAACAAGCCGCTCGTCATCGACGGCGGCGGACAGGTCGTCATCGACGCCGGCGGCAAGGGCACGGTGTTCTCCCTGGAAACCGGCGACGCCGTGCTGCGCGGACTGACTTTGCGCGGCTCGGGCGATTCGCACGACACCGACGACGCCTGCCTCGACGTGCGCGGCCACCGCAACACCATCGAGCGGGTGGTCGTCGAGGACTGCCTGTTCGGCATCGACCTCAAGCAGTCGAACAGCAACGCCGTGCGTGGCAACCGCATTTCCTCCAAGGACCTGCCGCTCGGCGTGCGCGGCGACGCGCTGCGCCTGTGGTACAGCAACGACAACCGCGTCGAGGGCAACGAGATCTCCGACGCGCGCGACATGGTGGCCTGGTACTCGCACGGCAACGTCATCAGCCATAACGTCGGCCGGCGCAGCCGCTACTCGATCCACTTCATGTTCGCCACCTACAACCTGGTCGAGCACAACCGCTTCTACGACAACGCGGTCGGCATCTACCTGATGTACACCGAGGGCGTGCACGTCAAGCACAACCTGATCTCGCACGCCACCGGCGCCACCGGCATGGGCATCGGCTTCAAGGAAGCCTCGGACGCCGTCATCGAGGGCAACGAGATCATCTACTGCGCGGTCGGCGTGCAATCCGACCTGTCGCCGTTCCAGCCCGGCACCAAGATCGAGTTCCGCGGCAACCGCATCGCCTACAACGGCATCGGCATGCTGTTCACCTCCGAGCTCGGCGGCAACCTCGCTACCGACAACGTTTTCGAGGGCAACCTCACCCACGTCGCCCAGGCCGGCCGCAACAGCGGCGGGCTGAACGAATGGCGCGGCAACCACTGGGACGACTACCAGGGCTTCGACCGCGACGGCGACAACGTCGGCGACACGCCCTACGAGCTGTACGCCTACGCCGACCGCATCTGGATGGAGATCCCGCAGGCGCGCTTCTTCAAGACCTCGCCGGCGCTGGAACTGCTCGACTTCCTCGAGCGGCTGGCGCCCTTCTCCACGCCCGATCTCATGCTGAAGGACGAAGCGCCCCGCTTCCGCAAGGCAGAAAGGAAGGCCTCATGAGCCAAGACGAGAAACCGGACACACCGCCCGCCCCGGCCGACAAGCCGGCAGCCAGGGCCAAGCCGCCCCTCTCGCGCAGCCGGCGCCAGGAACTGCGGCGCAAGCTGCTGCGCACCGTGCTGCTCACCGGCGGCGTGATCGGCGCCGGCCTGTCGGGCTTCCTGCCCCTGGTCTATGCGCGCAGCCCGCGGCTGCGCCCGCCCGGCGCGCTCGACGAGAAGGACTTTCTCTCCTCCTGCATCAAGTGCGGCCAGTGCGTGCAGGTCTGCCCGGTGGACGCCATCAAGCTGGCGGACCTGGTCGACGGCATCGGCGTCGGCGCGCCCTACATCGACGCGCGCAAGCAGGCCTGCGACTTCTCCTGCGACGCGGTGCAGTGCGTCCTCGCCTGCCCGACCGGCTCGCTCACCTACCACAAGCCGGCTTTCCTCGAGGCGCGACCGGGCGCGCAGCTCGCCGCCAAGCCAATCCTGCTCGCCAAGGAGAACGACCCTGAGCCGACCCTCAACCTGACCGAGCGCATGGGCGTGGCGCGCCTGACAAGGCCGGAGATGTGCCTCGCCATCAAGGGCAAGGGCTTCAAGGGTCCGGCGCGCGGCCACACCTTCCGCGGCAAGATGCGCTACATGCGCATCGACCGCTGGAAGCCGGTGCGCATCGCCGAAGTGCGCTACGAGGTGGAGGAGTGCGACCTGTGCGTGCGCGAGTGCCCGATCAAGGGCGCCATCTCCATCGAGACGGTGTACGCCCCGGACGGCTCGCTGCGCAAGTCGCCGGTGGTGCACGAGCCCTGCGTCGGCTGCGGCGTCTGCGAGATGATCTGCCCGACCGAGCCGGGCAGCATCGAAATTGTCCCCCGGGAGGTGTGGAGAACATGACTGTCCCGCCCCCCCTCGCCCCCCCTCGCGGGGGGGAACCCGCCAGCTCGCTGCGCTCGCTTATCACGGGCCGCGTTCAATGCGCTTTGTGCGATTGCCGCCTCCGGCGGCGTGCCGTCCGGTCTTGGGGCGGCCCGGCGACCGGACTACGGGAGCTACCATGAGCAACACGATTCTGAGAAAGCGTTTCCGCGAGCAGATCCTGGTGATGTTCGGCCGCGAGCCGAAGAAGCCCGAGGCGATCGGCGAGGAGGCGCAGAAAATCCATCTCCTCAAGCGCACCGGCAACAAGGAAAAGCTGCAGGCCGCCGCCGCGCACGCCGAGGCGCACATGAGCACCTCGCACAAGTGGCGCAACCGGCGCTGGGTCGCCCTGCTGCTGATCAACCTGTTCTTCGTCTTTTCCTTCCACTACGACATCCAGATCCTGGAAGGCGCGCTCACCGCCTCGCGTTTCATCGGCTTCCACCTGATCGACCTGAATTCCGCGCTGCAGGTGATGCTGGCGCACCGGAACATCATCACCAACCTGCTGATCGGCACCGGCACCGTGCTGGTGCTGTGGATGCTCTTCGGCGGGCGCACCTTCTGCTCCTGGGTCTGCCCCTACCACCTGCTGGCGGAATGGGCGGAGAAGATCCACCTCTGGCTGGTCAGGGAGAAGCTGGTCACAGACGCGCCGGTCGACCGGCGCCTGCGCACGGTGTTCTGGATCGTCTTCGCCTTTCTCGCCGTGGCCACCGGCTACACGGTGTACGAGGCCATCTCGCCCACCGGCATCGTTTCGCGCGCGCTGATCTACGGCCCCGGCCTGGCGCTGCTGTGGGTGCTGGCGCTGCTGGTGTTCGAGGTCTTCTTCGTGCGCCGCGCCTGGTGCCGCTACGCCTGCCCGATCGGCCTCACCTACGGCGTCGTCGGCATCCTCTCGCCGCTGCGCATCAAGTACAGCCTGGAGAACTGCTACCACGAGGGCAACTGCCGCAAGGTGTGCCTGGTGCCGCACGTCCTCGACACGGTGATCAAGGGCCGCGCCGTGCATACCGAGGTGCCGATCGGCCCCGACTGCACGCGCTGCGGCCTGTGCGTCGACGTCTGCCCGACCAACTCGCTGACCTACGACGTGAAGGGGCTTTCCAAGCTGCTGTGACCGTATAATCCGCTCCTTCATGATTCACTTCCAGAACGTCTCCAAGACCTTCAAGCGCAACCGCGTCCTCGACGGCATCAGCCTGGACATCGGGCTGGGCGAGCGCGTCGCCCTGATCGGCTCCAACGGCGCCGGCAAGACCACGCTGATCCGCTGCCTGCTCGGCGAGTACACCCATGAAGGCGAGGTCGCCATCGAGGGGCGGACGCCGCGCACGCACCGCACCGAGGTGCTGGCGAAGGTCGGCTTCGTGCCGCAGCTGCCGCCGCCGCTGAAGATGCCGGTCGGCCAGCTGATCGGCTTCGCCGCCGCGCTGTGCGGTTCCGACCCGCAGCGCATCGCCGCGCTGGCGCTGCGCCTCGGCCTCGACGTCGAGCGCGTCCGCAGCCAGCCCTTCGTCAAGCTCTCCGGCGGCCAGAAGCAGAAGATCCTCATCGCCATCGCGCTCGGCCGCGAGGCGAAGGTGCTGGTGATGGACGAGCCGGCCGCCAACCTCGATCCCGAGGCGCGCAAGATCTTCTTCGAGCTGCTCGCCGAGCGCCAGCACGAATCGACCATGATCATTTCCAGCCACCGCCTCAACGAAGTGGCGACGCTGGTCAACCGCGTCGTCGAGCTGGACATGGGCAAGGTGGTGCTCGACGACCGCGTCGCCGACGACGTTTCGCTCTCCGGCGTGCTCGACTGCCGCATCCGCGTCAAGCGCAGCGAGCCGGCGTTCGCCAAGGCGCTGGCGGCGTGGGACTTCCGCGCCTCCGCCGACGGCCTCGAGTGGACCGGCGAGGTGGCCGGCCCCGACCGCCTGCGCTTCCTCGGCATGACCAGCCGCTACGTCGCGCTGATCGCCGACCTGTCGCTGGCCGAGGCGGAAAAAGTCAGTCTGCGCGAGGCGGCGACATGAGCAGGGAGCAGGGGCCCCGCTGCGCGGGGATGCGACCGGCCGCGAATGGCGCCGGCGACCGACTGCGCGGGCGTCGAGTTGCGACCCGGTCGGCGGAGGGAGCGTGAAGATCAACCGACGCCATTTCCTGCATCTCGGCGGCGGCGTGCTCATCGGCGCCGCCCTCGGCTGCGACCGCGAGGCGGGAAAATGGCCGCCCGGCATGCAGCCGATCAAGTGGGATCGCGACACCTGCGTGCGCTGCAACATGGTGATTTCCGACCCGCGCTTCGCGGCCGAGATGCGCGGCGGCGAAAAGGATGTCGTCTTCAAGTTCGACGACATCGGCTGCCTGGTCTTCTGGCTGCGCGACAAGGCGGCGCAGCATCCATGGATGGCCGATGCGGCCACGCGTATGTGGGTGGCCGACGTGAACGACATGCGCGGCGGCACCTGGCACGACCCGCGCGCGGCGCATTACGTCGGCGGGCGGCTCTCGCCGATGGGCTACAACTTCGCCGCCGTCGCCGACGCCGTGCCGCAGAGCCTGACTTTTGCGCAGATGCGCGAACAAATTCTGGCAAAGGGCAAATGAAAGAACTCTGGCTCACCGCGAAACTGGACATCGTCGAATCGCTGCGCGCGCGCTGGTTCGCCATCTACTGCCTGATCTTCGGCGGACTCGTCGCGCTGCTCTTCGTCTTCGGCCTGACCGAGTCGCGCGTGCTCGGCTTCATCGGCCTGTCGCGCCTGCTCGTCACCTTCATCCAGCTGACCATGGCGATCCTGCCGATCTTCGTGCTGATCACCACCGTGCGCTCGGTGGCGGGGGACCGCGAGGCCGGCGTCTTCGAGTACCTGCTCTCGCTGCCGGTGGGGCTGGCGGCCTGGTTCTGGGGCAAGATCGTCGGCCGCTACCTGGTCATCTTCCTGCCGGTGTTCGCCGCCATGGCCGGCGCGGTCGGCTGGGCGCTCGTCCGCGGCATCGAGGTGCCGTGGGGCATGTTCGGCTACTACACACTGCTGCTCGCCACCATGGGCTGGTGCTTCCTCGGCATCGGCATGCTGGTCTCGGCGCTGGCGCGCAGCACCGACGTCGCGCAAGGCCTGGCCTTCATGGTCTGGCTGACGCTGCTGCTGTTCCTCGACCTGATCCTGCTCGGCGTCATGATCCAGGGCCAGGTGGCCCCGGAAGTGGCGGTCGGCATCGCGCTGGCCAATCCGCTGCAGGTGTTCCGCACCGCCGCGCTGGCGCTGTTCGACCCGCAGCTGATCGTGCTCGGCCCCTCGGCCTTCGTCATCCTCGACACCTTCGGCGCGACGGGCTACAAACTCTTCGCCCTGCTCTACCCGACCGCCCTCGGCGCGGCGGCCGCCGGCGCCGGCTATCTCGTCTTCCGGCGCGGCGACCTGCCATGAGCAGGAATCGGGAATCAGGAATCAGGAATCAGAAGCGTCTGCTGGCGGCGGTGCTGTTCTGGCTGCCGCTGGCGGCCGCGGCGGCGGACGCGTCGGCCTTGTTTGCCGCGACGCTGCACGACCTCGACGACAAGCCTTTCGCCCTGGCGCAGCTGAAGGGCAAGCCGCTCATCGTGAATTTCTGGGCGCGCTGGTGCGGCCCCTGCAAGAAAGAGATCCCCGAACTCACTGCCGCCCACGACAAGTACGCCAGGAAAGGCCTCGTCGTGGTCGGCATCGCCCTCGACGACAAGGCCGAGGCGACCCGCGACTTCGCCAAGGCCTACGAGATGCGCTACACGGGCCTGCTCGCCAAGGAGGGCGGCATCGCCCTGATGCAGGCCAGCGGCAACGCCAAGGCGGTGGTGCCGTTCACCCTCGTCATCGACCGCCAGGGCAGGGTGATCGGCAGTAAACTGGGCGCCATGGATCACGCCGAGATCGAAGCCGCCGCCAACCAACTGCTCAAGCCCTGACATGCCGCCGCCCGTCGAACCGACCCTCGCCGCCTTTCCCAACCCCTTCATCCGCTACTTCGCGGCGACCCGCCCGGCCTTCCTCAGCGTCACCTTCGCCGCCTGCCTGGTCGGGCTCGCCACCGCCGCCCTCGACGGCGCCATGCTGCGCCCGGCGGCGGCCTTCTTCACCGTCTTTTTCGCGCTGGTGGCGCACGCCGGCATCAACGTGCTGAACGACTACTACGACGCGCTCAACGGCACCGACGCCGCCAACACCGAGCGCCAGTTCCCGTTCACCGGCGGCAGCCGCTTCATCCAGAACGGCGTGCTCGGCCTGGGCGCGGCAGGCCTCTTCGGCTACGCCCTGCTCGCCGCGGTGATCCCCGCCGGCCTGTGGCTGACGTGGACCTCGGCCAACGGCCTGATCCTCGTCGGCCTGGCCGGGCTGTTCGTCGGTTGGGCCTACTCGGCGCCGCCGCTGAAGCTGATGAGCCGCGGCTGGGGCGAGCCGGCGGTGGCCTGCGGCTGGCTCATCGTGGTCGTCGGCGCCGACTACGTGCAGCGCGGCGCCTTCTCGCCGCTGCCATTCGTCGCCGGCCTGTCCTACGCCCTGCACGTCGCCAACGTGCTGTTCATCAACCAGTTCCCCGACGTCAAGGCGGATGCCGCCGTCGGCAAGCGCAACTGGGTGGTGCGCCTCGGCCCGCAGCGCGCCCGCTACGGCTATCCGCTCACCGTCGGGCTGGCCTACGGCTGGCTGGCCGGCGCCGTCCTCTTCGGCGCGCTGCCGTGGACGGCGCTCATCGCATTCGCCGCGCTGGCGCCGGCGCTGGCCGCAACGAAAGGCCTGCTCGCCCACGCCGCGCAGCCGGCGCAACTGGTGCCCGCCATCCGCGCCACCATCGGCGCGGCGATGCTGCACGGCATCCTGCTCGCCGTCGGGCTGGCCGCCGCGCGCCTCATCTGAGCGCGGCGATGCCCGCCTATCTGATCGGCCACATCTCGATCAAGGATCCGCAGAAGTGGGAAGACTACCGCAGCCAGGTGCCGGCGACGCTGGCGCCCTGGCAGGCCGAGCTGGTGTTCCGCGGCCGCAAGTTCGCCGTGCTCGGCGGCAGCCACGCGCATGACGACACGGTGGTGATCCGCTTCCCCGATGCCGAATCGCTGCGCGGCTGGTTCGCATCGCCGGCCTACCAGGCGCTGATCCCGCTGCGCGAAGCGGCGGCCGACGTCACCCTGGTCGGCTACGAGGCCTGAGCCGGAAAAAGTCAGTCCCGGCAACACGGCGGCCGCCCCCTCGCTAACCCGCCAGGTATTTCTCCACCCGCGGCGCCCAGTGGAATGCCTCGGCGGTGGCGGTCTCGATGGCGGGCAGCGCCCAGTTGTCCTGCTGCACGAAAAACAAGCCGTCGCGGAAGGGCTTGCGCAGGCGGTCCACCGTGCCGCCGGCGATGAGTCCGGTCTCCGCCACCGGCAGGGCATGGCCCCAGCGCGCGAGGCGGAGGCCGGCGACGTCTTCGCGGCGCAGATGCAGCAGCGGCAGGATGCCCTCCACCACCTGCGCCTCGAATTCGCGCAAGGCTTTGGCGTACGCCTCTTCCGCCAGTAGCTCCGGCCGCGCGCCGTCGTAAGGCAGCGGCCGGTACAGCGTCAGCACCGAGGCGGCCGCGTCGGGATGGACGAACTGGCCGAAGACCACGTCGGTGGCGCCCTGCCGCTCGGCCGCGGCGCGCACGTCGCGGCCGTCCGTCGCGCCGTCGCCGAGCAGATAGAGGTCGTAGGGCGCCTGCGCCAGCCGGCGCCCGAGCAGCACGTTCGCCACCAGGTAGCTGCGGTAGCGCAGGCGGCGGATGGCCTCGATCCGCTCAGGCTCGAGGTCCTCGACCAGCCGCGCGGCGACGAACTTCGGGCAGGCCATGACGACCGCCTTGGCATGCAGGCAGCGCAGGACGCCGGCGGCATCCTCCCACGCCACTTCGAAGCCGCCGGGCACCGCGCGCACGTTCGCCGTCAGCGCGCCGGCGCGCAGGTGGCCCGGCGGCAGCTCGCGCCCGAGCCGCTCGTGCAGGCGCGCGGCGATGGCGGCGTTGCCGCCCGGCGTCACCAGTATCTCGCCGAACTCCGCGGCGAAGAAGTTCAGGCCGGCCGCGGCGCCGACCTCGGAGAACGACGCGCCGAAGGACGACCAGCAGTAATGCTCGAAGGCGGTGCGGATGTGCGGATGCAGGCGGCGCCCGCCGAGGCGCGACTCGACGTGGCGGCGGAAGCTGCGCCGGTCGAGCGCGTCGACATGGGCGCGCTCGGCGGCGCTGGCGGCGGGAATCTGCGGATAGCGCAGGCCGCCTTCCTCGTCGTAGAGGCGGCGGAAGTAGGCGGCGAGCTCGCGGAACTGCCGGCGCTGCGCGGCGGGCGCGGTCTCGCCCTGCCAGAAATCCTCGACGAGCCGGCCGTCCAGCGCGACCGGATGGCCTTCAGGCTTGCTGCGCCAGAGGCGGTCGACGCCCAGCTCGGCGTACAGCGCCGCCAGCGGCGAACCCTCGTCCGGCGCGGTGAAGTAGGCGGCGCCGATGGCGTAATCCATGCCGCGCCAGGATTCGCCCTTGGCATTGCCGCCGAAGCGTGCCGCCTGCTCCAGCACGACGGGCCGGTGGCGGCGCAGCAGATAGGCCGCCGTCAGGCCGCCCAGCCCGCCGCCGACCACCGCCAGCGGCACGCGCTCGGCCGGCGCCGGGTAGCGGCCGCCGTGCGCCGCCAGCCAGGCCGGCTTGTCCCACAGGATGCGATGGGCGCGGCGCGGATCGTCGCCCGAGAACGCCGCCGGCGCGATTTCGCCCAGGCTGCGGTCGATGGGCCCGCTGTCGGGCGCCGCCGCGGCGCCCCAGGCTCGGCGCAGGCACAGCCCGGCCGAGCCGGCCGCCATCAGCTTGACGAAGGCCCGCCGCGAAAACCCGCCCGGCAGGTAGCGCGCGCTCATGGCGGCACTCTACATAAAAATCAGGATCCGGGTTGAGCGATTGATAAGCGGGTAATTCACGCTGTTCGGCCGAAGCGGAAATTTACGACAGGATGCTCAACAGACCGCTACCGACCGCAAAGCAGACTTTGCGGTAAGAGCAAAGCGGAAATTCGGCCAGCTATCTCAGGCAGACCAACATTGACCGCTTCGCACGTCAACCTCATAACCCCACATCAGCAGGCAATCAGGGCGATGTTGCCGCAGATCCAGTCAACAAAGCTAGCGACGAGGTAACGAACGGCCTGCTAGCCGATTCCTAGGATAGTTTTCAGTAATCTCTCTACGTGCCGGATCAGGGCGCGGATGCTGGCCATCGCCAGGGGCGAATACAAGCCGAAGCCGGGCGAACCGAAAATCTGGTTCACCTCGATGCGCTCGGTCGCCGAGGTGCTTAGCGACGACAACCGCGCCTTGCTGCAGGTGATCCGCGAAACCCGTCCCGAGTCCCTGGCCGAGCTTGCCCAGCGCACCGGCCGGCAGCCCGGCAATCTCTCGCGCACGCTCAAGAAGATGGCCGATTACGGCCTGGTCGAGATGAAACCGGGGGACGGGGGGCGCAAGCTGCGGCCGGTGGTCAAGGCGGAAGAGTTTCGGATTCTGGCCGCCGCTTAGCAGGCATTCGACGCTGCGGAAGGCAAGTTGCCCTCGCCCCAGCTCTCTCCCCGCAAGCGGGCCGAGGGGGCTGTCTGTGGGCGGATTCCACACCAAATCCTGAAGAACCCAAAAAACAGGCCGCGCACCGGCATGGCCGGGCGCGGCCCAGGCGGGACGGAGGGGAACGTCCGCCTATTTCTGCGGCATGTTGCCGACGAAGGTGTTGTCCACCAGCGGCTTGGCGTCCACCTGCGGCACGTGGCAGGTGTTGCACTGGTAGCGGTCCATCGTCACCAGCTTCTTGCCCGCGTCGAGATGGGTGTCGCCGATGCGGGGCGCGTTCTTCTTCTGGTAGCTGTCCATGCCGTGGCATTCCATGCACTGGTTCGACTCGACGGTGATCTCGTCGAAGTTGTCGACGGCGTGCGGGATCAGCGGCGGCTGCGTGCTGAAGGTACGGGCGATCGGCTTCTGCAGGCCGGGCTTCTTGCCGGTGTAGGCTTTCTGCTCGGCCGGCGCCTGGTCGACCGCCGCCGTGTCGGCGCCGCGCAGCGTCGACACGCCGCCGAACTGGGTGCAACCGTATGCCACAGCGGCCAGCGCCGCAGCCAGAATCATCGTGACGGACCTTTTCATGATCGTCTCCCTCGCGTCAAAAGTTGATCGAACCTACTTGCACGTCGACGCCGTTCGCGCCGACGCTGAAACGTTTTCCACCCGCCCGCCGAAGCGCGTGCCGTAGGCGAAGACGTCCTTCGCGCACACGTCGATGCAGCGGCCGCAGTTGCTGCAGGCGCCCGCCAGGATCACCGGGCCCGCGCCCTCCACGCCTTTCAGGGCGGGCCGGATCACCTGGGGTTCCGGGCATACCGCGAAACAGTCCATGCAGTCGTTGCAGGCGCTGCGCCGCACTGCAGCCGTCCTGAGCAGACTGACTTTTCCGAGCAGGCCGTAGAAGGCCCCGACCGGGCAGAAATGGCCGCACCAGCCGTCCTTCATGACGAACAGGTCGAACAGGAAGATGGCGAGGATCACCAGCCACACCGCGCCGAGGCCGAAGATCAGGCCGCGGTGAAGCATCGACACCGGGTTGACCAGCTCCCAGGCCAGGCTGCCGGTGAGCGCCGCCAGGACGAGCGTCATGGCGAGAATCCAGTAGCGCGCCTCGCGCGAGGCGTGCGCGCCGCCCCTGATGCCGAGCCGCTCGCGCAGCCAGGCCGCCGCGTCGGTGACCAGGTTCATCGGGCAGACCCAGGAGCAGAAGACGCGGCCGCCGACGACGAGATAGAACGCCAGCACGATGGCGGCGCCGACGATGGCCTTGGTCTCGGGCAGATGCCGCGCCAGCAGCGATTGCAGCTGCACGAGCGGGTCGGTGAGCGGCAGCACGCCGAGGGTGAGGCTGTAGCTGAGGTTGCCCTTGACGATCCACACGCCGGCCAGGGGCCCGAGCAGGAACAGGGCGAGGATGCCGAGTTGCGAGACCCGGCGCGCGAGCAGCCACCGGTGCGCGCGCAGCCAGCCCTTGGCGGCGATGGCGTCGTGGCCGATGCTCATTGGCCATCCCCCCATCCCCCTTCCCGTGGAAGGGGGTGGCGCTTGTTCGCCGCTGCGCGGCTCCATGTCGTTGGCTGCGCCATCCTTGGGACGGCCCGGCGGATAGCGCTCACAATTTGCCTCCTTGCAGCGCGCGCGGCACGGCGGGCGGCGATGCGGGCGCGGCGGGCGGCGCTTCCCCGGACAGCAGGCCCTTGCCCGATTCGTAGCGCATGCCTTCCGGCAGGTTGTACTGGTGCGGCGTGTCGGGCGCCACCAGGCTGCCGCCGGCCTTCTGCTGCTCGACCCAGCCGAGGCGGTAGTGCTTGCCCGGCTCGCCCTTGGCCAGTTCGACCGGATAGACCTTGATGGCGGCGACTTCCAGCGGGCAGGCCTTCTCGCATTTGCCGCAGCCGGTGCAGGCCTCGGAATGCACCGTCGGGATGAACAGGGCGTGTTTGCCGGTACGCGCGTTGAGCTGCTGCTCCAGCGTGATGGCCTTGTCGATGACCGGGCAGACGCGGTAGCAGATGTCGCAGCGGAGTCCCAGGAAGTTGAGGCAGTTCTCCTGGTCCACCAGCACCGCCAGGCCCATCTTCGACTTGTTGATGTCGGTCAGCGCGTGGTCGAGCGCGCCGGTCGGGCAGGCCTTGACGCAGGGAATGTCCTCGCACATCTCGCAGGGCAGCTGGCGCGCGACGAAATACGGCGTGCCGGTCGCCACCGGCTCTTCCGGCGTGGCCAGGCTGAGGATGTCGTAGGGGCAGTCGCGCACGCACAGGCCGCAGCGGATGCAGGCGCCGAGGAAATCGCCCTCCTTCAGCGCGCCGGGCGGGCGGATCGCCAGCGGCGGCAGCGCCTTCGCCTGCCGGGCGTAAAGGCCGATGCCGACCCCGAGCAGGCCGACGCCGCAGGCCATGCGGGCCGCGTCGATGAGGAACTGCCGCCGTGCCGCGGCGACTGACTTTTTCGGCTGTTGCCTTTCCATGGCGTCTGCGTCCGGCGGGCGGCCCCGAGGAGGAGGGTCCGCCCGCCTTTCGCGCTCCCTGATGCCTTATCCGGTCAGGCCTTGACGATCTTGACGGCGCACTTCTTGAAGTCGGTCTCTTTCGAGATCGGGCAGGTGGCGTCCAGCGTCAGCTTGTTCACCAGCCGGTGCTCGTCGAAAAAGGGAATGAAGACCAGCCCTTCCGGCATGCGGTTGCGCCCGCGCGTGTTCACGCGCAGCGCGATCTCGCCGCGGCGGGTGATCGCCTTGACCGGGTCGCCGTGCTTCATGCCGCGCTTCTCGGCGTCCTTCGGGTGCATCCACACGACGGCGTCGGGGAAGGCGCGGTAGAGCTCGGGCACGCGCCGCGTCATGGTGCCGGTGTGCCAGTGCTCCAGCACGCGGCCGGTGCACAGCCACAGGTCGTACTCGGCGTCCGGCTTCTCCGCCGGATCGGCGTAGGGCAGGGCGATGATGGCGGCGCGGCCGTCGGGCTTGCCGTAGAACTTCACGCCCTCGCCGGCCTTGACGTAGGGATCGTAGCCCTCGCGGTAGCGCCACAGGGTCTCCTTGCCGTTCACCACCGGCCAGCGCAGCCCGCGCACCTTGTGGTAGGCGTCGAATTCGCCGAGATCCTTGCCCTTGCCGAGGCCGAACTTGCGGTATTCCTCGAACAGGCCCTTCTGCACGTAGAAGCCGAAATCCTCGGTCTCGTCGTTGCTGTAGCCGGCCCAAGCGTGGGCGTTGGTCTTCGCCGCCTCGGCCTTGCCGAAGGCGTTCACCTGGCCGTTGGCGTAGAGCACCTCGTAGAGGGTCTTGCCCTTGTACTGCGGATTCTTGTCGAGCAATTCCTTCGGCCACACCTCGTCGGTCCTGAAGCGCTTGGAGAACTCGATGTACTGCCACAGGTCGCTCTTCGCCTCGCCCGGCGCCTTCACCTGCTGGCGCCAGAACTGGCCGCGCCGCTCGGCGTTGCCGAAGGCGCCTTCCTTCTCCATCCA
>WYAY01000001.1 GCA_011526165.1 Sulfuritalea sp.
ACATCGTGGTGGCCATCGTCGACAACGAGTTCACCCTGAAGTACCTCGCCCAGGACAAGCGCGGCGTCTATCTCAAGGCCGGCAACCCGGCCTACCCGCCGATCCGCCCGCAGGGCCAGCTGGAGATCTTCGGCCTCGTCACCGGCAGCTTCAGGAAGTACGCATGAGCGCCGCGTCCGCCGACGGCAGCCTCGATCTCAACGAGCACCTCGTCGCCCACCGCGAGGCGACCTTCCTCATCCGCGTGCGCAACGACGCGATGGCCGGCGCCGGCATCCGCGACGGCGACCTGCTGGTGGTGGACCGCGCCCTCGAGGCGGACGACGGCGACCTCGTCGTGGCGGAGGCGGCAGGCGGCCTGACCCTGAAGCGGCTTTACCGGCGCAACGGCCACGTCCGCCTGCTGCCGGAGAATCCCTGCCAGCATCCCGGCGTCCTCGACGACGAGCCGTCGATCTGGGGCGTGGCGACCAGCGTCGTGCACCGCCTCAAGTAGCCCGCAGCCGCCCGCCGCCGGAGGCCAGCGCCTGCGCCGCCAGCGCGGCGAGCACCAGGGCGCCGCCGAACAGCGCATGCGCCGTCGGCACTTCTCCCGCGCCGAGCCAGGCCCACAGCGGGCCGAAGACGCATTCCGTCAGTCCGATCAGCGCCACTTCCGTCGGCGACAGACTGCGCGCCGCCACCACCGCCAGCGCGCAGGGCAGCGCCAGCTGCAGCGCGCCGAGCAGCGCCAGGATGGCGAGGTCGCTTGGGCTGGCGAGGAAGGGCCAGGCCAGCGGCAGCGTTGCCAGCGCCGAGAGCAGGCCGCCGACCAGCACGGCGGGAATCAGGTTCACCCGCGCGTCGCTCTTGCGCATCAGCACGAAGTTGAGCCCGGCGGCCAGCGGCACGCTGAGCGCGATCAGGTTGCCGGCCATGCGTCCGCCGCCGGCCTCGCCGCCGAACATGACGAGGATGCCGGAAAAGGCGACGCCGATCAGCAGCCAGGTGCGGCCCGGCACGCGCTCGCCGAGCAGCAGCCAGGCGAATAGGCTGGCGGTGAGCGGCGAGATGCTGGTGAGAATCAGGGTGTTGGCGGTGCTGGTTTGCGTCAGCGCCAGCATGAAGCCGGTGAACATCACCGCCCACAGCGCGCCCGAGGCGAGGCCGACGCGGCCGAGGCGCATGACTTCCTCGACGGCCTGGCGGCGATGCAGCACGGCGAGGATGAGAAGCATCGCCACGGCGCAGAAGAAGGAGCGCCAGAAGGTGGTCTCCCAGCGCGGCGCCTGTTCGAGATGGCGCGTGAACACGCCGGCGATGCTCCACAGCAGGCCGGCGCAGAACATCAGCGCCGCGGCGCGGCGGTGGTGGCGGGTTCCGGCGGTCATCGGCAGGCGCTAGGCTGCAGTGCGCTTGCCGGCGACGACGATGTCCTGGTAGGACAGGTACTGCGCCCGGCCACACCACGAGCCGTAGCGCACCGGCGGCTCGACCGCCAGCCCGCAGCGGTCGAAAAACAGCAGCGCCGCATTCTCGTCGTAGGCGATGGCGGCCTCCGGGTCGTGCGGCTTGGTGGTGAAGTAGCCATCCATCTCGTGCACGAAATCGAGGTCGCTCCTGCCGGCGCGGATCAGGCCGGCGGATTCATCGTTGTGCAGCAGGAAGGTGATCAGGCACTTGCCGCCCGGCTTGAGCACGCGGGCGATCTCCCGCAGATAGTTCTCCAGGTCGGCCGGCACCATGTGTGTGAACACCGAGGTGAGAAAGATGAAGTCGAAGAAGTCGTCTTCGAACGGAAAGCGGTAGTCGCAGGCGCGCACCTGGCCGTCCGGGTTGTAGTGCTTGTTGTAGACGTCGCTGTGCTGGAAATGGAAGTTGGGGAACTTCGGCGTGATGCGCGCGCTGCACCAGTCGATGCCCTGCCTGACGATGTCGAAGCCCCAGTAGCCGCCGGCCGGCGAAAGATACTCGGTGAGCGGGATCGCCATGCGGCCGATGCCGCAGCCGACGTCGAGCACGCGATGTTCCGGCCGCAGCCCGGCCAGCTCTATGAAGTGCCGGCGAAATTCAAGGCCGATCTTGACGAAGTCGCCCTTGCCGACGAAGCTCATCGACTTCGGCGGGATCATGTCGTTGCCGTCGTCGCGCTCCTCGAAGAGGGGGCGCAGGATTTTCGGGATGAATTTCTTCAGGCGCATGGCAAGGCGGTGGCGCGCAGGCAAAGCGGCGATTGTGCCACCAACCGGCGCGCGCCGCTAACGTTTCGAGCCCGGGATCGGCTCGCCCGAGTCGCGCAGGCGCACCGCCTCGTGGAAGCCGTGTTCCTCCGAGTAGGCCTTGAACCACATGCCTTCCGGCGAGTGGCGCGTGATGCCGTCGAAGAGGGTGGCGATCATCTGCGTCGAGGCCAGTCCCATGTTCTCGTAGGCCTGGTTGATCATCAGCTTCTGCATCATGAGCTGGTTCTTCGGCACGCCGGCCATGCGCTGCGCCAGCGCGTCCACCGCGGCATCGAGTTCCGCCGCCGGCACGGCGTCGTAGACCAGCCCCATTTCCTTCGCCTTGCGGCCGTCGACCAGGTCGCCGGTGAGCAGCATGCGCTTGGCGCGCTCGGCGCCGATGCGGAACACCCACATCGCCGTGGTCGGGCAGCCCCAGACGCGTGCCGGCGGGTAGCCGATCTTCGCGTCCTCGGCCATGATGACGATGTCGGCGCACAACGCGATGTCGCTGCCGCCGGCCACCGCGTAGCCGTGCACCTTGCAGATCACCGGCTTGTAGGAGCGCCACAGCGAGAAGAAGTCGTCGGTGCACTGCTTCATGAAGCGGTAGTCGACCATCGGGTCCCACGGCATCGACTGCACGCCGGGGTTCTCGCCCGCCGTCTCGGCGAAGGCCTTCAGGTCGTAGCCGGAGCAGAAGCCGCGCCCGGCGCCGGCCAGCACGATGACGTGGATGCCGTCGTCGGCGTTGGCGCGCTCGACGGCGGCGCGGATCTCGCCCGGCATCTTCTCGTCGATGGCGTTGAGCCGCTCGGGCCGGTTGAGGGTGATGCGGGCGATGCGGCCGTCGGTCGCGTAGTTCAGGGTCGTGAAAGTCATGGCTGCCTCCGGGGTTTCTCCGGCGAATGATGGCAAGAAGCGGGGCTTTTGGCTATGCTTGGCTTCCCCGTTCGACGGTGACATTGCATGCAGCTCGTTCTCATCAGCGGCCTCTCCGGCTCCGGCAAGAGCATCGCGCTGCGCGCGCTGGAGGATGCCGGCCACTACTGCGTCGACAACCTGCCGGCCACCCTGCTGCCGCCGCTGGTGCGCCAGCTGCGCGAGGAAGGCTACGAGCGCGTCGCGGTGGCCATCGACGTGCGCGCCGGCGCCTCGATCGCGGCGCTGCCGCAGCAGCTGCGCGACCTGCAGGCGATGGGCGTGCCGACGCGCTTCGTCTTCCTCGAGGCGCGCGAGGAGACGCTGATCGCGCGCTTCTCCGAGACGCGGCGCGGCCATCCGCTCTCCAACGAGGACACCACCCTGGCCGAGGCCATCGTGCGCGAGCGCGCGATGCTGGAGAACGTCGCCGGGCTGGGCAACCGCATCGACACCAGCAGCCTCAACCCGAACGCGCTGCGCAACTGGATCCTCGACTTCGTCCAGCCCGCCGTCTCGCCGGGACTGACTTTGCAGTTCGAGTCCTTCGGCTACAAGCACGGCATCCCGCTCGACGCCGACCTGGTCTTCGACGTGCGCTGCCTGCCCAACCCGCACTACGATCCGGTGCTGCGCCCGCTCACCGGGCGCGATGCCGAGGTGGCGCGCTTCCTCGAGGCGCAGGGCGAGGTGCGCAAGATGGCCGAGGACATCCGCCGCTTCCTCGACGAGTGGCTGCCGTCCTATGTGCGCGACAACCGCAGCTACCTCACCGTGGCGATCGGCTGCACCGGCGGCCAGCACCGCTCGGTGTACCTCGCCGAGTGGCTGGCCGGCCGGTTCCGCGACCGCGCCCGCGTTCTGGTGCGCCACCGCGCGATCACATAGAGACTCCCCTCTCCCGCCTGCGGGAGAGGGGCCGGGGGAGAGGGTGGCCAGGCCGCGGGGGGGGGGGGGGGGGGGGGGGCCCCCCCGGGGCGGGGGGGGGGGGGGGGGGGGGGGGGGGGGGGGGGGGAAAGAGAGCAGACGGAAAAAAAAAAGCGAGAGCACGGACGAGGGCGGCCCGCGGCCGCCCCCCCCCCCCCC
>WYAY01000036.1 GCA_011526165.1 Sulfuritalea sp.
CTGTCAAGGCGAAAGTCCTCGCCCAGGGCCGGCACGACAAAGTGAAGATATTCAAGATGCGCCGGCGCAAGCACTACCAGAAGCACCAGGGCCACCGGCAGAACTTCACCGAAATCCAGATTTCCGGCATTTCGGCGTAAGCAAGGAGCAGACACATGGCACATAAAAAAGCAGGCGGCAGCTCGCGCAACGGCCGCGACTCGCAATCAAAGCGCCTCGGCGTGAAGCGCTACGGCGGCATGCTGATCAACGCCGGCAGCATCATCGTGCGCCAGCGCGGCACCCAGTTCCACGCCGGCGACAACGTCGGCATGGGCCGCGACCACACGCTGTTCGCCAAGGTCACCGGCACGGTCGAATTCACGATCAAGGGCGCCGAAAGGCGCAAGACCGTGAACATTGTCCCGGCCGCCTAAGCAACCCGGTCGCCGCGACAAAAAGCCCTGCCGTCGCGGCAGGGCTTTTTTATTTTTCAGCGCTCATGAAATTTTTCGACGAAGCCAAGATCGAGGTCATCGCCGGCGACGGCGGCAATGGCGCGGCCACCTTCCGGCGCGAGAAATACGTGCCGAAGGGCGGGCCGTCGGGCGGCGACGGCGGCCGCGGCGGCAGCATCTACGCGATTGCCGATCGCAACCTCAACACGCTCATCGATTTCCGCTACACGCGCATCTTCCGCGCCGAGCGCGGCGAGAACGGCATGAGCTCGGACTGCTACGGCCGCGGCGGCCAGGATCTGGTCCTGCGCATGCCGGTTGGCACGGTCATCAGCGACCTGGAGACCGGCGAGCCGATCGCCGACCTCGATCGCGACGGCAAAAAGGCGCTGATCGCCCAGGGCGGCCAGGGCGGTCTTGGCAACATCCATTTCAAATCCAGCACCAACCGTGCGCCGAAGCAGTGCACGCCCGGCACGCCGGGTGAGCGGCGCGACCTCAAGCTGGAGCTCAGGGTGCTGGCCGACGTCGGCCTGCTCGGTCTGCCCAACGCGGGCAAGTCCACCTTCATCCGTGCCGTTTCCTCGGCACGGCCGAAGGTCGCCGACTATCCGTTCACGACCCTGCACCCGAACCTCGGCGTCGTGCGCGTCGACGCCAACCGCAGCTTCGTCGTCGCCGACATCCCCGGCCTCATCGAGGGTGCAGCCGAGGGCGCCGGCCTCGGCCACCAGTTCCTGCGCCACCTGCAGCGCACCCATCTGTTGCTGCATATCGTGGACATCGCCCCCTTCGATCCTGGCGCCGATCCCGTGCACGATGCCCGCGCCATTCTGGACGAGTTGAAGAAATACGATCCGGCACTATATGAAAAGCCGCGCTGGCTGGTCGCCAACAAGCTCGACCTGCTGCCGGAGGAGGAGCGCGAGGCGCGCCTCGCCGCCCTGCTCGCCGGCTACGGCCCAGTCGAACGACACTTCGCCATCTCCGCCATCAACGGCGCCGGGTGCCGCGAGCTGACTTTCGCTATCATGGAGCACATTGAAGAAGAGAAACGTAGGCCGGGCTTCAGCCCGACAACGAACGCCGATGTCGGCCTGAAGGCCGACCTGCAGGATCATGACGAGACAGAAAATTAGCCAAGCCCGCCGGCTGGTGGTCAAGGTCGGCAGTGCGCTGGTCACCAATAACGGCACCGGCCTGGCCATCGACTACCTCGGCGAGCTGGCGCGGCAGATCGCCCGCCTGCGCGAGGATGGCCGCGAGGTGTTGCTGGTCTCCAGCGGCGCCATCGCCGCCGGCATGCAGCGCCTTGGCTGGACAAGCCGCCCGCATGCCATGCACGAGCTGCAGGCCGCCGCCGCAGTAGGCCAGATGGGCCTGGCCCAGGCCTACGAGACCTGTTTCACCCAGTACGGTCTGAAGACCGCGCAGATCCTGCTCACCCACGAGGATCTCGCCGACCGCCTGCGCTACCTCAACGCCCGCTCGACGCTGACCGCGCTGCTCGAGCTGGGCGTGGTGCCGATCATCAACGAGAACGACACCGTCGTCACCGACGAGATCAAGTTCGGGGACAATGACACGCTGGGTGCCTTGGTCGCCAACCTGGTCGAGGCCGAGGCGCTGCTGATCCTCACCGACCAGGCGGGGCTCTTCACCGCCGATCCGCGCAAGGACGCTGCCGCCAAACTGGTTGCCGAGCATCGCGCCGACGACCCGGCGCTGGAAGCCATGGCCGGCGGCGCCGGCAGCGGCATTTCCAAGGGCGGCATGATCACCAAGATCCGCGCAGCGCAGCGCGCTGCCCGTAGCGGCGCCCATACCCTGATCGCCAGTGGCCGCGAGCCCGACGTGCTGCCGCGCCTGGCGCACGGCGAGGCGATCGGCACCCTGCTCGAAGCCGCCGCCACGCCGCTGGCCGCGCGCAAGCAGTGGCTGGCCGATCACCTGCAACTGGCCGGCAGCCTGATCCTCGACGCGGGCGCGGTAAAGGCATTGGCATCGGGAAAAAGTCTCCTGCCGGTCGGCGTCACCGCTGTTGAAGGGGAGTTCGAGCGCGGTGCGGCGGTGGCGTGCCGTACGACCGACGGCCGCGAGGTCGCTCGCGGTCTAGTCAATTATTCCAGTTCCGAAGCGCGCCGCATCGCGCGGCAGCCCAGCTCGGAGATTGAAGCCATCCTCGGCTACCTTGACGAGCCCGAAATGATCCACCGGGACAATATGGTCTTGCTCTAGCAGCGCCATATTGCGACAAAGGCTAACCTGCAGCGCAGGTTGCGCGCCGAAAGCGCGACTGGCGCCACAGTCCCCGAACCGCTACTCACCGCACGACCATATTGCGCAGGTTAACTTCGTGCAGTGAAGTTGCCGGCCGAAGCCAAAATCCCGCTTGCGCCGAAAGCCCGAGCCTCTGTTGCGAGATGGTTCGACAGCATCAGCCAGCAAGTGCGCTTGGTCGCCCCAGAGTCAAACCGATACTTTTCCATCTCGCCAATAAAAAACGGCCGCCCGAAGGCGGCCGTTTCGAACTTCTTTCGAAGCGGCTTGCGCCGCAACGATTAGAAGGTGTGGTTCATGCCAATGTAGAACTGGCGGGCATCTTCGCCAGCGGCGGTATTGGTGGCACCGTTCGCCGCGAGCCCGAACAGATCGTAGCTGCCGCCACGGTTGTTGTTGAGCTTGGTATAGAAAATGCCAGCCGAGGTGCGCTTCGAGAAGGCATAGTCGTAGCCGAGGCTCCAGGCGTTGGCGCCGCTGTTGGTGCCGCCGTCGTTGGTCATCTGGCCAGCGCGAGCGTACTGGAAGTACACTGCATGCGGGCCAAAGGCATAGGAAACCGGCAGGTACCAGGCGCTGCGGCGGTTGTCGCCGAGGTTGTTGTTTCTCTCCAGGCTGCTGCGGTCATAGGCGATGCCGAGCTTCAGGCCCATGGCGAAGGTGTAGCCCAGGTTCAGGCGATGGCCGCGCTGGTCGACCGTGTTGGCGCCGCCGCCACGGGCTTCCTGATTGCCGGCCCAGTAGCTGTAGCCAGCGGCCCAGGGACCATTCTGATAGCGAACGGCACCGGTCCAAGCGGAGCCGCCGCCCGGGTTGCCGGCAGCGACCGTGCTGTTGCCTTCGTTGAAGGCTGCAGCACTCCAGTTGGAGGAATAAGCCAGACGGCCGGTAAAGCCGTTCCAGTTCGGGCTGTCCCACATCAGGACGTTCGGCGTGCGGGTCGCATTCGCGATGCTGGTGCCGTTCACCTGCGACAGCAGGCCGCTCTGAATCATGGACTGCAGCGAGCCGGCACGGTTCGTGCCGAGCAGGCCGGTGGTCTCGCCGTAATGCAGATCCCAGCGGCCGATGGTGAACTTGCCCCAGTTGCCCATGAAGCCGACGCCGGAGTTGCCGGAGTTGGCCAGCGCGCCCGTATCCACGGCGCCGCGGTAATCCAGCTGCATCCAGGCCTTCAGGCCGCCACCGAGGTCCTCGACGGCGTTGATGCGCAAGCCCGACGACTGGTCGGACACGCGCGATTCCGCGTCATGACCGCCGTTGCCGCTCAGCTTGTATTGTTCCCAGCCGGCGCGGATGTTGCCGGAAATCGTCACGTTGGTCTGCGCCAGAGCCGGCACGGCGATCAGGCCGGCCACTGCAGCAGCGATGAGTTTCTTTTGCATTGTGTGAATCTCCTCTTTGTTTGAGAGTTCGGCAGGTTGTTCCGGCGCCATGTGCA
>WYAY01000037.1 GCA_011526165.1 Sulfuritalea sp.
ATTATGTGGAGGATGAAATGCGCGCCGGCCAAGGCTTGTCTATGTCTGGCGCGCATCCCGCCCGCTTACTCCACATAATCGAGCGATCCGCATAATCGGCCTTATGTGGAGCTCCACATAAGGCCGAGTACGTTGCTCTGAGGTAACAGAGTTCGGATTAATGAGAGCCGCCGGTCAAAACAGGATTCCATGAAGAAAGATTGATCCGAATCAATTGATAACGATTCTTATTAACCTAACATGAGCCATAACGATGCGCGCCGGAATGCGGTGCCTTCGCAAGATTCGTTTTCCATCCTCGGTTAGCCAGCCCGACGCCAGCCAATGCCGAATTTGAAAGGTATTGCGCTATGCATCCTCGGATTTCCCCATTGGCTCTGGCCTTACTGTGTGCCATCCCCGCCGTTCGTGCTGAAGATAGCAGCACCCTCGCCACAGTCTCCGTTACCGCAAAAGGCTACGCCGCGGAAGACCTCGAGACCCCGGTGTCCACCACCGCGCTCGACCGCGACGAACTCCTCCGCCGCAACGCGCAAAACCCCGGCGAGGCCCTGCGCGGCGAGCCGGGCCTCGCCGTCGCCAGCGACGGCGCGCAGGGGCAGAACCCGGTCATCCGCGGCCTGAAGAAGGAAGGCGTGGTGCTGCTGGTCGACGGCATGCGCCTCAACTCCGCCCAGCCGGCGGGCGCCGTCGCCTCCTTCATGTCGCTCGGCCTGGCCGACCGTCTCGAGGTCGTCAAGGGCCCGGCCTCGGTGCTCTATGGCACCGGCGCCATCGGCGGCGCCATCAACGTGCTGCTGCCGCAGGCGCGCTTCGAGCCGGGCGCGAAATTCTCCGCGGCGGCCAGCTACGACAGCGCCAGCCGCGGCGTGCGCGGCACCGGTCTCCTCAACGCCGCCGGCGGCGACCACGCCCTGATGCTCGGCGCCTCGCTCGCCCGCATCCATGATTACAAGGCGCCGGACGGCCGCGTCGACCGCACCGGCTACGACTCCGACAGCTTCATCGGCCAGTACCGCTTCCGCATCGACGGCGCCCAGCAGCTGCGTGCGTCGCTGCAGCGGCACGAGGACGAGGACGTCTGGTATCCCGGCTCGACGCGGCCGCATCCGAGCCCGCTGGTCGGCAGCACCACGGTGCGTTCGCCCCAGCAGGCGCGCACCCTGGCCGAGCTCGGCTACAGCCGCAAGGGCTCGGGCGAGACGCCGCTCAACCTCGACGTGCGCACCTATCGCCAGGAGATGGAGCGACGCATCCATGCCTGGTCGAACCGGCGCAACCAGGACATCTCGCAGACCCACGTCTTCTTCACCACCGATGGCGTCGACGCCAAGGCCGACTGGCTGATCCATCCGCAGCACCTGCTCTCCTTCGGCGCCAACTACTGGAAGATGGGGGCCTCGCCCGAGCGCTTCCTCTTCAATCCGCCGGCGTTCGCCCCCGCGCGGCGCGACCCCTTCGACGACGGCCGCATCGGCGCCTTCGGCGTGTACGTGCAGGACGACATGCGCTTCGGCAAGCTGAACGTGCTCGCCGCCCTGCGCCACGACACCGTGAAGGGCGAAGCCGCCGCCATGGCCAATCCGGCCAACCCGGCGCTGCGGATCACCAACAACCTCGACCGCCGCGACAGCGCCTTCTCCGGCAGCCTCGGCGCCATCTACGAGGCCGCCCCGCTGCTGCGGCCCTACGCCAACCTCTCGCGGGGTTTTCGCGCCGGCGAAATGCGCGAGCGCTACGAATCCTCGCCGCGGGCCGACGGCTACTACTACGCAGGCAACCCGCAGATCAAGCCGGAAATCTCGACGCAGTTCGAGATCGGCCTGAAGGGCCAGAGCGAAAACGTCGGCTATCAGGTGGCAGCCTGGCGCAACCGCATCGCCGACTACATGTCCGGCCTCGACATTTCCGGCACCCCGCGCGCCATTACCGTCTGCGGCGCGGCCAACGCCGCCGCCTGCAAGGAAACGGTGAACATCAGCCAGGTCACCCTGCACGGCTTCGAGGCGCAAGGCAAATGGCAATTCTCGCGCGGCCACTGGCTGAAGGCCGGTCTCTCCGTCGTGCGCGGCAGCAACGACGAGCTCGACGAGCCGCTATTCCAGATGCCGGCCGACGAACTCAGTCTGGGCTGGGAAGGCGGAATCGCCCCGAACTGGACGATGGACGTCACCGGCCGCTTCGTGCGCCGGCAGAACCGCGTCGCCACCGTCTTCTCGCGCGGCAGCGAGAACGCCACGCCCGGCTTCGCCACCGCCGACATCGGCGCCACCTGGCGCTACGCGAAAAGTCAGTCGCTGCGCATCGGCGTGAAGAACCTCTTCGACCGCGAATACCACGAGCACCTGGCCGAGGGCGTCTCCGGCCAGGAGATTCACATGCCTGGCCGCAGCTTGGTGCTGACCTGGAAGGGCGATTTCTGATGCACGACCTGCGCCGCATCCTCGGCGGTTGCCTGTTGGCGGCTGCGGCGCTGCTGCCCCTCGGTGCGCACGCCGCCGACGGGCGCCTGCCGAAGCTCGTCCTCTCCGGCCCCTTCGCCGCCGTCTCCTATCCACTCATCCACATCGCCGAGAGCGGCGCACTGAAGGACGTCGCCGAGAGCGTCGAGTTCGTGCCATGGAAGGACCCCGACCAGCTGCGCGTGCTGGCCGTCGACGGCAAGGTGCAGGTCGATTTCATCGCCATGCCGACCAACGTCGCCGCCAACCTGCACAACCGCGGCGTCAGGCTGCAATTGGTCAATGTCTCGACCTGGGGCGTGCTGTGGCTGGTGTCGCGCGACGGCGGCGCGAAGACGCTAGCCGACTTCAAGGGCAAGGAAGTGGTGATGCCCTTCCGTGCCGACATGCCGGACATCGTCTTCCAAGTGCTTGCCGAGAAAGCCGGGCTGGACGCCAGGCGCGACTTCAAGTTGCGCTACGTCGGCACGCCGCTCGACGCGATGCAACTGCTCGTCATGCGCCGCGCCGACCACGCCCTGCTCGCCGAGCCGGCGGTGTCGATGGCGCTGCGCAAGACGAAGTCCTTCCCCGTCAGCATCGTCGCGCCCGAGCTCTTCCGCAGCGTCGACCTGCAGCGCGAATGGGGCCGGCTGCTCGCCCGTCCAGCGCGCATTCCGCAGGCCGGCATCGCCGCCATGGGCAAGGCGCTCAGCGACCCGGCTCTGATCGAGCGCTTCCAGCAGGCCTACGCCGCCTCGCTCAAGTGGTGCGAAGCGAAGCCGGATGAGTGCGGCGCCCTGGTGGCGAAGCGCGTCGACATGCTGACGGCAGAAGGCGTCGCCGATTCGGTGCGCGCCGACAACACCGCCTTCGTGACGGCGCGCGAAGCCCGGCCGGAGCTGGAATTCTTCTTCGGCCGGCTGCACGCCCGCCAGCCGGCGCTGATCGGCGGCAAGCTGCCGCCCGACGACTTCTACTACAGCGGAAAATGAGTTTGCTTAGGGCATGGCTGGCCGGACTGCCGGCCTACCTATGGAGCGGCTGGGGCGCCGTCGCCAGCCTGCTCCTGCTGCTCGCCGCCTGGGAAGGCGCGAGCGCCCACTACGGCGCACTGATCCTGCCAGACCCCGCCAGCACCTTCGCCACGTTGCACCGGCTGATCGACTCCGGCGCCGCTTGGCCGGAACTGGCCGTCACGGCACGGCGTGCCCTCGCCGGCCTGGCCCTGGCGGTCGCCACCGGCAGCCTGCTCGGACTCGCCGCTGGCGTGTCGATGACGGCCTCGATGATGTCGCGTCCGCTGGTCACCGTGCTGCTCGGCACGCCGCCGATCGCCTGGCTGGTGCTGGCCATGCTATGGTTTGGCGCCGACGACGGCACGCCGGTATTCACCGTCTTCATCGCCTGCTTCCCGATCGTCTTTGTCGGCGCCCTGCAGGGCGCACGCACGCTCGATCACCACCTGAAGGACATGGCGCGCGTGTTCCGCCTGCCGCTCGCCATGAAGCTCTTCGACCTCTACCTGCCGCACGTGGTGTCCTACCTCTTCCCGGCCTGGATCACCGCCCTCGGCACTTCGTGGAAGGTGGTCGTCATGGCCGAGCTGCTCTCGTCGGCCGACGGCGTCGGCGCCGCGCTGGCGGTCAGCCGCTCGCACCTCGACACGGCGGCGACGCTGGCCTGGATCGGCGCCGTGGTCGGCCTGCTGCTGCTGGTGGAATACCTGCTGCTCGAACCCGTCAAGCGCGATGTGGAGCGCTGGCGTGAGGTGGGCCATGAGCCTGCCTGAACTGAAACTGCGCGGCGTCAGCCACGCCTACGCCCTCAAGACCGTACTCGAGGGCATCGACCTCGATCTGCCGGCCGGCCGCGTGCTGGCCCTCGTCGGCCCCTCTGGCTGCGGCAAGACGACGCTGCTGCATCTGTGCGCCGGCCTGCTCGTCCTGCGCACCGGTGCCATCGAAAACGGATTCCGCAACCCCGCCGTGATGTTCCAGCAGCCGCGCCTGCTGCCGTGGAAGACGGCGCGCGACAACATCGCACTCGGCCTGAAGGCGGCCGGCCTGCCGCAGGCGGAATGCATCAGCCGCGCTCAGGCGATGGGGCACGCCGTCGGGCTCGACGCCGCCGCACTCGACCAGTTCCCGCATACCCTCTCCGGCGGCATGCAGAGCCGCGCCGCCCTCGCGCGCGCCCTCGTGCTGGAGCCCGACCTGCTGCTGATGGACGAGCCCTTCTCCGCCCTCGACATCGGCCTCAAAGCGCAGCTGCACCGACAGTTGCTCGACCACCTGGCGCGGCGCAGCCTCGCCGTGCTGATGATCACCCACGACCTGATGGAAGCCGTTCGCCTGGCCGACAGCGTGCTGGTGATGGCGAGCGATCCCGGCCGCATCGCCCACCGCATCGAGATCGCCGCGCCGGCGCTGACGCGCGACGACGCCTTCGTCCATCGCACCACCGCCGAACTGCTGCAGGCGCCGGCGGTGCGCGAATGCTTCGGGCTGGAAGCGCCGCCAGATGCCGGCATGGCGTGCGAGGGATCCGCCGCCATGGTGGTCCGCATCGGGTCAGCGCAGCCGCGCGGCAAAAAGGGCTTCTCGTGCTGAGCGCCACCCTGCACCGGATCTGCCCGCCGTCGGACAGCGGACACCCCCTCTGGCTCTGCGGCTTCCGCCCTTTCTTCCTGTTCGCCGCCCTGAGCGCACCGCTCTTCATCGGGCTGTGGATCGCCTTCCTCGCCTTCGGCCTGCCCCTGCCCGCGGTCGCCGGCGGGCCTTTCGTCTGGCACGCCCACGAACTGATCTTCGGCGTCGCGCTGGCCGCCGTCGCCGGCTTCGCCCTCACCGCCATTCCGGAATTCACCGTCACACCCGCCTTCGGCCAGGCCGCGACACGGCGCCTCGCCGCACTCTGGCTCGCCGGCCGCATCGCCTTCTGGTCGAGCGGGCTGCTCGGCGCACCCGTCCTCGCCGTTTCGGCTGCCGCCCACCTCGGCCTGCTCGGCAGCCTGGCTTGGCTCCTCGCGCCGCGCCTGCGGCGCGACCCGGAACGGCGCCACCTCGCCTTCCTCTGGGCGCTCGCCGCCCTCGCCGCCTGTGTCGCCGGCTTCTATGCCGAGACCTTCCTGGACGCGCATCCCGGCGCAAACCCGGCGCGCTGGCTGCATGCCGCGCTCGGCGTGCTGATGATGCTGATCGTCGTCGCCATGAGCCGCATCTCCATGCGCATCGTGAACGCCGCCCTCGAGGAGCGCGCCGCCGACCCGGCAACGGGCGTCACAACGAACATTGAATACCGCGCAAGGCCGCCGCGGCGCAACCTGGCGATCTTCTGCATCGGCCTGACCACCCTGGCGGAACTCGTCGCCCCCGGCGCGCGCATCGGCGGCTGGCTGGCGCTTGCCGCCGCCGCCGCGCTGCTCAACCTGCTCAACGACTGGCACGTCGGCCGCGCCCTGTTCCGCCGCTGGCCGCTCATCCTCTACGGCGTGTACGTGCTCATGGCCGCCGGCTACGCCCTGATGGGCGCCGCGCTCGTGCTCGACGGCGGTTTCTTCAGCGCCGGCCGGCATCTCGCCGCCGTCGGTGCCATGGGGCTGGCCATCTATGCCGTGCTGTGCATCGCCGGCCGCATGCACTGCGGCCTGCCGCTCGACGAGCGCCCCTGGGTGCCGATTGGCGCCTGGCTGATCGTCGCCGGCACCCTGCTTCGCGCCGCCACCGCGCTGCCCGGCGCGCCGGCGGCCCTGCTCGCCCTCTCTGGCCTGCTCTGGAGCGCCGCCTTCGCCATCTACGCCTGGCGCATGGCGCCGCTGTTCCTCGCCTCTCGCGCCGATGGCGGCAGCGGCTGCGAAGGCATCCTCATCCACTGATTTCCATCTGAGTTTTTTCGCCAGATGGCTTGACCTTTTAATGCGAATCGTTATCATTACGCTAATAAGCCTGACGGTCGCCGTGCCACGGCGACTGACTTTTGCACCAGCCAGCCACCTCGGCGCGTTCGCATCGCCCGCGGCAGCCAGCCGAAAACTTCGTTTTGGGAGACTGCCGCATGACTGACTCATCCCCCCGCCCGTCCGCCGCCGGCCAGTCGGCGCGCGCATCCCTCGCGCATTTCCTCAGGCATGGCTGGCCGCTGCTGCTGATCGTCCTTTCGGGCGTCGTGGCGGCCGCCGTAGTGCTGGACATGACCGTCTTCGCCCGTTGACCGGAGGCCGGCACATGGAAACGCACACTTTGCACGACGATCCTCCACCGGCACACCTGGTTGCCGGGGCGCTCGCCCACCTGGCCCGCCACATGACCACCGGCTGCCAGCGCGCCGCAGAACTGGCGGCGCTGCTGCTCACGCGCGTCGCCGCCGACGCCGATGCCGACCCGCACCTGCGCGCGCACGCACGCGAGCTGGTCGACATCATCGAGCGCGAACAGCCGTCCCGCCCCGTTCCCGACTCGCGCTTCGCGGACGCAGCCGAGCGGCTCGCCGGCGGATGGCCCGCATGACGCCGCCCTTCCCGCGCAAGAGCCCGATCGCCGATGCGCTCGCCCGGGCCGGCCAGCCGCCGGTCGCCGAGGAAGCGTCGTCGGCCGCGCCGAAGCCGGCCCGCCGCACCCGGCTGTGGGAGCTCAAGGACAAGTTCCACTGCCCGGTGATCGGCACCTGCCTGCCCATGGACGAACTGGCTCGCCTCGCGCGCCGGCATTCGTTCAGCGGCGACCTGCGCGACGAATTCACCCTGCACGTCGAGGCGGTCGGCTGGGCCGGCAGCCGCAACCCGGTTTCCGAGGACCTGCAGCGCCACCTCGAGCGCAAGTACGCCGGCCACGTCGCCCGCTTCGAGCGCGTGCCGACCGATGCCGAAGTGCTCACCTTGTGGAAGGAGCACTTCGCGCACGGCGAGGTCGCCGGGCCGATGTGGGCGGCACTCACGCACAAGGCGGCGAGCGACGAGACGCGGCACGCCGTGTACGCCGACGTGCACATGCTCTCCCACCAGGTCGGCGCGGGGCTGGCCGCCGATGCGCGGCGGCTGATTTTCATGGAGCGGCAGAACGACGCGCTCGCCGCCGCACTGGAACGCGAACGCCGCGAACGCGCCGCCGCCGAAGCCGGGCTGCACCGGCGCATCGCCGAACAGGAGGCGGAACTGGCCGCGCTGCGCGACGCGCGGACCGATGCCGCCGCCCTGCGCGAACGGCTGGCCGCCTTCGAATCCGGCACGGCAATGGTGGACATGGGGCGCCGCCTGATGAGCCTCGCCGCAAGCAATGCGCAACTGCTCGCCTCGGCGGAACGCGCGCGGCCGCTGGAGGGCGCGCTGAAGGACGCGGAGGACAGGGCCGCGGCGCTCGCGCGCGAGCGCGACGACCTCGCCGCCGAACGCGATGCGCTGGAGCGCCTCCTGCTCGCCGGCGAGGCGAACGAGGCCGCCTGCGACGGCCAATGCGACGACTGCGGGAACCGCATCGCCGGCCGCTGTGTGCTCTGCGTCGGCGGTCGCACCGCGCTGCTCTCGCAGTACCGCGCCTTGGCCGAACGCCTCGGCATCCGCCTCGTGCACCACGACGGCGGCCAGGAGGAATCGCTCTCGCGCCTGCCGGACATGATCAACGGCGCCGACGCCGTGCTCTGCCCGACCGACTGCGTCAGCCACGCCGCCTATTACAAGCTCAAGCAGCACTGCAAGCGCACCGGCAAGCCCTGCCTGCTGTTCAAGGGCGCCGGCGTCTCCGGCTTCGCCGTCGCCCTGGCGCGGCTCGCCGCCGGCCAGGCCAGCATCGTCGGCACCGAACCCATGCAGCACTAGATCCACCCACCCGCAACAGCCAGCAACCGGGCCGCCATACCTGCGGCCCAGGCAGCCAGCCAGCGAATTTCGACAATCGTATGGAGACTGCCTCATGCCGCATCATCCGTTTCGTCCGCCCTTCCGGCGGGCACTGACCCCGGGCGCCCTGCTCGGCCTCGCCCTCCTCGCCTCACAGGCCCACGCCGCCGACACGGCGCTGAAGGATGTCGTCGTCACCGCCACGCGCGCCGAGGCCGAGGCCGATGCCGTGCCCGCCACCGTCACCAGCCTCGACCGCGCGGAGATGGACCGCCGCCTGCCGACCGACGCCGCCGACCTCTTCGCCGACGAACCCGACGTGGCCATGCCGCGCGACCTGCGCCGCCACGGCGCCACCCGTGTCAACATCCGCGGCATCGAGGACAACCGCGTCATGCAGCTCGTCGACGGCGTGCGCCTGCCGAACTACTACAACGGCGGCGGCCCGACCAACTTCACCATGAGCGCCATGCCGACGGCGATGCCGGACTTCCTCAAGCGCGTCGAGATCCTGCGCGGCGCCGCCTCCAGCCTGTACGGCTCGGACGCCATCGGCGGCGTGGTCGGCTTCGTCACGCTCGACCCGGCCGACATCGCCGGCAACAAGCCGCACGGCCTGCGCTACCGCGCCACCTATTCCGGCGCCAACAGCGGGCTGACGCAGACCCTGCTCGGCGCCGTGCGCAGCGAAGCCGTCGAACTCCTGCTCGGCTGGTCGCACGGCCGCGGCGAGGAATACCGCAACCAGGGCAGCGTCGGCGGCAGCTCGCCGACGCGCACCAAGCCGAACCCGCAGAACCTGCGCGAAGACGGCCTGCTCGCCAAGTTCATCCTGCGGCCCGCTGCCGGCCACAAGCTCAGCGCCACGCTGGAAGGGCGCGACCAGTCGGTCAGCGCCGACATCCTGCGCCAGGCCGCCTCGCTGCCGCGCGTCGCCTGGATGCACGGCGAGGACAACAGCCGCCGCGTGCGCGGCAGCCTCGAGTGGGAGCACAAGCCGGCCGCGCCCGTGCTCTACGACCGGCTCGCCGTGCGGCTCTACCGCCAGGACGCCGACACGAAGAACCACAACTTCCAGCGCCGCAGCAACACCAGCGCCGCCTGCTCGGCCGTGACGGCGGGCGCCAACAACTGCTACATCGAGCAGGACTTCTTCTTCACGCAGGACACGCTGGGCGGCGGCGTGCAGGGCGAAAAGATGCTGCAGGCTGGCGGCCTCTCGCACCTGCTCACCTTCGGCGCCGATCTCTCGCGCGTACGCGTCGAGGAGATGCGCGACGGCCGCATCTGGCGCAACGTGACGATCTTCTCGAAGTCGCTGGCCGGCGAAAACTATCCCCTGCGCGACTTCGCCAACGGCCGCACCGACACCCTCGGCCTGTTCGTGCAGGACGAGATCGCCGGACTGGCCGGGGATCGCCTCGCGCTCATGCCGGGCCTGCGCTACGACCGCACCACGCTGAAGCCGGAAATGGATGCCCTGGCCCAGCAGGTGATGGCCCTCCTCGGGCGCAGCCCGGTCGAGCAGTCGCACGGCTCGCTCTCGCCGAAACTCGGCGCCACCTGGAAATTCGACACGGCACTCTCCGCCTACGGCCAGATCGCGCGCGGCTTCCGCGCCCCGAACTACGATGAGGTGAACGGCGCCTTCCGCAACACCAGCCAGTTCTACTCGGTGGTGCCGAATCCGGATCTGAAACCGGAGACCAGCCTCGGCATCGAGCTCGGCCTGCGCCACGTCGCGGCGAAGCACCGCCTGCAAGTGGCCGTGTACGACAACCGCTACAAGGATTTCATCGAATCGGTCCGGCTTGCCTGCCCGGGCGATCCCGACTGCTACTCGCCGACCCCGGCCTGGCGCACCAACCAGTCGGTCAACCTCTCGCGCGTGCGCATCTACGGCGCCGAGGCGCGCGGCGCCTGGGCCTTCGCGCCCGGCTGGCGCGTCGACGGCGGCATCGCCTGGGCCCACGGCACCAATGAGGAATCGGGCACGCCGCTCGAGAGCATCGAGCCGGCACGCCTCACGCTGGCGCTCGCGCGCGAGGCCGGCGACTGGGGCTTCGAAGCCCGCCTGCGCGCCGCAGCGAGGAAGACGCGCGTCGGCGAGTACCCGACCGAGACCACCGTCGCCAACCGCAGCTGGTTCAGGACGCCCGGCTACGGCACGGCGGACCTCTCCGTCTGGCGCCAACTCGGCAAAAACTTACGCGTCACCGCCGCGCTCAACAACCTGCTCGACAAGAAGTACTGGCTGTGGAGCGACATCCGCCAGGCCGACGCGCGCAATCCCGACGGCGTCGACTTCTATTCGCAGCCCGGCCGCCACCTGAGCGTCGCCCTGCAGGCAGATTTCTGATTCCCCCGAGGAGAACCTGTCATGAACAAGCATGAAGACCTGCCCGATCCGGACGCCCTGATCGCCTCCACCCTGTCGCTGATGACCGGCTTCGTCCGCACCGGCTGCCCGCGCCAGGCGACGCTGGTCTCGCGCCAGCTCACCTACCTGCAGTGCTATCCGGACAGCCAGATGCCGCCGATCCTCAAGTCGGTGGCGCGGCGGCTGCGCGCCGAGTGGGAACAGGTGCTGCTCACACTGCCGAACAGCGGCGGCGCGGACGGGCTCGTCGAGATGGCGAAGTTGCACTGATGGCGCGCCTTTTGTCCGCACTGCGCCTATGCCTGGCCGCGGCACTGCTCCTGGCCGGACCGGCACAGGCCGCGAGTGTTCTCTTCATCGCCACGGGCAACGTGCCGGCGGGCAAGTTCCGCCAGCTCGCCGAGATCGCCCGGCCCCACGGCGTGCAGGTCGAGGTGCGCTATGTGCACCGCCTGCCGGCCGAGGTCGACGCCGGCCTGTTCCGCGGCTTCGATGCGGTGTTCTTCGACAGCTACCTGATCGACGAGGTGCAGGCGAAGCTCGCCCGCGCCCTGCCCGGCCTGCGCGCGCCCCACCTCTGGCTCTACGAGGCCAAGGCCTCCTGGGCGGGGCTGCCCGACACGCTGGCGAAGCGCCTGGTGGCCTACTACGCGAGCGGCGGCCGCGCCAACTTCGACGGTTTCTTCGCCAGCCTTGCCGCGCACTTCGCCGGCCGCCCGCTCGCCGGCATCCCCGCCCCCGTCATCTTTCCCAAGGTTGCGGTGTATCACCCGGCGGCGCCCGGCCTGGTATTCCCCGCGACGGCGGACTACCTCGCCTGGCGCAAGCCGGCGCCGGATGCGCCGATCGTCGCCATCGCCCTGCACCAGCAGTACCTCGCCTCGATGCAGACCGAATTCATCGACGACCTCGTCCGCCGCATCGAGGCGGCCGGCGCCGTCGCCCTGCCCTTCTACGGTCCGATGCTCGACCCCGCGGCGCTCCCGCACATCCTCGCGCCGGCCGGCAAGCCCGTTGCGAACGTCCTCATCAACACGCAGATCACGCTCAACCCGGAGGGCCGCCGCACCGAATTCGAGCGCCTCGGCATCCCCGTCGTGCAGGCCATGCCCTACCGCCGCGGCGACGCGGCCGACTGGGCCGCCGACCCGCAGGGCGTCGCCCTGATGGACGTGCCTTTCTACCTGGCGCAGGCCGAATTCTCCGGCGTCACCGACATCCAGATCGCCGCCGCCGTGCGCAAAACGGACGAGCAGATCGTCGCCATCGCGCCGCAGGCCGAGGCGATCGCGAACAAGGCGCTCAAGCTCGTGCGCCTGCAGCGCCTGCCCAACGCCGGAAAGAAACTGGCGGTGTTCTTCTGGAACTACCCGCCGGGCGAGAAGAACCTCTCCGCCTCCTTCATGAACCTGCCGAAGAGCCTGGAAGGCACGCTCGCCGCACTGAAGCGCGCCGGCTACACGACCGGCACGCCTTCCGAGCCGGAGCTGATCGGCCTGCTGCAGCAGCTGCTGGCGCCCTTCTATCGCGACAACAAGCTGGAGCCGCTGCTGTCGAGCGACCTCGCCGAGCTGCTGCCGATGGCGACCTACAAGGCCTGGCTGGCGGAACTGCCCGAGCCTGTGCAGCGCGAACTGCACGCGCGCTTCGGCCCGCCGGAAAAGTCAGCCATGGCGATACGGCGCAAGGGCGAGGATTTCTTCGTCATCCCGCGCGTCAAGTTCGGCAACGTCGCCGTCCTGCCGCAGCCGCCGCGCGGCGAGAAATGGGAAGACAAGGAAAAGGCGCTTTACCACTCCACCAAGGCGCCGCCCTCGCACTTCTACTTCGCCGCCTACCTGTGGGCGCGCGCGCAGCAGCGCGCCGACGCCCTGGTGCACTACGGCACCCACGGCACGCAGGAGTGGCTGCCCGGCAAGGAGCGCGGCCTCTCCGTGTTCGACTATCCGATGCTCGCCGTCGGCGACGTGCCGGTGGCCTATCCCTACATCGCCGACAACATCGGCGAATCGCTGCAGGCCAAGCGGCGCGGCCGCGCCACCATCGTCAGCCACCAGACGCCGCCCTTCCGGCCGGCCGGCCTGCACGAGGCGCTGACGCGCATGCACGACCTGCTGCACGCCTGGCTGGCGCAGGACGAAGGAGCGGTGAAGGACAGGATCAAGGCCGATCTCCTCGCCGCGGTTCAGAAAGCGCGCATCGAGCGCGACATGGGCTGGGCCGGCGCGCGCGCCGCCGCCGAATTCCCGGCCTTCGTCGACGCCCTGCACAACCACCTGCACGAGCTGGCCGAGACCGCCCAGCCGCTCGGCCTGCACGTCTTCGGCCAGGCGCCGGCCGAGCGCCACCGCCTCGCCACCGTGATGCTGATGCTCGGCCGCCCCTTCTGGGAGGCGGCGGCCGCCCACGCCGGCACGCCGAAGGAAGAACTCGACGAGACGCTGGTGGCCGACTATGACAAGCTGCACGAGTCGGCGCCCTACCGCCTGCTCGCGCGCCATCTCGTCGCCGGCGCCTCCGTCGACACGCTGCCGGCGCCGCTGCGCGAACAGATCGGCAAGGCACGCCAGTGGTACGCCGACATCGGCGCCGCCGGCGAGCAGCCGGCGCTGCTGGCGGTGCTCGCCGGCAAATACCTGCCCACCTCCTACGGCGGCGATCCGATCAAGAACCCGGACGCCTATCCGACCGGGCGCAACCTCTACGGCTTCGACCCCTCGCGCATCCCGACGAAGCAGGCTTGGGCCGCCGGCAAGGACGCCGCCGAGAAACTGCTCGCCGAGCACCGCAAGCTCAAGGGCGCCAACCCGAAGAAGCTCACCTTCTCGCTGTGGTCGGTGGAGACCATGCGCCACCAGGGCCTGCTCGAAGCGCAGGCGCTGTGGCTGATGGGCGTCGAACCGGAATGGGATGCCGGCGGCCGCGTCACCGGCGTCAAGCTGGTGCCGCGCGAAGCGCTCGGCCGGCCGCGCGTGGACATCGTGCTCTCCGCCACCGGTCTCTACCGCGACCACTTCCCCAACGCCATGAAGCAGCTCGCCCGCGCGGTGCAGCTCGCCGCCGAGGCGCACGGGCCAAATGAGGCCGACAACCCGGTGGCGGAGAACAGCCGCCTCATCGCCGCGCGCCTGGCGCAGCAGGGCCTGCCGGAGGCGGCGGCGAAGCGCGCCGGGCAGACGCGCATCTTCTCCTCCGAGACGGGCCGCTACGGCACCGGGCTGGACGACGCCACCCTCGCCACCGACACCTGGAAGGGCAAGGCCGAGGGCGACCGCAAGCTCGCCCGGCTGTATCTCGCGCGCATGCAGTTCGCCTACGGGCCGGACGAGGCCGAATGGGGCAGCGGCGCCGCCGGCGGCCGCGACGTCAACCTCTATGCCGAGCACCTCAAGGGCACCGAGGGCGCCGTGCTCTCGCGCACCTCCAACACCTACGGCATGCTCACCACCGACGATCCCTTCCAGTACCTCGGCGGCATCGGCCTGGCGGTGCGCTATCTCGACGGCAAAGCGCCCGAACTCTACATCTCCAACCTGCGCGGACAGGGCGGAAGGGTCGAGGGCGCGGCGCAGTTCATGGCCAAGGAGCTCGCCACGCGCAACTTCCATCCCGGCTACATCCAGGGCCTCATGAAGGAAGGCTACGCCGGCACCCTGCAGGTGCTCGACGGCATGAACAACTTCTGGGGCTGGACGGCGGTGGCGCGCGAAGTCGTGCGCGACGACCAGTGGCAGGAGTTCGTCGACGTCTACGTGCGGGACAAGCACAAGCTCGGCCTCAGGCAATGGTTCGAGCGCCACAATCCGCACGCCCTCGCCCAGACCATCGAGCGCATGCTCGAAGCCGCGCGCCAGGAATACTGGCAGGCCGATCCGCAGGTCGTCGCCGAACTGAAGGAACGCTATCGCGAACTCGCGCGCCGCCACGACGTCAGGAGCGACAACGCCGCCTTCGAGAAATTCGCCGGCTTCGGTATTTCCGCCGTCCCGCCGGCACTGACTTTTGCCCCGCCCGCCGCCGCATCGCCCACACCACCCGCGCCGCCCCCGCCGCCGCAGATCGAAGGCATGCGCCTCGACAAGGTGGAACTGCCGCCGGCCGCGCCCTCGCTGGCGCTGGCCGTGCTGCTCGCTCTGGCCCTCGTCATGGGCACCGGCGCCTGGCGCCAAGGCCGACCGCTTTCCATTCGTACCGCAAGGAGAACCGCATGAGCCACACGCTCGAAACCCTGATGTACCAGACCGGCCAGGTCTTCCTCATCCCCACCCTGGCGGTCATCGCCATCCTCTTCCTCTACGCCTTCTACGCGCTCGGCGCCTTCGCCGTGCAGTGGTGGCAGCGCCGGCGCGGCGCGCTCTCCCTCGAGACGACGCGCGGCTACCCGCTCGTCGCCTGGGCGCGGCGGCAACCGACCGTCAGCGACGACGACCTCGACGTCATGGCGCACAAGCTGCTGGAAGTGCCGCGCGTCGCCACCCGCGTGGCGCCGATGCTCGGCCTCGTCGCCACCATGATCCCGATGGGGCCGGCGCTCAAGGGCCTCTCCGACGGCAACCTGGCGCAGGTCTCGGACAACCTCACCGTCGCCTTCTCGGCGGTGATCCTGGCGCTGATCGCCGCCGCCATCACCTACTGGATCGTCTCGGTGCGCCGCCGCTGGCTGGCCGAGGAACTCGCCTGGCTCAATGCGACCTTCAACGCCGGCGCGGGGGCCGCCAAATGAAGTTCCTGCACGAGCCCGAGTCCGACGACCCCATCCTCTCGGTGGTGAACCTCATCGACATCTTCCTCGTCATCATCGCGGCGCTGCTCATCACCGTCGCGCAGAATCCGATGCTGAATCCCTTCAGCAAGCAGGACGTCACCGTCATCACCGACCCCGGCAAACCGACCATGGAGATGCTGGTCAAGAAAGGCGAGAAGATCGAGAAGTACAAGGCCAGCGGCGAAATCGGCCAGGGCGAAGGCCAGAAAGCCGGCGTCGCCTACCGCATGAAGGACGGATCGATGGTGTATGTGCCGGAGTGAGGGCGGTGCGTACTGATGGCTAAAGGCAAAATGCACCGGGTGCAAAATTTAGTCAAGTAACGGAAGGCAGCAGAGTTTCGAAGCGCTTACATATTCACAAATGCGACAGATAACCAAAGAAGCAGCACTAATGAAAAGTTCTTGTTAGTACTCGCAATACTTGAAATGCAACACTGTTGCATAAGCAACTGTGTTGTGATTAAATCTTCCGCATGAAGAAAGGCGCCAACAGCTCTATTGTCGAAGCGATAATTAAAATACGCGCCTCGGGCCAGCGTGCAACGCCCGCCCGCGTGCGTGTGCTGACATTGCTGGGGACCACGCCGCGGGGTCTCACTCACCAGGAAATCGAGACGGCTCTTGCCCGCTCGGGCGGGGGTCCGATGGATCGCGTGACGCTTTATCGCGTGCTCGACGCACTCGTCTCGGGCGGGCTAGCGCTACGCCAGGCGGACGAAGCGAGAGTTTTCCGCTTCTCCGCTGCCCAGCAAGCCGAAGCCCACGCAACCCACACCCATTTCCACTGCGAGGAATGCGGCCGGGTGTTTTGTCTCGAATCGCCACCGCCCGCCGCGCCGGAATTGCCGGCCGGCTTCCGATTGTTGCGGATGTCGCTCGATTTGCGCGGCAAATGCCGCGATTGCACCCCCAGACGAAGGGCGAGCTGATGCCGACGCTGTCCCTGATCATCCTTGCCACGCTCGCCGGCGGGATTCTCAGCATGGCGGTGGCCGCTCTGTTCGCGTACGGCGTGCCGAACCGCTGGCTGCCCCGGCTGACCGGTTTTTCGGCCGGCGTCTTGCTGGCGGCCGCGTTGCTCGATCTGCTGCCGGAAGCCGGCGCCGAGCTGGCGCCGCAGGCCTTGTTCGTTACTGTCCTGGCTGGACTGCTCGGCTTCTTCGTTCTCGAGCGGATCGCCCTCTGGCGGCACGATCATCACCTCGACGCCGGCGCCGTGGCGGGGCGGCTGGTGTTGCTTGGAGATGCCTTTCACAACTTCGTAGACGGTGTTCTGCTCGCCGCGGCATTCCTGACCTCGCCGCAAGTCGGCTGGGCCGCCACCCTAGCCGTGATCGCCCATGAGATACCCCAGGAGGTTGGCGATTTTCTGCTGCTGCGACTGGCCGGCTACTCAAAGGCCCGCGCATTTGCCTACAACGCGCTGTCGAGTCTTGCTGCAGTCGCCGGCGGCGTCCTCGGCTATTTCCTTCTGGACGGCGCCCATGCCTCCCTGCCCTATGCCTTGGCGCTCGCGGCGTCGAGCTTTCTCTACATCGCCATAGCCGACTTGATGCCCTTCCTGCACCGCCAGCGCGGCGGCGCCGCCGCGCTGTGGCAGGGGGTGCTGATCGCCGCCGGCGTCGTGATCATCCCGCTGGCCGGACATTTCGTTCATGCGCACTGAGTTCTTGCGATGATCGAACCGTGTTCTGCCGTCCCCGTCACCCTGGTCACCGGCTTCCTCGGCGCTGGCAAGACGACGCTGCTGAACCGCATTCTTACGGAGCGGTATGGTGAAAGAATAGCCGTGATCGAGAACGAGTTCGGCGAGACGGGCATCGACAACGAACTGCTTGTGCAGGGCGATGAACAGATCGTCGAAATGAACAACGGCTGCATCTGTTGTACGGTTCGCGGTGATCTGGTACGCATCCTCGGCGAACTGGCCGCCAAGCGCAATGCGGGAGCGCTGGCCTTCGACCGCGTTCTCATCGAAACGACGGGCCTGGCCGATCCGGGGCCGGTGGCGCAGACATTCTTCGTCGAGCCGGAGGTTTCCGCAAACTATTTTCTCGACGCCGTCCTGACGCTGGTGGACGCCAAGCATGCCATGCGCCAGCTCGACGAGCATGAGCTGGCCCAGGAACAGATCGGCTTTGCCGATCACATCCTCATCTCGAAATCCGACCTGGTGCCGGAGCTGGATCTGGCAGCGCTACAGGTCCGCCTGGCGCACATCAATCCCCGCGCCGAGCAGATGCTTGTTCATTTCGGCACAGCACCGTTGGATCGCCTGCTCGATGTGCGTGGATTCGACCTGAACGCCATCCTGGATGTCGAACCGGATTTTCTTGCGGAATCGCATCATGCGCACGACGATGCCATAGCCTCCTTTACATTCCGCGCCGAACGCGAGTTCGACCGGGATCGGCTGAGCGAGAATCTGGGCGCCATGGTCCTCGTATATGGCAAGGATATGCTGCGCTACAAGGGCATACTCGCCGTTCAAGGATTGCCGCATCGCTTGAATATCCAGGGGGTGCACATGCTGATGGGCGCCGTACCCGGGCGGCCCTGGACGGCCGAGGATCGCAAGACATCCACGATGGTCTTCATCGGCCGCAATCTGCCGCGCGACGTCATCGAGCGCGGCCTGAGGGACTCCCTCGTGCCGGAGCCGGTGTGGTGATGCGGGCAATCCGGCTGCCGTCATGCGGAGGAGCATCGTGAACGGGGATGAGCGTCTGCCCGTCACCGTGCTCACCGGCTTCCTCGGCGCCGGCAAGACGACGCTGCTGAATAGTCTGCTGCGCCAGCCGAAGATGGTCGATACTGCCGTCCTCATCAACGAAATCGGCGAAATCGGCATCGATCACCTCCTTGTGGAAAAGATCGACGACGAACTGGTGCTGCTCGATTCGGGGTGTCTGTGCTGCACGCTGCGCGGCGACCTGACGCGCGCGCTCAAGGATCTGTTCATGCGCCGGCTGCGCAGGGATATCCCGGCTTTCTCCCGCGTGCTGGTCGAGACGACCGGGCTGGCGGACCCGTCGCCGCTGGTTCATGTGCTGCAGGAGGACTTCTTCGTCGCCGAGCGGTTCCGCATGGATGGGGTGGTGACGGCGGCGGACGCCCTCAACGTCGACAGACAGCTGTCGCGTCACTTCGAGGCGGTGAAGCAGGTGGCGATGGCCGACCGCCTTCTCGTGACCAAGTGCGACCTCGCCGGCGCCGAGGCCCTGCCGCGCGTCGATGCGCTGCTCAATCGGCTCAATCCGGGCGCGCCCAGGATCATGGTCTGGCGCGGCGAGGTGGCCGCCGAATCGGTGCTCGGCTGCGGCCTCTACGACGCTTCGCGCAAGTCGCCCGACGTCGCCGCCTGGCTGGCCCACGAGGCGGCAAAGGCCGCCGCGGGCGACGGCCATGCGCACGCGCACGACACCAACCGCCACGATGCGATGGTGCAGGCGCATGTCCTGACCTTCGACGCGCCCTTCGCCTGGCCGGGCTTCGCCGAAGCCATCGACGTCCTGCTGGCGACCTGTGGCGAGCGCATCCTGCGCGTGAAGGGGCTGGTGCACGTGCAGAACCTGCCGGGGCCGCGCGTGGTGCATGCCGTCGGGCACCTGCGTTATCCATCCACCGACCTCGACGACTGGCCGCAGAGCGGACCGCTGGCCGACCGGCGCAGCCGCCTGGTATTCATCGTGCGCGGGCTGGCGCCCTCGGTCATCGAGAAGGCCTTCGAGATGTTTTCCGGCCGGAAGGCCGCCGCCGAGGAGGGCGTGCAGTGAGCGCGCTGCTGGTCTCGGTGAGCGGCTTTGTCCACCGCTATGCGGACGCGGACGCGGCCGAGGTCGCGGCGCCGGATTTCGAACTCGCCGACGCCGGTCGCCTGCTGCTGCTCGGCCCTTCCGGCAGCGGCAAGAGTACGTTGCTGATGGCGCTGGCCGGACTGCTCGCGCCCAGCCGGGGGAGCGTCAGCATCGAGGGCGAAGACTGGCGCGGCTTTTCCGGCGCCGCCGCGGACCGCCGTCGCGGCCGGCTGATCGGCTTCGTGCCGCAGGAGCCGCATCTGATCGCCGGCCTGAACATCGAGGAGAATGTCCGCCTGGCCGTCTTTCTCGCCGGCCGCCCGCAACCGGAAGCCGGTGTTGCGGTGACTTTCGAGGCATTGGGAATCGCCCCGCTCGCCGGCCGCTATCCGCACGCGCTCTCGCGCGGCCAGCAGCAGCGGGCGGCGCTGGCGCGCGCGGTGGTGAACCGCCCGCGCCTGCTGCTGGCCGACGAGCCGACCGCCAGCCTGGACGACGATGCCTGCGCGGCCGCGCTACGCTTGCTGTTCGAGGTGGCCGGGCGGATCGGCGCCGGGCTGATCGTCGCCAGCCACGATCGGCGCGTGCAGGCGCATTTTTCGCAGCGCGTGGTTTTGGGGGCGCCATGACCCTGCTCGGCCTGGCCCTGCGCGACCTGCGCGCCCGTCCGGCGCAGCCCCTGCTGGCGGTGCTGCTCACCGCGCTGGCGGTGGCCCTGCTCTCGGCCCTGCTGTCGTTCGCTGACCAGTTCGAGCGGCGCATGGTGCGCGACGCCGCCGGCATCGACCTGGTGGTGGGCGCCAAGGGCAGCCCTCTGCAGCTGGTGCTTTCCGGCGTGTATCACCTCGATGTCGCGCCCGGCAACATCCCGCTGGTCGAGGCCGAAGCGCTGCGGCGCAATCGTCTGGTGGCGGAGGTGATCCCGCTGGCCCTGGGCGACAACTTCCGCGGCCACCGCATCGTCGGCGCCGGCCATAAGTACATCGCGCTGTACGGCGGCCGCCTCGCCGAAGGCGCGCTCTACCGCGAGCCGATGGAGGCGGTGCTCGGCGCCGAGGCGGCCCGCGGCACGGGCCTGCGCCCGGGCGACCGCTTCCACGGCGCCCATGGACTGGGAGAGGGCGGCCATGTGCACGAGGAGGACAGCTACGAGGTCACCGGCGTGCTGGCGCCCACCGGCACCGTGCTCGACCGGCTGATCCTCACGCCTGTGGAAAGCGTCTGGTGGATGCACGCCGGCCATGCCGAGGACGACGAAGCCTTCGAGGCGTCCCGGCGCGAGGTGACCGTCGCGCTGCTGCGCTACGCCTCCCCCGTGGCGACGGCGCTGCTGCCGCGCCAGATCAATTCGGCGAGCGTCCTGCAGGCGGCTTCGCCCGCCTTCGAGATGGCGCGCCTGATGACATTGCTGGGCGCCGGGCGCGACGCGCTGGCGGCGCTGGCCGGGCTGCTGCTGCTCACGGCCGGCGCGGCCCTGGCGACGGGATTGACGGCAACATTGGCCACGCGCCGGTACGAGCTAGCCGTCATGCGCATGCTGGGCGCCAGCAGGGCGACGCTGTTCGCCAGCGTCCTCATCGAGGCGGCGGCGATCGGCCTGGCCGGCGCGCTGGCGGGGCTGGCGCTGGGCCACGCCTTCCTCCTTGCGCTGAATGCCTGGCTGGCCTCGGCCGGGCAGCCGGTCGTCGCGGCCGGGCACTTCGCGCCCTGGGAGCTGTCATTACCGGCATTGGCGCTGCTGGCGAGCCTGCTCGCCGGGCTGTGGCCGGCCTGGCGGGCCGCCCGCAACGACGTTGCGGCGATTCTGGCAAGGGGTTGAGATGAAAGGAATGCCGTTCTTCCTGGCGCTGCTGGTGCTGGCCTTGCCGGCAGCGGCGCAGACGCGCGGGGGCTTTCGCGCCGAGCAGGCCGTGCCCATGCCGTCGCGTGCTCTGCCCAGGGGCGGCGATCTGCTCGGTTGGGACGTGCTGGCGCGCGTGGACTTCAAGATGACGCCGGAACGTTACATTCCGCAGTTTTCGCCGGAGCTGAAGGCCCTCGACGGCAAGGAAGTGAAGGTCGCGGGATTCATGCTGCCGCTGGAGGCCGGCAAGAAGCAGAAGCGCATCCTGCTCACGCGCATGCCGGTGACCTGTACCTTCTGCCTGCCAGGCGGCGGACCCGAGTCGGTGATCGAGGTGCATCTGCGCAAGCCCATCGACTACACCTGGGAAGGCGTGGTGCTCAGCGGGCGCCTGATGCTGCTGCCCGACGACCCGACCAGCCTGTTCTACCGGCTGGTCGATGCCGCCCAGACGACGCAATGAAAAGCCGCGTCGCATTTCTGCTGCTTGCCCTCTGGCTGCCGTTCCTGGCGGCACAGCAGGCTGCCTTCGCCCACTGGGCCGGCCACCTGGTTTCCGTCCCCGCCGCCGGCATGGAGTCCGATCACGGCGAAACCGGCAGCGCCGCCGAACGGTTTTGTGCGCATTGCGCCGCCCTTGCCGCGCTCGACAGCTTTGCCCCGGGCGAACGGATGCGCGCCATACCGACGCTCGTGGCGGCGCAAGCCGGTTCGTCGCGTTTCCTGGAAAAGTCAGTCCCCACGATACGGCGCTTCGATTCACGCGCCCCGCCGCCCGTCTCCTGAAACCAAAGTGATTCCGCCGCGCCCCGGCGCGGTGTGCCCGTTTGCCCGTTTAGGAGAAGATCATGCAACGCATTGCACTGCTGGCCGTCGCCTCGACGCTGGCCTGGCCTGCCGCCGCCAGCGACGACGACCTGAAAACGCTGCGCGAGGAGATCGCGCAGATGAAGAAAGTCTACGAATCGCGCATCGAATCGCTCGAGCAGCGGCTGGCCGCCGCCGAGCCGGCGCCGCAAAAAAGTCAGTCACCGCAGGACGGCGCCCGCAGCGCCGGCGCAGCCGCCAGCGGCTTCAATCCGGATGTGTCGCTCATCCTGCAGGGGCAGTACCGCCGCATGAAGGAGGTACCGGAGCGCTCGATCACCGGCTACTGGCAGGCCGGCGGGCACGACCATGGCGGCGAAGAACGCGGCTTCACGCTCGACCACTCGGAATTGGTGGTCTCGGCCAACGTCAATCCCTACTTCCGCGGCCTTCTCAACGTCGCGCTGAAGGACGGCGAGGCCGAAGTCGAGGAAGCGTATTTCCAGACGCTCGGCCTGGGGCGCGGCTTCACCCTGAAGGGCGGCCGCTTCCTCTCCGGCATCGGCTATATCAACGAGCAGCATCCGCATGCCTGGGACTTCGCCGACGCGCCGCTGATGATGAAGGCGCTGTTTGGCGAGCACTACGGCCAGGACGGCCTGCAACTGAAATGGGTGGCGCCGACCGACCTCTTCATGGAGTTCGGCGCGGAGATCGGCCGCGGCGCCGGCTTTCCCGGCACCGACCGCAACAGGAACTCGGCCGGCGCCAGCGCGCTCTTCGCCCACGTCGGCGATGACGTCGGGCGCTCGCATGCCTGGCGCGCCGGCCTGTCCTGGCTGTCTACGCGGGCGAAAGACCGCGAAGGGCATTTCGAGGACACCGACGCGGCCGGCCCGAACGAGGTGGAAGGCCTGTTTTCCGGCAGGAGCCGTACCATGGTGGCTGACTTTATCTGGAAGTGGGCGCCCAACGGCAACCCGAAGGAGCGCAATCTCAAGCTGCAGGCGGAAGTGTTCCGCCGCACGGAGCGCGGGGACCTGGCCTGCGCTTCGGATGTCGCCACCTCTCCCTGCGTCGGCGGCCCTGGCCTGAGCGACCTGCGTACGGTGCAGACCGGCGGGTACGCGCAGGCGGTGTGGCAGTTCATGCCGCAGTGGCGCGTCGGCTACCGCTACGACTGGCTGAACGCCGGCTCGAAGCGCTACGATCCGGCCACGGTCTTCGCCGCGCTCGATCCGGCCAACGCCTGGTTCGCTTCCTACCGGCCCAAGCGCCACACGCTGATGGCCGACTGGTCGCAGGACGAGTTCTCGCGCCTGCGCCTGCAGTTCGCGCGCGATAGGTCCATGCAGGGCGTCACCGACAACCAGGTGACGCTGCAATACATCATGAGCCTGGGCGCGCACGGCGCGCACAAGTTCTGAGCCGGGAGGAAACATGAAACGACTCCTTGTCCTTGCGCTCTGGCTGCTGGCGTTGCCGGCCCAGGCTGCGCTGGAAGTCTTCGCCACGGGGCCGGAATGGGCCGCGCTGGCGAAGGAAATCGGTGGTGAGCGCGTCAACGCCTGGTCGGCTACGCACGGCCTGCAGGACGTGCATCGCATCGAGGCGCGCCCCTCCCTCATCGCCCGCGCCCGCCGCGCCGACCTCGTCATCGCCACCGGCGCCGAGCTCGAGGTCGGCTGGCTGCCCGTGGTGCAGCGCGAATCCGGCAACGCGGCCATCCAGCCGGGCAAGACCGGCTATTTCGAAGCGGCCGCCTACGTCAGAATGCTGGATGTGCCCAAAGCGGTGGACCGCATCCATGGCGATGTGCACGCCGCGGGCAATCCGCATTTCGTCACCGATGCCCGCGTGTATCTGAAAATCGGAGAAGCGCTGGCTGCGCGCCTGGCCGCGCTGGACCCCGCCAACGCCGCCGCCTACCAGGCGGGCTACCGCGCCTTTGCCGAGAAGTGGCGCGCGGCGCTTGCGCGGTGGGAGACGCAGGCAAAGCCGTTACAGGGCGTGCCGGTCGTGGTGCAACACGACGCCTTCGTTTATCTGGAGGACTGGCTGGGCCTGAAACGGGTGGCCACCCTCGAGCCGAAGCCGGGCATCGAGCCCGGCGCTGCGCACCTGCAGGAAGTGCTCGCCGGGCTCGCCGCACGGCCGGCGCGCATGGTGCTGCGGCCCGCCTACCAGCATGACGCTCCCTCGCGCTGGATCTCGGAGCGGGCGCGCCTGCCGGTCGTCACCCTGCCGCTGACCGTGGGCGGGACGGCGGAGGCGAAGGATCTGTACACCCTGTTCGACGACACCATTGCGCGGCTGCTCGCCGCGCTCAAACCATAAGGAGGACATCATGCGCTTTCACGTTTTTCTTGCCATCCTTGGCCTTGTTTCCGCGGTCGCGCACGCGGCTGAAAATAACATGACGGCGGACGAGGCCAAGGCCCACGCCCGCAAGCACCGTGAGTTCGCCGAGATCCACCTTCAGGCGGCGCAATGCCTCGAAGCGGGTAAACCGTACAAGGAATGCGACGAGGCCTTGAAGAAAGCCTGCAAGGGTAAGGCCTCGGGCCCGCACTGCGGCATGAGGCACCAGCATTGAGCCCGCCGGCTTCAGGCGGAATCGCGGTCGTCGATCTTGTCGCCGGCTATGACCGGCCGGTGGTCGGCCCCGTGTCCTTCCGCTTGGCGCCGGGTCGCGTGCTGGGGCTGTCCGGCCCGAACGGGGCCGGGAAGTCTACGCTGCTGGCGGCGCTGGTCGGCGGCGCACGCGTCTTTGCCGGATGCATCGAAAGCACGGCCGGATTGAAAATTGCCTTTCAAGGCCAGCATCCGCCGCTGGCGCGCGGGTTGCCGCTCACCGGGCGGGAACTGCTCGGCCTGGCGGCGGCGCCCAGCGCCGGCCTGCCGGACTGGCTGATGCCCGTGCTGGACCGGCGCCTCGATGCGCTCTCGGGCGGGCAGCGCCAGTTTCTTCATCACTGGGCGGCGTTCATGTCGCCCGCGCAAGCGGTGCTGCTGGACGAGCCGACCAACAACATGGATCCGCTCGGCGTCGCCGAGCTGAGGAAGGTGATCCGCGCGCGCGCATCGAGCACCGCCATTGCCCTGATCAGCCACGAGCGCGAGTTTCTGGAAGCCGTGTGCGACGAGATCGTTCGCGTGGGCGGGGAAGCGGGGCTGCAATGAGCGAAGGTCTGCTGTTCGACTCCCTGTTTCTCAAGCCGTTTCTCACCGGCCTCGCCTATGCCGTGCTGCTGCCGGTGCTCGGCTGCTATCTGCGACTGCGGGACGAGTGGCTGGCGGCGCTGGCATTCACGCAGGTGGCTGCGGCCGGCGCCCTCGGCGCCCTCGCCTTCGCCGCTCCGCCCGTCATCGGGGGATTGGCAGCCGCGGCATTTGCGGCGCTGCTCAAGCACAGCTCATCCCATGTCGGCAACGCCGTGTATGCGCTGCTGTACCTGGCCGGCTGGGGCGTTGCGATCCTGTTGGTGGCAAACCTGCCGTTGGCCGAGCGGTTGGCGCGCGCGCTGTTCGATGGCCAGCTGTATTTCTCGGGGCAAGGCCATCTGCTGGCCGCCTGGCTTGTGCTGCCGCTCGCGCTGGCGTGGCTTTTACGCCTGTCGCGTGTTCTGCTTGTTTCGCGATACCTGCCCGGACACCTGCTGGCGACGGGCAGGCACGAGGGGCGCTTTCATCTCGGTTTCGATCTGCTGGTCGCCGGCGCTCTGGCCCTCGCGACTATGAGCATTGGCGTTGCTGCGGCTTTCGCTCTGATTTTCGTTCCAGCCTGGATTGTCTGCGAGTCTGCAAGCGGTTGGCGGCGCGCACTGGTCTTATCCGCGCTAACCGGGGCGGCTGGCTATGCGGCCGCTTTTTTCCTGGCCCAGGCCACAGACCAACCTTTCGGGCCAATTCTTGCCTTGATCTTCGCCCTGACACCGTTATCGATCTTGGCCACGAGAAGACAAGGGCAACCACACGGAACTCCCCTACCCAACTTTGATTGACATTATCCCGCGAGTGCTGAAAACAATGGCGGAAAGCCCAGGCGGAGTTGGTAGCCCGTAGCGGAAACGCAAGCCAACTCCTTGTGCTTTATGCAACATTTTTTTTAGATTCGGACATTAGATTTGGCGGGCAAGTGGCTCACAGCTAGCCACTTCACCGGACTACAAGGGACGGTCCTTCCCACATATCTTCCATATTCGATTCTGCCGACTCCGACGGAGAGCAATAATCGCTCATTCCGTAGAGCACGCGTTGCCGAGCATAGCGCTCCAATCGATTTCGAACCCTACTTGTCCAGTCCTCGTCGCATATTTGAGCCAAAGTAATTGAGAAGTAATGGCCGAGCACTTCGGCTTCACTCGGAAGAAAGCTGAGGCAAGCTTCACGATACATCGCGCCAAAAAGGCATAGCAGATCCAACCCAAGCGGAATATTGGACGTCGCTTGCTGCAGCATCACCTCAAAGTCGCTGACATGGTCCGCCCTAAGACCCCTCCTGAGTTCTTCAGGAGCAGTTCTCACTGTTTCGGTGAGAATGATGATGGCATCACTCATTGAAGCTCGTTGAAGAGAAAACAGCGCAAGACAATCATCGACCAAAGACCTGGCGGTGGCCAAATCGCATGGTGCCGAGCGAAGAAGGCTCCAAAATGGAGTTCTCATCACTCGAGCCGTCCCAACGAACTCAGGATGAGCGTCCACAACCTCGACTAAGTCAAATTTGCGACGATGGTGCTTCTTGGATGCAGAAGAAGGCATGATGCCCCACTTCCGAATTCCTTCAAAAGTTCGAGTCCGGTTGTCTCTCCCCCTTGGAGTCCCATCGGGGTTGGGGACAAACAAGATGTTCAGGGCAGAGTCATTTCTTGGTGATCGCGACCTTACAGCCCAATACCAGACCTCCGGTATAAACCTCTCCAAGTCGGTCTTGCGTGTATTTCCCATACTGTGGAGATTCAGTCTATTGATTTATAGGCACTAATTTAGAGCAACAGGCAGCCGGTGTCATGCAATTCGCTATTTCAATGGCGTTGCATGATACCGGTACTTCAGCTAGAACGACGTCTTACTCAGCACATGTGAATTATGAACTGGCGCCAACGCGAGAGATCGTGAGTCGTCAATAGCCTTATTCGAGGACATCATGTCGGCGGAAGACACAAGGAAGACCCGGAAGTGGACGGGTGACGTTGCCGATATCCGGCGCTCATTTCATGCAGATGGCGTAACCATAAACCAGTGGTCTCAGGAACGGGGCTTTAGCCCGGCCCTCGTTTACGTTGTTGCCAGGGGAAAACGCAAGTGTCTCCGAGGGCAATCGCACCAGATCGCCATCGCACTTGGACTGAAGACCCCCTAGGCGGGGGCGCATGCACCACCAACCGAAGAAGCAAGAGGAAAAATCATGACTTAGCGACCGCAAACGAAAAGCGCCAAGGCTGCGGGCCTCGGCGCTTTTCGCCTTGGAGGGAACCAAGGACTTCCTACCGTTTTTAAAGTCTACGGGCTGCGGCGCAGTTCGTCAATTCCCTCTTTGTTCGATTTTGTCTAACGCGCGAACGCCCGTTAGGGGCTGACACGTCAAGAGGGGGCTATGTGTACTTTTGTCATATACAAAACGCTGGTATGCCAGCGGATATTTTGTGTATCTCGAGTCCAGCAGGGATCTCGGCTTATGCCTTATCGCGGTAGTAAGAAGCCGACATGGTAAGCAGGGCTAAACAAGCCAGATCCAGTAGCGGACGTGGCCCGAGGCTCGGTACTCAGTTTCGCGGAGATTTGGCGGCGGCCTATTCGGCTCGTGGTAGCAGTAGCGCTGATCTCGCCCTTCATTACAGCTCTAAGGCCAAAAGGGATGTGGCGCTGACTGGAGTGCTGCAGCTTCTCAATTTCCTTTATTGCGAGATTGACCCCAACGTCGCCACTGCAAATTACGCTCCGTACCCTGATATCGCTGCATCGATCGGCAAACCCTTTGCGGCACTCGTCGACGTAGAAATTACCTTGCGCGACGGAGCGATTAAGTGGCGCCGTTTGATTCAAGATGCACCCGACGACGCCTCCCTGGTCGAAGAATTGCGCGCTCGTGTCGGAACGGGTTTGCTGGCCCACGTTTCTCAACTCGAAGTTTGGACACATGATGACTTGACTGCTAATCCAGTCCGAATTCGCAACGCCTTACGTGTTACGTCTTGGATGGCAGCGGCCCGCTACTGGCCTCTCGATGAGTTCAAATCCAAGATTCTCGCTCACATGCAAAGGCAACACACCGTTACTTTCGGGGATGTCCTCAACCTTGAGGCGGGGTCGCGTCAAGCATTATCTGGAGCAGCAATTCTCGAGATGGCTTGCAGCGGCTCCGTGAGGAGTGACCTCATGGAGGTTCCCCTGCACGGTTTGAGCTTGTTTCACAGAATCGGAGACTGAATTGAAGACACCGAAAATTGTAGCTCCTGTTGCCCCCGCACCTATCATTAGTTTGCCATCTGCCGCTTACACATTTCGGAGTATTCCTCAGGAGTACAAAGATTGCGAAAAATGGCCGGCTACAAAAGTACCAACCGTTGTCGAATTACTTGAGTGGTTCCCCCATCTTTCATCTAGAGAAGCAAAAGAACGGGCAGTGGGAATCACTGAGCGCTTCGACCGATTGCAACGCGGCATCAAAGTGTACTTAGGCAGTGGATCTCTCAAGAAGGCACTAGCAGAAGCAAGATGTACAAAAGAAGTCTTCTATCGACAGTTCAACCGCTGCCTGCTTCCGAATCCTTATACCGGAGAGGGCATCGTCGGCTGGGCTGGGCTGATCAGTCAGCTTCGCTTGAAGACCTACACCAGAGTGAATGAAGGCTGCGGAACCGCCGGTCAGTTTCAGAAATGGATCCGCGATAATCGAATTTGGAGGGAACTGCTTCATCGAATGATACTGACCGGCAACGGTGGCAAGAAGTGGTCAGCGAGGAAACCTGACGTTCGCAGTGTTACAAGGAATTTCATCGCTGCTTTTAAGCGGGAGATAGCTCTAGGACAGTACCCGCATGACGGACGGTCGAATGCGCGACGGGCTATCGAACGGTACATTACCGATTTTGTCGCAATGCACAACGAAGCGACGGCCGTTTGGTTTGGTGATGATGTGGCTAGTAGCCAGCATTTAGGGACGGGGCCACAGTCGTTCAACCTCGCAACGGGACCATTCGATGTGCTGGGTTCTGACGCACACACTACGGATTGCATAGGATTCATTATCCTCAATGGTCCTAGCGGCCCGCAGAAAGTCCCGGTAACGAGAATACAGGTGGTCGTCAACTTGTGCCATAACAAACGCCTCGTGACGGGTTACTCCGTTTGCATCAAAAAACAAATCGAGGCAGGCCATGTTGAAGAAGCCTATCTGATGGGCAACACGCGCTGGGAGCCAAAGAAGATAACAATCGAAGGGCTCAGTTATGCCGATGGAGCCGGATTTCCGAATGGCGTAGTTGAAGGCCTCACCGAGATTAATCCTGCCCTAGTCCGTCTGGACAATGCTGCCCAGCACTATGCCAACAATATTCGTATTCGATTGCGACATTCGCTTGGGTGCGCGATCGTCTGGGGAGCAGTCGGCCATTGGTGGCGAAATGCAATTACCGAGCGGTTTTTTGGGACGCTTGAGCGATACGGCTTTCAGCGAATGCCGTCCACGATGGGAAGCGGCCCCCAGGATCCTCATCGCCCAGCCAATCCAGTAGTCGAGGCGAGGGGTAAGGGAATCGAATGGGATGAGTTGATTCAATTAATAGATGTGCTTCTTGCCAATTACAACGCCAAACCACACAGGAGTCTTGGTGGCATTAGTCCGCTGGATTCACTGAGATCCACCATTGCCAGCCGGTCCGGGTTTTGGATTGCCCGCCCTCGCCCGCCGCATACGGCCAATTCTCCCCGGATTGGTGTCGACGTGCTGCGGAAAAAAATTGCAGGAAGCGTACGGAGACGAATTCCTCCGTACGTGGAGATCGGAGAAGTTCGCTATACGGCCGAGTGCCTCTCGTCTCAGTATGATCTCGTAGGGAGGCACGTGTACATCCATCTTCCCTGGAAGGACATTCGTACTGTTGAGTGTTATCTCGACAGCGGCCCGCTTATTGGGGAACTCAAATGTATGGATCGAGGGTGGTCGATGTCGCCCCACTCTCTTCAGACAAGACAGGTCATCAACGCATTGATTGACAAAGGTGAAATGTGGGTGCCGGAGGGCGGTGACCCCATGGTCACCTACTATGAACACCTCGAGAAAAAGGCTGTCGCTAGTGCAACGGAAAATCGCAACACTCTGGTGTCCGGCGACGCATCAGCAGCGGCCGATCTTCTGCGCACTATGGATGCCGCTGCTGCAGGACGACCGGCAGCGGATAACGCCGCAAATGACGACCATGTCTCTCGTCCTCGTCCCAAGTACATCGGTGTAGTTCTGCCGCGTTGTTGGGAATGATGATGTCTAGCTCAATTGGAAGTTCGTTATGAGCAATGAGGAACAAGCTCGTTCGAAGCCGGAGGTCGAATTGATTAAAGACCATACCGATCTATTGTCAGAGGACGAAAATTGTACCAGTCCGCAAGTTGCCGAGTCCATGCAAGATACACTCCGCTCCTCTGCTCTCGGCGAGGGCCCAGAGCGTGCCTATTTTATGGATAGCCATCCGCTCAATCAAAGGCCCGTCCAAATACTAACGAACTCTATTAAGGATTCATTCCTTAGTGTTAGTGCAGCAATCAAGTTCAAGCGTCCTGGATGCGCTTTCTCAGCAGAATTTCGATCAGGAAAATCCACCGCACTTCTCATGATCAATCGGCAATTGCCAGACGTGATGCCTGAGGTCGCATATGGCCTTATTTCAGCGAAAGATCATGACACCGTTACCGAACGTGTGTTCTGGGGTGATATGCAAGTTGCTCTGGGCCTGGTGCCCGAGGGAACCGCCCAGGAGCGTCAGAATAAGCTGCGCTCTGCAATCATCGCCGGATGTATTCAGGCTGGCGGAAGACATTTCTGTCTGTTGATCGACGAAGGGCAAAACTGGGGAGTCCGTGAGTACACCTTTCTCCGTGATCTTGCCAATCAGCTGCGTGAACAGGACGGCTATGTTCTAACGACGATCATCTTTGGTGATCCTAGGCTTGATGAATTGAGTTCTATGTTCCGAATAAAGCGCAAGGACCTCTGGGCTCGCTTTCTCATGAAGCCGAATCGATTTCACGGTATCCGTAATGTCGAGGACCTAAGGTTCTTCCTATCTGAACTCGACGGGCCTATTCGATGTGAATATCCCGCTGGCTCCGGTGTTAGCTATACCGAGTTCTTTCTTCCTAAGGCCTATGCTGACAATTGGCGGCTGGGTAACCAAGCTCAGGAGGTTTGGGACGCTTTTGTACGTGCTGCTGCAAAAGTTAACTGTCAGTTTGGTGAGCTCGGAATGCAATGGGTGGGCGAGACGGTCATACATTTTTTAACTGACCAGATGGAGAAAGATTGGATTGGGTTCCAATCTATGCCTGATGCTTGGGATGAAGCAATTGCCAAAGCTCAATTTGTTGATTCCCTGATCTAGGCTCCCGGCAGCATGGTTCCAACGATTGGTGGGCTGGTCTGGTGCTCAGCTTGGAGTGTTCCCGGAGAAGGGCCGTATACGCTTCTCGCAAAACTGATAGGCGCCAATGGCCCTAGTACAACACGCCGTCTTAAGAACACTCTTCGTTGGAAGCAACCCAACGGCACAAGCCTTTTAAGTCCGCGGCTGATTGACTCAGCAAAGGAGCCAGCGTTAGCGCTCGGACGTTTTCTTTGTGACGCCAGCATTGGCGCACATTTTCCACGTGTATACAAGGATTTGGCTGGAGACCGTGTACTACGATACTGCCGGGCATGTATGGCTTTCGGTTTTCAGGCAGCCGTTGCCCAAATCGATGGCTTGGATTTCTGTCCGATTCATGGGGAACCGTATCGCACCAGTTGCGATCGATGTGGTGCTAAGACCCCTGCATATGTCTTAAGAGATGGCGACTGGCTGCCTGGTTTTTCATGCAAACACTGTGGCTCACCCTTTGGCGGCGATAAGGCAATTGACCATAGACCCGAAGCATGGATCCCTCCCGTTAAGGCAAATTGTCTCGACCCCATCCAAAACTGGTTAAAAAAAGTTGGAGACTCACAACTAATTCATTGGGGTAATTTGTCTGAGTGGAGCGCTACCTGCCTCCAGCGAGAAAATGATGACACTGATAGGCGGAGATTGGTTTTCAATATTCTGAGAACCCTCCTCCCGATCGAAAATGCTCCCACATTCAAAGCTGTTCAAAACCTGCGAATCTTCGGCCCGTATGACCTCAGTACCAAACAGACTGACGATCTAACGCAGATCGAGTACGACCAAATCTTGGGCCATTTCCAATCAAGTATCGATCATTACAGACAATTTCTTCTTACCCCTAGCTTTGGCGTTGCAGTTCCTATTAATCCTATCGTTCCGCCCAGGGTTCACGCTCGTATGATCTGGCGTGCTCAATTTGAAAGGGTATCCTCGCTGTACAGTCAGTCATATTCCCGATTGGATTTTTCTCGAAACGTGATTTCTGACTTGCTCAATGTGAAAGGTAACTTTCGGGGACTAACCATGGGGCGCAGGGATATCAGGCACGCCATATTTTCCGCTACCTGGGTAGCAGCACTGAACATTGCGAGGGAATGGAATCGGTTACTTGTTGATATTCAGGGGCTTAATGCCTACCACGTTAGCGATCAATGGTTAGTTTCGGTTGACCGGTGGGCTCATCGGCTCGGATGCTGGAAGGACCACGGCTATTTCCCCATCGGAGCGATCACGCTGAAAGATGCCTCAGCCCAGAATTACAAGATCTGCTTTCCGATCATCTGAACTATTCTTGATGAAATAATCCTAGGGGAATAGTTTGCAGGCGTTTGCAGACGAATTTCGTGATTTGCGGGGTACGATTGCAACTCTATTGGGCTCGCGGGGCTAATTTACAGTTAGCAGCATTATCACAAAACCTCCCCTTGCTTATTCATTAACACAAATAATTCAATAAGTTATAGGCACAATCTGCGGAGCATTATTGTGACACCCGACTATCGAACCGGCATGACCGTTGCCGGTCGAGGGATTTTAAGACCATCTATGTAAATCTCTGAAAACCGCGTCCTTGCTTGTTCTACGCGATATGGCGCATAATTGCTGTGACAATTTGTGACAGCAAAAGCGGGGGATTGTGGCAACCATTCTCAAACGTGGGCCCTACAGCTTCCTGGTGCGGATCCGTCGGAAGGGCCTGCCGGCGATGTGCCGGACGTTCGACACCAGGAAAGAGGCAGAGAACTGGGCGAAGCGGCAGGAGCTCAAGCTCGAGGATGGCCACGTCCAGGACCTAACCGAGGCACGAGAAACAACACTTGGCCAGGCTCTGGAGCGCTATCGAGACTCGGTTACGGTAAAAAAGAAGAGCCATCAGCCCGAGCTGTCCCGCATCGGTAGGATCCTCCGGAATCCGATCGCTGCACGCCCTCTTTCTACCCTTCGTGCCGACGATATCGAGACCCTGCTCGATGACCTGGCGCAGCCCCACGTAACTGTGGGCAAGGATGGCAAGGAGAGGCGGCAGCGGCCGGCGTCAGAGGCAACCCAGCGCCGCTATACTGCCCTCCTCTCGCACTTGTTCTCGATCGCGACGAAGCGGTGGCGAATCGAAGGCCTCCGGAATCCGATTAAGGAGATGGAACTCCCCTCCCCCGGCCGCCCGCGGAAACGGCGTCTGGAGGAAGGCGAGGAGGAGAAACTGCTGGCGGCCCTGGAAGACTGCAGGAACCCCTATATCAAGCCCATGGTGCTGCTGGCAGTCGAGACGGCTATGCGCCAGGGCGAGCTCTTAAAACTGCGCTGGGAGCACGTGGACTTAGCCGGCCAAACGGTCGAGATCCACGACACGAAAAACGGCGAGGATCGCGTTGTGCCGCTATCTTCCCGTGCGGTCGCACTCTTGAGACCGCTAAAAGGGAATGACGTAAAGAAGATCAAGGGGCCGGTTTTCCCGATCTCGCAGGCCTCGCTGCACAGCGGCTGGATCAACGCTTGCCGGCGCGCGGAGATCGAAGGCCTCCGTTTCCACGATCTGCGCCATGAAGCGACCTCGCGGCTGTTTGAGCTCGGCCTGGACCGCGTTGAAGCTGCGGCCGTCACTGGCCACAAGACGTTGCAGATGTTGAAAGACTACACGCACCTGCGGGCTCGGAACCTGGCTAAGAAGCTCGGTTGATCTACTCGAAAAGCTCGGCGTGCGTTCCGGCTCTCGTGAAGATCACCGCCCCATCTTCCCGTAAATCGTAGATCAGCAGGAAATCCCCTCCTACGTGACACTCCCGAAATCCCTCCCACGGACCATCGAGGCCGTGGTCGAAATATTCCGGTGGAAGTGGACCGTCATTCGCGATGATGAGCAACATCGCCTCCTTAAGGCGATGCATGTCGTAACGCCCTGAGTGACTCAGTCGTTCCCAGTCCTTGCGGAATTGCTTGGTTCTATCGCTGTTTCTTGGCGGCAGTGTGCGTTTTTTTTGAGCTGGTTTTTTCGAGGTCATCGAAGAATTCCTGTGCAGAACCGAACTTCGCTCTGCCAATCGAACGGGCCTCACGCATAGCCGCTAAAGTCGTTGCGTTCGGAGTTTTCACTTCGAACGGCAATCCTTGCTGAGTCACAACCTGGCGCAAGAACAAACGGATCGCATCACTCAGATTTAGCCCGCAAGCTTCAAGCACTTCAGAGGCGCGATCCTTCAATTCCGGTTCGATCCGGGAGCGTACATCGGTAGTTTTCAATGTCGAGACTGTCATTACCATCTCCCGCACTCCTGCGCAGGTGCTGGAACCCGATGGGTGCCAGCAGGTGATTAATCGCTTGGCTGACGCGAACTGCAAACCTACGCGGGAAAGCCATAACGTAGCAACATTGTAGCTACACTAACGAATCGTGTCAACGACATTTTCTGAGCACTATGACTCCCCAATGTTGATTTCCACCCAATCTTGACCCGGGGTTTTCATCTAAAACTGACCCACGGTTTATGCGCGTAGTATAGCTACGCTTTTGTGGACAAGTCTTCGGTTTTCGTCGTTTTATCTCCTTGAGGTTTG
>WYAY01000038.1 GCA_011526165.1 Sulfuritalea sp.
AGCGCGGCGCGGCGCACTGGGCCGCCGGCGTGACGCTGTGCTGGGGCCTGCTGATGGCGCTCTGGCTGCCCCTGATCGATTACGACCGGAGCTACCGCGGCGTTTCCGCCGCCCTCAAGACCGCCGTGCCGGTGGACGCCGGCTGCATCGCCGGACGCGGGCTGGGCAGCACACAGCGCGCCGCCTTCCATTACTTCGTCGGCCTCAAGACGGTGCGCGAGGGCAGCCGCGCCGCCGCGCAGTGCCGGCTGTTCCTCGTCCAGGGCACGCCGCAGAAGGAAGTCTTGCCGCCGGGAACCGGCTGGCGCAAGATCTGGGAAGGCGGCCGGCCGAGCGACCGCAGCGAACGTTTCCGCCTCTACGCCAGATCATGACACCGCTCACCCAGACCCCGGAATGGCAGGCCCTCGCCGCCCAGCGCGACGCGCTGGCAGGACGGCATCTCAACCGGCTCTTCGCCAACGACCCGCAGCGCTTCGCGCGCTTCAGCTTCCGCTGCGGCGAACTGCTCGCCGACTTCTCCAAGCAGCGGCTCACCGGCGAGGCGCTGGCGCAGCTCGTCAGGCTGGCCGAGGCGCGCGACCTCGCCGGCTTCCTGCGCCGCATGGCGGCGGGCGAAGCCATCAACGCCACGGAAAACCGCGCCGCCCTGCACATCGCCCTGCGTGCCGAGAAGTCCTATCGCGTCGGCGGCCGAGACGTGCTGCCCGAGGTGCACGCCACGCGCGCGCGCATGCGCGAATTGAGCGAAGCCATCCGCGCCGGCGCCTGGCGCGGCAGCGGCGGCCAAGCGATCGAGGCGGTGGTGAATCTCGGCATTGGCGGCTCCGATCTCGGCCCGCGCATGGCGGCGCAGGCGCTCGGCGCCCATGCCGATCCGAATCTCAAGGTGCGCTTCGTCGCCAACATCGATCCGGCCGAGTTCGCCGACACGGTGCGCGACCTCGACCCGGCGCGCACCCTGTTCATCGTCTCCTCGAAGACCTTCACGACGCAGGAGACGCTCGCCAACGCCCGCGCCGCGAAGGCCTGGCTCGGCACAGCCGACCCGGCGCGGCATTTTCTCGCCGTCAGCAACAACGTCGCCGCGGCGCAGGCCTTCGGCATCCCGCCGGAGAACTGCCTCGCCATGGCGGACTGGGTGGGCGGGCGCTTCTCGATGTGGTCGGCGATCGGCCTGCCGCTCGCCTGCTCGATCGGCATGGATGCCTTCGAGGACCTGCTCGCCGGCGCGCGCGAGATGGACGAGCATTTCCTTTCCGCCCCCTACGCCGAAAACCTGCCGGTGCTGATGGCACTCATCGGCCTGTGGAATATCGACTTCCTCGGCGCCGAATCGCTCGCCGTGATTCCCTATGCGCATCGCCTGGGACTGTTGCCGGCCTATCTGCAGCAGTTGGAAATGGAGAGCAACGGCAAGCGCGTCACCCTCGACAACGAAGCGGTCGGCTGCGCCACCGCGCCCATCCTCTGGGGCATGGCCGGCTCGGTCGGCCAGCACGCCTTCCACCAGCTCTTTTACCAGGGTACGCGGTTGACGCCGATCGACTTCGTGGTGCCGGTCGGCGAGTCCGGCCCGGAGCAGGAGGCACTGGTCGCCAATGCGCTGGCGCAGGGCGCGGCGCTGATGAAAGGGAAATCGCTGGAGGAAGCGACGGCGCAGCTGATCGCCGCGGGAAAAGACACGGCCGAAGCGGAACGTCTCGCCCCGCATCTGGTTTGTCCCGGCAACCAGCCCAGCACCACGCTGCTCATGCCGGCGCTGACACCGCGCGCACTGGGCAATCTCATCGCGCTCTACGAACACAAGGTGGCGGCGCAGGGCTGCCTGTGGGGAGTGAACAGCTTCGACCAGTGGGGCGTCGAGCACGGCAAGCAGATGGCACGCGAGATCCTGCCTAAGATGCTCACCGGCGAAGGCGAGTTCGATGCCTCCACCGCTGGCCTGCTGGCGGCGATCCGCGCCATGCCGAAAGCCTGATTACGGCCGGATGAAATTGTCGCGGTAGTAACGCAACTCCTCGATCGATTCGTGGATGTCGGCCAGCGCCGTATGCGCGCCTTTCTTCACCACGCCCTTGTAGACCTCCGGCTTCCAGCGCCGCGCCAGTTCCTTGAGCGTGCTGACGTCGAGGTTGCGATAGTGGAAGTACGCTTCCAGGCCCGGCAGCCAGCGCGCCATGAAGCGGCGGTCCTGGCAGATCGAGTTGCCGCACATCGGCGAGGTGCGCTCGGCCACGAATTCGCGCATGAAGGCGAGCAGAATTCCGGTCGCCGCGGCTTCGTCGGTCGTCGACGCGCGCACCTTGTCGATCAGACCCGACTTGCCGTGGGTGTTCTTGTTCCAGTCGTCCATGGCGTCGAGCACGGCGTCGGGCTGGTGCACTACCACCACGGGCGACTCGGCCAGTGTGTTGAGCGCGCTGTCGGTCGCCACCATGGCGATCTCGATGACCCTGTCGAGATCGGGGTCGAGGCCGGTCATTTCCATGTCCAGCCAGATCAGGTTGTTGTTGTCCTGTGCCATAATTTTCGGGAATTCGAAAGCCTGCATTCTGTCATAGTTCATATCCTTTCATGATCCTGCAATGACCGCCGCCTTCACCGCGCTGTTCCTCGCCGCCCTGGTCCTGACCACCGCGCTGCGCCTGTGGCTGGCGCGGCGCCACGTGCGGCACATCGCCGCCCACCGCGGCGCCGTGCCGGCGCCGTTCCGCGACGCCATCGCGCTGGAAGCCCATCAGCGCGCCGCCGACTACACCACCGCGCGCATGCGCCTGGCCATGGTCGAGGTGGTCGTCGGCGCCCTGTTCGTCCTGGCGCTGACGCTGGGCGGCCTGCTGCAGGCGATGCACGCGGGCTGGACGGCGCTCGGCATGGGCGGCCTGATGCATGGCCTCGCCTTCATCGCCGGGCTCGTCGTCCTCAACTCGGCTATCGACCTGCCTTTCTCGCTTTACCGCACCTTCGTCATCGAGGAGCGTTTCGGCTTCAACAAGATGACCCTGCGGCTGTTCCTCGTCGACCTCGTCAAGGGGACGCTGCTCGGCGCCGCCATCGGCCTGCCGCTGCTCACGGCGGTGCTGTGGCTGATGGAGCGGATGGGTACCCACTGGTGGTTCTACGTCTGGCTGGTCTGGCTCGGCTTCAACCTGCTGGGGCTCGCCATCTACCCGACCCTGATCGCGCCGCTGTTCAACAAGTTCACCCCGCTCGGCGACGCCGTCCTGAAGGAGCGCATCGAGCGGCTGCTCGCGCGCTGCGGCTTCCGTGCCAGCGGCCTGTTCGTCATGGACGGCTCGAAGCGCTCGGCCCACGGCAACGCCTACTTCACCGGCTTCGGCCAGGCCAAGCGCATCGTCTTCTTCGACACCCTGCTGGAGAAGCTCGCGCCGGCCGAGGTCGAGGCGGTGCTGGCGCACGAGCTCGGTCACTACAAGCGGCGCCATGTCTGGAAGCGCATCGCCGTGCTGGCGCTGGCGAGCCTCGGCTTGCTCTGGCTGCTCGGCAGCCTGATCGACGCGCCGTGGTTCTACCGGGGTCTCGGCATGCAGGCCCAGGACACCGCCGCGGCGCTGGTGCTGTTCTCGCTGGCTGTCCCGCTGTTCGTCTTTCCGCTGTCGCCGCTGACGAGCGCGCTTTCCCGCCGCCACGAGTACGAGGCCGATGCTTACGCCGCCGAGCAGACGCAGGCCGGCGACCTGGTCGCCGCGCTGGTCAAGCTCTACCGCGACAACGCCGCCACGCTGACTCCGGACCCGCTGTATTCCGCCTTCTACGACTCCCACCCGCCGGCGGCGGCGCGCATCGCGCACCTGCAGGCCGCCTGAGAGGATCTTGCCGCCGTGCCACGGAGACTGACTTTTGCGGAACTGGCCGAAGGGGCCTGCCGGCCCCTGAGCGGCGCGGACCAGCGCCTGGATGCGGCGGCGCTGGCCGCCGCGCTGGCGCTGCTGCCCGGCTGGGAGGGAAACGGCGAGGCCATCGCCAAGTCCTTCCCCTTCCCCGGCTACGAGGCGACGCTGGCCTTCGTCAATGCGGTCGCACGCATCGCGCAGGAACAGGACCACCACCCCGACATCACCTTCGGCTACGGCCTCTGCCGGGTGGCCTGGTCGACGCACTCCGTCGGCGGCGTCTCCCGCAACGACCTCATCTGCGCGGCGAAGATCGAAGCGCTGCTCCGCCCTTGAACCGGACCGGCACTGTCGTCGCCGCCTTCGGCCGGCAATACGAAATCGAACTGGACGACGGCGGCCTGGCGCTGTGCTACCCGCGCGGCAAGAAAAGCCATCTCGCCTGCGGCGACCGTGTCAGCGTCGAGCTGTCCGCACCGGATCACGGCGTCATCGCGGCGGTGGCGCCGCGCCGCACCCTGCTCTACCGCAGCGATGCGCACCGCCAGAAGCTGTTCGCCGCGAATACCACGCAGGCGCTCATCGTCGTCGCCGCCGAGCCTTCCTTCAGCGACGAGCTGGTGACGCGCTGCATCGTCGCCGCCGAGCAACAGCGCATGCGTGTCGTGATTGTGCTGAACAAGGCCGACCTCGCCGACAGGATCGAGGCGGCCCGCCGCCAGCTCGCGCCCTTTACGACGCTCGGCTACCCGCTGGTGGAACTGAGCGCCAGGCGCGATGCGCAGGCGCTCCGTCCGCATCTTGCCGGGCAGACGAGCGTGCTGGTGGGACAAAGCGGCATGGGCAAATCGACGCTCATCAATGCCCTGCTGCCGGACGCGCAGGCCGCCGTGCGCGAGATCTCTGAGGCGCTCGACTCCGGCAAGCACACCACCACCCACGTGCGGCTCTACCGGCTCGACGCCGAAACGAGCCTCATCGACAGCCCCGGCATGCAGGAATTCGGTCTGGCGCACCTGACGCGCGCCGAGATCGAGCAGGGCTTCCGCGAATTCCTGCCTTATCTGGACACCTGCCGCTTCCGCGACTGCCGCCATCGCGACGAGCCGGACTGCGCGATCAAGGCTGCCGTCGCCGCCGGCGCCATCGTGCCGCGCCGCCTGGAACAGTTCCACGCGCTGTGCGCCGCCTGCGACAAGCCGCTGTAAAGTCAGTCCCTGCAGCACGGCGGCGAAACCGCTACACTCGGCTCCCATGGACAACCTGCTCTACTGGGTCGGCCTCGCCGCCGTCGCGGTGAACGCGCTGACCGGCGTGCTCGACGCCGGCCGCAAGAAGATGGATCTCGTCGGCGTGACGATGGTGGGCTGCGCCACCGCGCTGGGCGGCGGTACGGTGCGCGACCTGCTGCTGGACCGGCCGGTGTTCTGGATCGGCGACCAGACCTATCTCGTCGTCGCCCTGGCGACGACGCTGGCGGTGTTCTTCGCCGTGCGCGGACTGCGCCTGCCGCCGCACCTGTTCCTCATCCCGGACGCGGTCGGCCTGGCCTTGTTCACCATCGTCGGCACCCAGGTCGCGCTGGAATGGCAGGCGCCCTGGCTGGTGGCCAGCCTGCTCGGCGTCATCACGGGCGTGGTCGGTGGCGTGCTGCGCGACGTGCTCTGCAACGAGGTGCCGCTGGTCTTCGTGCGCGGCGAGCTCTACGCCTCGGCGGCCTGGTTCGGCGCGCTGGTGCTGGTCGGCCTGCAAGCGCTCGGCCTCTCGCCGGTCGCCGCCGCCTGGATCGGCATGGCGGCGGTGCTCGCCGCGCGCCTGCTCGCCATGGCCTACCGCATCACCCTGCCGACCTATTCCGAGCGCGAATGAGAAAGGGCCGGTCGCCCGGCCCTTTGCAGGAACAAACGGCAATGCGGCTTTACACGCGTTCCCAGATCGTCGTGATGCCCTGGCCGCCGCCGATGCACATGGTGGCGATGCCGTAGCGACCGTTCGTGCGGATCAGCTCGTGCAGCAGCTTGGTGACGATCACCGCGCCGGTGGCGCCGACGGGGTGGCCCAGCGCGATGGCGCCGCCATTGACGTTGGTCTTGGCCGGGTCGAAACCGAGACCCTTGGCGACGGTCAGCGACTGCGCGGCAAACGCTTCGTTGGACTCAATGACGTCGATCTTGTCCAGCGTCAGCCCGGCCTTCTGCAGGGCGACTTTGGTCGAGGGAATCGGACCCTCGCCCATCACGTCGTTGGGCACGCCGGCGATGGCGTAGGCGACCAGGCGGGCGATCGGCTTGTGGCCGCCGGCGGCCGCCTTGGCGGCATCGGCGAGGATCAGCGCGGCGGCGGCATCGTTGATGCCAGAGGCGTTGCCGGCCGTCACCGTGCCGTCCTTCTTGAAGGCCGGCTTCATCTTCGCCAGCGTTTCCATCGTCGTGCCGGCGCGCGGATGCTCATCGGTGTCGAACACCACGTCGCCCTTCCTCGTCTTCAGGGTGATCGGCGCGATCTGCGACTTGAAGCGGCCCTCGGCGATGGCCTTCGCCGCGCGGTTCTGCGATTCGACGGCGAAGGCATCCTGCGCCTCGCGGCCGATACCGTGCTTGACCGCCAGGTTCTCGGCGGTGATGCCCATGTGGCCGACGCCGAACGGGTCGGTCAGCACCGCCACCATGGCGTCGATCGCCTGCGTGTCGCCCATGCGCGCCCCCGAGCGCAGCGTCGGCATAAGGTAGGCGCCGCGCGACATCACCTCGACGCCGCCGCCGAGCGCGAAATCGGCATCGCCGAGCAGGATGGCTTGCGCCGAGCTGACGATGGCCTGCTGCGAGGAGCCGCACAGGCGGTTCACCGCGAAGGCCACCGAGTCCATCGACATGCCGGCCTGGATGGTCGACACGCGCGCCACGTAGGCATAGCGCGATTCGGTCGGGATGCAGTTGCCGACCGTGGCAAAGCTGATCTGCTTCGGGTCGACGCCGGCGCGGGCGATCGCCTCCTTGAACACCAGCCCGCCGAGTTCGGCCGGTTCCATGCCCGAGAGGGAACCGCCGAAGCCGCCCACCGCGCTGCGCACGGCACTCAAAACCACCACTTCTCTTTTGTCAGCCATTTCGAACTCCTGTGAAAATCAGCCTGCCCAGCTGGCAATGCCCAGCAGGGTCAACAGCAACAGACAGAGCACCAGTGTGCGCCACACCAGGCCGATTCCGCTCTGCATGAAATCGGCGTCGGCCTCCTCGCCGAGCCCCAGTTCGGGTCTTTCCGTGACTTCGCCCGATTCGACAATCGGCAGCCCCAAGCGCACGCCCAGCGCACCGGCACCACTGGCAAGCAGTATACCCGCTGCCTCGTCCGGCCAGCGCGCCGCCTGCGTGCGCCAGCAGTACACGGCGTCCTCGAAATCGCCGACGATGGCGAAGGCCGCTGCGGTAATGCGCACCGGCAGCCAGTCGACGACGGCAAAAGCCCTCCTGGCAAAGCGGCCAAAGGCGCCAAATTCGGCATCGCGGCGCCCGCCCCAACGGCTGGTGAAATAATACGACAGCCGGTAGAGCAGGGCGCCGGCCGGACCCGGCAGCAGGACGAACCAGACGATCACCGCAAAAACGTGCCGATGCGAGGAGACCAGCGCTTCCTCCATCGCCAGGCGGGCGATCTCGGTGGCGTTGAGCCCGTCGGCCGAGCGGCCGCGCCACTCGCCCAGCAGGGCCCGCGCGCGCTCCGTCTCTCCCATGCGCAGCGCCAGGTGGATGTCGGTGTAGTAGTGGCTGAACTGGCGGAAGCCCAGCGTCAGGTAGAGGATCGCCACGTTCCAGGCAAAGCCGAGCAGCGGATTCACCGCCGCCAGGGCGAAATACAGCGCAGCGCAGGCAACGGTGGCCGGCAGCACGGCCAGCAGCCAGGCAATCGTGCCATGGCGCTCCTGGCCGTCGTTGAAATGCCCCTCGAAGAAGCGCGCGTAATGCGACAGCGGCACGGCCACCGCCTTGCGCTCGGACAGGGGGCGCAGCTGTTCGAGCAGCAGGACCACGATAAGGGAGATGACGGTCATTGACGAGACTGGCCGGTTTTCCCCGGATTATCGCATTACTCTTCGTAAAGCAGCCGGCGCAGGCTCACCAGCATGCCGGCGGTGGCGCCCCAGATGAAATAGCCTTCATAGGGCATCGCGTAGTAATGGCGCACGATGCCGCCGATCTCCATGCTGTGGCGCTGATGGTTGGCCGGGTCAAGCAGGAAGGCGAGCGGCGTCTCGAACACCTCGGCCACCTCGAAGCTGTCCGGCGCCAGTTCGAAAGGCGGCCGCACCAGGCCGACCACCGGCGTGACGCTGAAGCCGGTGCCGGTGCGGTATTCGGGCAGCAGGCCGAGCACCTCGACAAGGGCCGGATCGAGGCCGATCTCCTCCTCGGTTTCGCGCAGTGCCGTAAATACCGGCGAGGGGTCGGTTTCCTCGCAACGGCCGCCGGGAAAACTCACCTGTCCGGCATGGTCGTTGAGATGGGCGGTACGCTGGGTGAACAGCACGGTGAGCCCCTGGGGCCGCTCAATGATCGGCACCAGCACCGCGGCAGAAGTCAGTCCCTGCGGAACGGCATCCTCCTCCACAGCCTGCAGCCGGAGCGGTCCGGCCAGGCGTTGCCGCAGCCAGTCCGCCGTCGGTGCAAGCATGCCCTTACCCGGATGTTGCTGTTTCGCGTTCAATTCTAATAGCGCTTGCGCAATGTCAGGGACTGGCCGTCGCGCTTCATTTCCATGCGGTTGAGGAAGCTCATGCCGAGCAACGCCATCGGCATGTCGTGCTGATGCACCGTACCCTCGACTTCGTTCAGCGTGACATCCCCCACGCGCACACTGCTCAGCGTGACTACCCAGGCCTGGACGATGCCGTTCGCCGTCTGCACCAGGATGGGGCGCGCATTGGACAGGCTGATGTTGGCGCGGCGCGCATCGGAAGCCCCGAGGGCCACGCTGGTGGCGCCGGTGTCGACCATGAAGCGGATCGTCGCGCCATTGACCGTGCCGGTGGTGATGAAATGCCCGCGCGCATCGGCCGTCAGGCTGATGACCTGCGGCCCGCCGCCGTCGCCACCGGAGTGGGCGTGCTGGCCGATGGCCAGGCGCTGGCGCTTGCCGCCGATGTCGACCGTGGCGCTGTCCTGGTCTACCGCCAGCAGCCTGACCCCGGCGACGCTGGCGCCAACGGCAACCGTGCGCGGCGCGCCGCCGTCGATGACCAGCACGGCCTTGCCTGGGAACAGCCCGACCACGCCCACATCCACCGCCCAAACGGGGAACGCCGCAGCTGCCAGGCCGAGCGCAAACAGGCTAGAATGAGCCAGCCTGCGAATCCATCGAAACGCCATGAAACCCGTTGCCATTTTCCGCCACTTCTACAGCGAAGGTCCGGGCTATTTTGCCACATTCCTCGACCGTCACTCGATCCCGTGGACACTGATCCGCATCGACGAAAACGAGGCCGTTCCGGCCGGCGTCGACGACTTTTCCGGATTGGTCTTCATGGGCGGTCCGATGAGCGTCAACGATCCGCTGCCCTGGGTAGCGCAATCCTGCGCCCTGATCCATGCCGCTGCCGCAGCCGATCTGCCGGTGCTCGGGCACTGTCTGGGCGGCCAGCTCATCGCCAAGGCGCTGGGCGGCGTCATCACGGAGAACCCGGTGAAGGAGATCGGCTGGGGACCGGTGCGCGTGCTCGACAACGAAACGGCGCATGACTGGTTCGGCGACCTGGCCGGCTTCGAGACCTTCCACTGGCACGGCGAGACCTTCAGCATCCCGCCCGGTGCGGTGCGGCTGCTGGAGAGCGATCGCTGCGCCAACCAGGCCTATGCCCTCGGCAGGATCTTCGGCATGCAATGCCACGTCGAGATGACCGAGGACATGATCCGCCAGTGGTGCCAGGACGGCGCCGCCGAGATCGCCGCCTCAGAAAGCCCGGCGGTGCAAGCGCCGGAAGTGATGCAGACCTGCATGGCGCTGAAGGTGGCGGCGCTCAACGCGGTCGCCGACCGCATCTACGCGCGCTGGATCGTGGGGCTGAAGCGGGACTGATCAGTCCCGGAAGTTGCTGAACTGCAGCGGCACGTCGGTCACCGACTTGCGCAGCAGCGCGATGGTTTCCTGGAGCACGTCCTTCTTGGCGCCGGAGACGCGCACCGCCTCGCCCTGGATCGAGGCCTGCACCTTGAGCTTGCTGTCCTTGACGATGCGGACGAGCTTCTTGCCCAACTCGCCGCCGACGCCCTCCTTGACGGCGACGGCCTGCTTCACCTTGTTGCCGCTCACCTTCTCGACATCGCCGCGCTCGAGGAAGCGCACGTCGACGCCGCGTTTGGCCAGCTTGGCGGTGAGGATGTCGTAGACCTGGCCGAGCTTGAACTCATCGTCGGCATGAAGGGTGAGCGCATCCTCCCCCTGCTCGACGCGGGCATCGGAGCCTTTGAAGTCGAAGCGGTTGGCGATCTCCTTGTTCGACTGCTCGACGGCATTGCGCAGTTCGACCTTGTTGACTTCGGAAACGATGTCGAATGAAGGCATGGCTTTCCCTCCCAAGAAGAATCCGCGTCCGCCTGCGGGATCGCGCCTAGCCGAAATGGCAGACGTAATCCAGCAGTTCGAGGGTCTCGATGTCGAAACTGCTGTTGCCCGGCACGCTGAAAGATTCGCCGGCGCCGTATTCCCGCCACTGACTTTCGCCCTGCAGGCGCACGCGGCAGCGGCCGGCGTTGATTTCCATCACCTCCGGCGCGGCGGTGTTGAAGACCAGCTGCGACGGGAAGATCACGCCGACCGTCTTCTTCGTGCCGTCGGCAAACAGCGCGGTATGGCTGATGCATTTGCCGTCGAAATAGACATTGGCCTTCTTCACCAGCGAAACATTATCGAATTGCGTCATGTCAGATTCCCCAGAACTTTTTGATGACGGCCTTGGCGACGAAGCCGAGCATGCCGAAGGCCAGCACGAAAAACAGCACGAAGGTGCCGATCTTGCCCGCTTTAGACTTCCACGCCAGTTCGCCGATGATGAACAGCATGAAGAGCATGAAGCCGCCGACCAGGAAGGTCAGGCCGAAATCGGCCACCTCCTGCTCGGTGAAGCCGAACAGCGTGCTTCCCATCCTCAGCGTTTGCGCCGCGTCCGGTTCGCCGCGATGCGCATGCGCAGGGCGTTCAGCTTGATGAAGCCACCGGCGTCGCGCTGGTCGTAGGCGCCGGCGTCGTCCTCGAATGTGGCGATGGTCGGGTCGAACAGCGAGTCGGTCTTCGAGTCGCGGCCGGTGACGATGACGTTGCCCTTGTAGAGCTTGAGGCGCACCCAGCCATTCACATTCTGCTGCGTGTGGTCGATCAGCGCCTGCAGGGCGCGGCGCTCCGGGCTCCACCAGTAGCCGTTGTAGATCAAGCTGGCGTAGCGCGGCATCAGGTCGTCCTTGAGGTGCGCCACCTCGCGGTCCATGCACACCGACTCGATGGCGCGGTGCGCGCGGAGCAATATGGTGCCGCCCGGCGTCTCGTAGCAGCCGCGCGACTTCATGCCGACGTAGCGGTTCTCGACCAGGTCGAGGCGGCCGACGCCGTGCCTGCCGCCGAGCCGATTGAGTGTGGCGAGCAGTTCATGCGGCTTCATCTTCTTGCCATCGATGGCCACCAGATCGCCCGCCTTGAATTCGAGGTCGAGGTACTCGGCCTTGTTCGGCGCCTTCTCCGGCGAGACCGTCCAGCGCCACATCGACTCCTCGGCCTCGGCCGCCGGATTCTCCAGATGACGCCCTTCGTAGGAGATGTGCAGCAGGTTGGCATCCATCGAATAGGGCGAGCCGCCCTTCTTGTGCTTCATGTCCACCGGAATGCCGTGCGTCTCGGCGTAGGCCATCAGCTTCTCGCGCGAGAGCAGATCCCACTCGCGCCAGGGAGCGATGATCTTGACGTTGGGCATCAGCGCGTAGGCGCCCAGCTCGAAGCGCACCTGGTCGTTGCCCTTGCCGGTGGCGCCGTGCGAGATCGCGTCGGCACCGGTCTTCTTCGCGATCTCCACCAGCCGCTTGGCGATGAGCGGGCGCGCGATCGAGGTGCCGAGCAGGTACTCGCCCTCGTAGATCGTGTTGCAGCGGAACATCGGGAAGACGAAGTCGCGCACGAACTCCTCGCGCAGGTCGTCGATGAAGATGTCCTGCTTTTTCACGCCGAACTTGAGCGCCTTGGCGCGCGCCGGCTCCAGTTCCTCGCCCTGGCCGAGGTCGGCGGTGAACGTGACGACTTCGCATCCGTAGGTGTCCTGCAGCCACTTCAGGATGACGGAGGTGTCGAGGCCGCCCGAGTAGGCGAGCACCACTTTTTTGGCACCGGCAGGCTTCTTGGTTTTGCTCATGATCGTCTTTTTCGAATGGTCAGGAATTCACGCGCCCGAGCAGCAGGTACTCCATCAGCGCCTTCTGGGTGTGCAAGCGGTTCTCGGCCTCGTCCCACACCACGCTTTGCGAACCGTCGATCACCTCCGCGGACACCTCTTCCCCGCGGTGCGCCGGCAGGCAGTGCATGAAGAGGGCGTCTGGCGCGGCCTGCCGCATCATCTCGGCATCCACCTGCCAGTCGGCGAAGGCTTGCCGGCGCGCCTCGTTCTCAGCCTCGAAGCCCATCGAAGTCCACACGTCGGTGGTGACAAGATCGGCGCCGCGCACCGCATCCATCGGATCGGAAAAGGCCTCGTAATGGTCGGTGCCGAACAGACCGGCGCGCTCCGGCTCGACCTCGTAGCCGGGCGGCGTCGATACATGCACGTTGAAGCCGAACACCTCGGCCGCCTGCAGCCAGGTGTTGCAGACGTTGTTGGAATCGCCGATCCAGGCCACGGTCTTGCCCTCGATCGCGCCGCGATGCTCGATGAAGGTGTAGATGTCGGCAAGGATCTGGCAGGGGTGATACTCGTTGGTGAGGCCGTTGATCACCGGCACGCGCGAATGCCGCGCGAAACGCTCGATGATGTCCTGCTCGAAGGTGCGGATCATGACGATGTCGCACATGCGCGAAATCACCTGGGCGGCGTCTTCCACCGGCTCGCCGCGGCCGAGCTGGGAGTCGCGCGTGCTGAGGAAGATCGCCGCGCCGCCCAGCTGGTGCATGCCGGCTTCGAAGGACAGCCGCGTGCGCGTGCTCTGCTTCTCGAAGATCATCACCAGGGTGCGGTCGAACAGCGGATGGTACGGCTCATAGCGCTTGAACTGGTCCTTGATCCAGCGCGTGCGGACGAAGACGTGTTCCAGCTCCTCGCGGGAAAGGTCCCTCAGCTGCAAGAAATGCTTCGGTGCGGCCATGGCGGACCGTCCTCAGGCCAGGAATTCGCGGATGAGTGCGGAGAGTATCGACACCAGCTCCTCGGCATCCGCATCGCTGAAGACGAGCGCCGGCAGCAGGCGCACCACCTTCTCGGCGGTGACGTTGATGAGCAGCCCCCGTTCCAGGGCCCGCATGACCAGCTCGCCGCAGGGGCGGTCCAGCTCGATGCCGATCATCAGGCCGTCGCCGCGGATGGCGACGACGCCGGCCTGCCCTTCGAGCGCGCCGGCAAAGGCGCCGCGCAGCTTCGCACCGAGCGCGGCGGCGCGCGCGAGCAGCCCATCTTCCTCGATCACCGCCAGGGTGGTCAGCGCCGCCGTGCAGGCCAGCGGATTGCCGCCGAAGGTGGAGCCATGGTTGCCGGGCTTGAAGACGCCGGCGGCCGGGCCGGCGGCCAGGCAGGCACCGATCGGCACGCCCGAGCCAAGGCCCTTGGCGAGGGTCATCACGTCCGGCTTGACGCCGGCATGCTGTGAGGCAAACCAGTAGCCGGTGCGGCCGAGGCCGCACTGGATCTCGTCGAACATGAGCAGCCAGCCGCGTTCGTCGCAAATGCGGCGCAGGCCCTGCAGGTATTCGGCGCGGGCGACATGGATGCCCCCCTCGCCCTGGATCGGCTCCAGCAGCACGGCGACCACGTTGCCGGCGGCGATGTTCTCGACGGCGGCGAGATCGTCGAAGGGCACGCGCACGAAACCGCCGACCAGCGGCTCGAAGCCGGCCTGCACCTTGCGGTTGCCGGTGGCCGACAGCGTGGCCAGGGTGCGCCCATGGAAGGCTTTCTCCATGACGACGATGGCCGGTGAGTCGATGCCCTTCTGATGGCCGCACATGCGCGCCAGCTTGATGGCGGCCTCGTTGGCCTCGCAGCCGGAGTTGCAGAGAAAGGCTTCGTCCATGCCCGACAGCGCCGCCAGGCGATCGCCCAGCTGCTCCTGCTCGCGGATGCGATAGATGTTGGAGGCATGCAGGATGCGCCCGGCCTGGTCGGCGATGGCCTTGACCAGGCGCGGGTGAGCGTGGCCGAGCGTGGAGACGGCAATCCCCGCCAGCGCGTCAAGGTAGCCGCGGCCGGCCTCATCGAAGACCCGGGCGCCCTGCCCGTGCGTGAAGGCGACGGGCAGCCGGGCATAGGTGTTCATCAGATGCGACATGATCGAGTATCCACTGCAAAAAGCGAAAGGCGGCTTGCGCCGCCTTGCTCACACAAGCATCTTAAGTGAAAACTGCCTTCTTGTATATACTTCGCGGCATGGCCCGCATCGCCGTTTTCAACCAGAAAGGCGGGGTCGGCAAGACGACCACCGCGCTCAATCTTGCCGCCGCCCTGGCGCGCCGGGAACAGCGCGTGCTGATGGTCGATCTCGACCCGCAGGCCCACCTCTCGGCGGTGCATGGAAAAGCGCTGGGAGACGTCGCCGACAGCGTATTTGCCTTTTACCATGATGGGACGCCGCTGGCGCAATTGCAGATCGAATGGGAAGGCATTGGCCAACTGATTCCCGCCCACGCCGAACTCATCAAGGTCGACTCGGTCTTCGGCAAGGGGCCGACCATCCTCAACCGCCTCAACGAGGGTCTCAACCAGCTGGGTACCGACCGCGGCGAGTGCAACGTGGTGATCGATTGCTGCCCCTTCCTCGGCGTGCTTTCCTTGAATGCCGTGTTTGCCGCCGACCGGATACTGGTTCCCGTCTCCTCCGACTTCCTCGCCCTGCGCGGTGCGCTGCAGGTGGAACGCACCCTGCAGGCGCTCGAACCTGTGCTCAAGCGGCGCGTCGAGCGCCGCTACGTGCTGACCCGCTTCGACCGGCGCCGGAACATGAGTTTCGAGATCCAGAAACGCCTGGTCGAGCAACTCGGGGAAGAGGTCTGCGAGACAGTGATCTCGGAAAACGTAGCGGTGGCGGAAGCCCCAGCCTGCAACCGCGACATCTTCAGCCACGCCGCATCTTCGCGCGGCGCCGAAGATTACGCCGCACTGACGGGGGAACTGATAAGGAAAGACTTCTTCTAGCGCGTAATCAAGGCGATCACGTCTTCATAGCTGGCAGGCACAGCCTTCGCCGCTGGCTGCTGGCAACTCCGGGAAAGAATCTCGCAATCGCGATAAATCTGGCGCAGCTTGCGCTCCGCCTCGGTCGCGTCACGTCCAGGTATCAACAGGTTATCCACAACCAGACCGACTCGAGTCCTGATACGGAAACCGTACTTTGTGAGCATGGGTGCCTGCATATAAATACCCATTCAGGTCAATGGGATCTATGAAGTATATGCAGGCATTCCGAAATATACAAGCCAGGTCTTTATTTTTCTTGGGTTTAATGCTTCCTGCCTATTTGTTGAGCGAAATCCACATGTTCTGCACAAGGCATAATTCAGTTGATATGCGCATAAAAGAGATTGAGGTTTTCTGATAAAATTTCTCTTTGTTGCGGTAGGCGCCATTGCATGCCGCAATACAAAATGAGCTCGCAGTAAGCGCCACGAGCGTAACGGTCGCAAGACCCATGTCAGAGAAGCGCCCGGAAAATTTCATCATCGTCGGCCTGACCTTGGACGGCAGGAAGTTCCGTCCCAGCGACTGGGCCGAACGCCTGTGCGGAATCATGTCCGCCTTCGGCGCCGACCACCGCATGAGCTACTCGCCCTATGTGCGCCCCGGCCTGCATCTGGGCGAAAAATGCGTGTATGTCGCGGCCCGCCTCTACGAAGTCGAGCCGATGGCCTACAACTTCCTAGGCAGCTTCGCCAGGGACAACGAGCTTCAGGTAATTCTGACCGGCCGCCCCGACGCCAAGTCGGATGACTGAGCGGGCGACGGAAAAAGAAATGGCGACCGGAACCGGTCGCCATATTCAGGACTTGCTGCCCTTACAGCGCCTTGATGGCGGCGGACAGACGGCTCTTGTGGCGAGCCGCCTTGTTCTTGTGGATGATCTTCTTGTCGGCAATGCTGTCGATGGTTCCCATCGACTCGCTGAGAACCTTCTGGGCGGCTGCCTTGTCGCCGGCGGAAATCGCCTGGCGCACGCGCTTGATGGCGGTGCGCAACTCGGAGCGCTGGCTGAAATTGCGGGCGCGGCACTTAATCGCCTGGCGGGCGCGTTTACGGGCTTGTGCGGTATTGGCCATGTAACTCTGCTAAGGGCTTGGAAAAGGGGCGCATTTTAAGCCCTTTCCGGCAGAAAAGCAAGCTGCGCGACGGATTCGCGAAACCGATACCATTGCGGCATGAATCTGCTCAAGGCCCTCGCCACGGTCAGCAGCATGACGCTGTTGTCGCGCATTCTGGGCTTCGTGCGGGATTTCGTTATCGCCCGCGCCTTTGGCGCCGGGATGGTCACCGACGCATTTTTTGTCGCCTTCCGTCTGCCCAACCTGTTGCGGCGCATGTTTGCCGAAGGAGCTTTCTCGCAGGCCTTCGTGCCCATCCTGGGCGAGTACAAGAATCGCCGCGAGCCCGGCGAAACGAAGCTTCTCGTCGACCACGTTGCCACGCTGCTATTCCTGGCCCTGCTGGCAGTAACCCTGCTCGGCATCGCCCTAACGCCGGTGCTGATCTACGTTTCCGCACCGGGCTTCGCTGCCGATGCCGCCAAATTCGAATTGACGGTCGAACTGACCCGCATCGCCTTTCCCTACATCCTGTTCATTTCCCTGGTGTCGCTGGCAGGCGGCATCCTCAATACTTGGAGCCGATTTGCCGTGCCGGCCTTCACGCCGGTGCTGCTCAACCTCTCCTTCATCGGCATGGCCCTCTTCGCCGCGCCGCATTTCGATCCGCCCGTGCTGGCACTCGCCTGGGCGGTATTCCTCGGCGGCGTGCTCCAGCTTGCCCTGCAATTGCCCTATCTTTCGAAGATCGGCATGTTGCCGCGCTTCTCTTTTTCTTTGCAGGACGAGGGGGTGCGGCGCATTCTCCTGCTGATGCTGCCGGCAGTGCTCGGCGTCTCGGTGTCGCAGATCTCGCTGCTCATCAACACCATCTTCGCCTCCTTCCTGCCGCACGGCAGCGTTTCCTGGCTCTACTACGCCGACCGGCTGATGGAATTCCCCGCCGGACTGCTCGGCGCCGCGCTCGGCACCATCCTGTTGCCGAGCCTGTCGAAAAGCCACGCCGATGGCGACCGCAGCGAGTTCTCCGCCCTGCTCGACTGGGGCCTGCGCCTGACCTTCCTGCTCACCTTGCCGGCGGCGCTGGCACTCGCCCTGCTCGCGGTGCCACTACTCGCCACGCTATTCAACTACGGCGCCTTTCAGGCCGAGGATGTGCTGAAAACGCGCGAGGCGCTGGTGGCCTACAGCATCGGCCTGACCGGACTGATCCTGGTCAAGGTGCTGGCGCCGGGCTTCTACGCGCGGCAGAATATCCGCACCCCGGTGAAGATCGCATTGGTCACGCTGGCCGCCACCCAGGCAATGAACGCCGCTTTCATCCTGCCGCTCGCCCACGCCGGCTTGGCGTTGTCGATCGGCCTGGCTTCCTGCCTGAACGCCGCGCTGCTCTGGCGCGGGCTGCGCCGCAACGGCGACTACGTGCCGCAGCCGGGTTGGGGCATATTCGTCGTCAAGTTGCTCATCGCGCTGGCCGTGATGGGGCTCGTCCTGTGGTTCGGCATGGGCGGAACGGCGAACTGGATCGGCACGCCGGCCCTTGATCGCATCCTGCGGCTGGCGACGCTGGTGGCATCCGGTGGTGCGACCTATTTCGGCATGCTCTGGTTGCTGGGATTCAGGCCGAGGGATTTCAGCAAGAAGGGAAAAGCTTAATTCAGAGGAGGGCACATGAAATTCTGGACCGAGAGTTTCACCCGCATCATCCATGGCGACAACGCCTTCTGCATCCCGCACGCCCAGAACCATGTCTGCCTGGGCGGCAACCACAACCCGCATCTCGCCTGGTCGGATCTACCGTCCGGCACGAAGTCTCTGGTACTGATCTGCCACGACCCCGACGTGCCGAGCCGCGGCGATGACGTCAACCAGGAGGGGCGCACGGTGCCGGCCTCTCTGCCGCGCGTGGACTTCTTCCACTGGGTGCTGGTCGACCTGCCCACCTTGCCTGCGCACATCGAGGCCGGCGAATTCTCCCAGGACGTCATGCCGCGCGGGAAGAACGGTCCCGGCACGGCACGCGGCGCGCGCCAGGGCCTTAACGACTACACCGGCTGGTTCGCCGGCGACAAGGATATGGCCGGCGACTATTTCGGCTACGACGGCCCCTGCCCACCGTGGAACGACGAAATCGCGCACAGCTATGTATTCACGCTCTACGCCCTGGATATTCCCCGCTGCCCCGTCGAAGGCAAGTTCACCGGACAACAGGTGCGCGAAGCGATCAAGGGCCATGTGCTGGCCGAAGCCGGCATCACCGGCGTCTACACACTCAATCCGACCGTCAAGCTGTAAGTCACTCGCCTCGCGCCGCACCCTCGCGGCGCGGGTCGGCGGCGCCAATCCAGTCGTCACCGCGTCGCAGGATGACCGACAGTCCGCTGGTCATGTCTTGCACCGACACGGTGTGGCCGAGCCGCTCCAGCGCAGGCCGCAGTTGCTCGGCCTGCGTGCCGCGCTCAAGTTCCGTCGGGCCGTTGCGGCTGCCGTAATGCGGCAGCGCCACCGCCTCGGCAGGCGTGAGATTCCAGGCCAGCAGCGCCAGAATCGTCTTCGCCACGTAGTTGATGATCTGGCTGCCGCCGGGCGAACCGAGGATGGCGGCGACATGCCCCGCCTTGTCGTAGAGGATGGTCGGCGCCATCGAGGAAAGTGGGCGCTTGCCGGCCTCGACGCGGTTGGCGACCGGCTTGCCATCCATCTCCGGCCTGAAGGAAAAATCCGTCAGTTGGTTGTTGAGCAGGAAGCCATGCACCATGATGCGGCTGCCGAAGGCCGCCTCGACCGAACTGGTCATCGCGACGGCGCTGCCTTCGGCGTCGACGATGGAGAGATGCGTCGTCGCCGGCAGTTCGGCCGGCGCGTCCTCACCCAGAGACTGCTTCGCCGACAACTCGCCGGCCGCGGCGCGGCCCATGCTGGCCTCTGCGCGAATCAGCTGAGCGCGCGCCGCCAGATACGCCGGGTCGAGCAGTGCCTTCACGGGAATGTCGACGAAGGCGGGATCAGCCAGATAACGGGCGCGATCGGCGAAAGTCAGCCGCCCCGACTCGGCGAAGCGATGCACGGTTTCCGGCGCCAGCGGCGCCTGTTGCGAAACGGGCTCGGCAAAAGTCAGCATCTGCAGCACGGCGATGCCGCCCGAACTGGGCGGCGGCATGCCGCAGACGCGGTAGCCGCCGAGCCGTTCGCCACAGACCGGCTCGCGTTCGACCGGCTTGTAGCCGGCCAGATCCGGCTCGCTCAGGTCGCCTGGATTTTTGGGATGCGCTCGCACTGCGGCCGAGATGTCGCGTGCGATCGGCCCCTCGTAGAAAATCTTCGTACCGTGCTGCGCCAGCGCCAGCAGGGCAAAACCGTAGGCGCGGTTGACGATCCTCGTGCCGACCGACTTGGGCCGGCCGTCGGTCTCGTAGTAGAGGCGGCGTGCTGCGGAATCCTCGCGCAGGTAGCGATCCTCCGCCAGCAACTTGTGCAGGCGCGGCGACATCGGAAAACCTTCCACCGCGAGACGCAATGCCGGCCCGAACAGCTTCGGCCAGAGCATGCGGCCATGGTTGCGGTAGACGAGATCGAGCAGCGCCGGCAGGCCCGGCACGCCGACCGAGCGGCCGCCCACCACCGCTTCGAAGAAGGGCAACGGCTTGCCATCGCTGCCGAGGAAGCGTTCGGGCCGCGCCGCCTTCGGTGCTGTCTCGCGTCCGTCGTAGGCGCGCAGCCGATTCTCGCGCGCATCGTGGTAAAGCAGGAAACCGCCGCCGCCCAGTCCGGAGGATTGCGGCTCGACCAGGTTCAGCACCAACTGGGCCGCGATCGCCGCATCCGCCGCCGTGCCGCCGGCCCGCAGGATCTCCACCGCCGCATCGGTGGCGAGCAGATTCGCCGTCACGGCCATAAACAAGCGGCCCCGAGCCTCCTTGACTGCAGTGACACCGCTCGCCGCCTCGGGCTGAGATGGCGCCTCAGCAAAGGCGTTTGCGGCCAATCCGGCCCATAGCGCGGCCAGCAGGATTCCGATCAACTTGTGCATTTCCATGCTCGACAAAAAAAACGGGCAACCGGAAGGTTGCCCGTATTGTTGCAGCGATTCTAAGATCAGGCCATCAACGGCACGATCAGCAGCGCCACCAGGTTGATGATCTTGATCAGCGGGTTCACCGCCGGGCCGGCCGTATCCTTGTACGGGTCGCCCACGGTGTCGCCGGTGACGGCCGCCTTGTGCGCATCGGAACCCTTGCCGCCGTAGTGGCCGTCCTCGATGTATTTCTTGGCGTTATCCCATGCGCCGCCGCCGGTCGTCATCGAAATGGCGACGAAGAGGCCGGTGACGATGGTGCCGACGAGCAGGCCGCCCAGCGCCTGCGGGCCGAGGGCCAGGCCGACGACGATGGGCACGGCCACCGGCAGGATCGACGGGATCATCATTTCCTTGATGGCCGCCACGGTCAGCATGTCGACCGCGCGGGAATAGTCCGGCTTGGCCGTGCCTTCCATGATGCCGGCGATCTCCTTGAATTGACGGCGCACTTCGACCACCACCGCCCCGGCGGAACGGCCCACCGCCTCCATCGCCATGGCGGCGAAGAGGTAGGGAATCAGGCCACCGATGAAGAGGCCGATGATGACCATGTGGTTGGACAGGTCGAAGGTGATGCCCTTCAGGCCGGCTGCTTCCAGACCATGGGTATAGTCGGCGAACAGCACCAGCGCGGCAAGGCCGGCGGAGCCGATGGCATAGCCTTTGGTCACCGCCTTGGTGGTGTTGCCGACGGCATCCAGCGGATCGGTGACGTTGCGGACATCCTTCGGCAGACCCGACATCTCGGCGATGCCGCCGGCGTTGTCGGTGATCGGGCCGTAGGCGTCCAGCGCCACGACGATGCCGGCCATCGAGAGCATCGAGGTCGCGGCGATGGCAATGCCGAACAGGCCGCCCAGCGCGTACGCGGCCCAGATCGAGGCGCACACCGAGATCACCGGCAGCGCGCAGGCCTTCATCGAGACGCCGATGCCGGCAATGATGTTGGTGGCGTGGCCGGTCTGGCAGGCGGAGGCGACGTGCTTCACCGGCGCGAAATCGGTGCCGGTGTAGTACTCGGTGATCCACACCAGGGCGGCGGTCAGGACGAGGCCGACGACCGAGCAGCCGAACATGCTCATCGTGGTGATCTTGGCAGCCGGATCGCCCGCGCCGATCAGCCACTGGGTGACCGGGTAGTAGGCGATCAGCGCCAGCACGCCTGCGACGATCAGGCCGCGATAGAGTGCGTTCATGATCTTGCCCCCGTCGGCGGCCTTGACGAAGGCGCAGCCGACGATCGAGGCGATGATCGACACGCCGCCCAGCGCCAGCGGATAGAGCAGCAGGTTCTCGCCCAGGCCGGGGGAGGTCTTGATCACCAACGCGGCCAGCACCATGGTCGCGACGATGGTCACGGCGTAGGTCTCGAACAGGTCGGCAGCCATGCCCGCGCAGTCGCCCACGTTGTCGCCGACGTTATCGGCGATCACAGCCGGGTTGCGCGGATCGTCCTCGGGGATGCCGGCCTCGACCTTGCCCACCAGGTCGGCGCCGACGTCTGCGCCCTTGGTGAAGATGCCGCCGCCGAGACGGGCGAAGATGGAGATCAGGGAGGAGCCGAAGGCCAGGCCAATCAGCGGCTCGATCATGTGGTGCAGATCGGCGTTGGCGCCGCCCATCGCCTTCAGCACGGCATAGTAGCCGGCGACGCCAAGCAGGCCCAGGCCGACCACCAGCATGCCGGTGATGGCACCGCCCTTGAAGGCGACGTTGAGGGCGGGGGCAATGCCGCCGCGCGCCGCCTCGGCCGTGCGCACGTTGGCGCGCACCGAGACGTTCATGCCGATGTAGCCGGCCGCGCCGGACAGCACCGCGCCGATGAGGAAGCCGATAGCGGTCTTCCAGCCGAGTTGCGGAACGAGGCCGATCACCAGGAACAGTGCCGCACCGACCATGCCGATGGTCTTGTACTGGCGGTTGAGGTAGGCCGAAGCGCCCTCCTGCACCGCCTTGGCGATCTCCTGCATCCGCTCGTTGCCCGCAGGCAGCGAGAGGATCCACTTGCTGGACAGGGCCCCGTAGACCACGGCCAGCACTGCGCATACCAGCGCAAGCATCAAAGCTACTGACATGAACTCCCTCCTTAACGAGAAAACCTCGAGACGGCGTCGCCGCCGCCTCCCGAACTGCTCAACCTTTTATCCATACGCCAAAATTGTTATGCGGGCGCGGCGCACGCCCATAACGCCTTCAAACCTTGAACTCGCCCAGCTTCTTCTTCACACCCACGTTCTTCAGCCGCACGTACTGCGGCAGTCCGTTCTTGTAGGGCGGGTAATCCTCGCCCTGGATCAGCGGCGTCAGGTACTGCCGGCACTTGGCCGTGATGCCGAAGCCGTCTTCGCTGATGAAGTCGCGCGGCATGAACTTCTCCTTGTTCGCCACGTCCTTCAGTTCGGCGATCTCAATCTTCCACTTGTAGGGGCGGTTGGACACCCGCTTGATCGCCGGCATCACCGAATTGCGCCCCTTCAGCGCCACCTCCACCGCAGCCTTGCCTGTGGCATAGGCCTGCAGCACGTCCGTCTTCGAGGCAATGTGACGCGCCGCCCGCTGCAAATAATCCGCCACCGCCCAGTGGTACTTCAAATTCAGTTCGTTCTTCACCAGGCCGGCGATCACCGGCGCCACGCCGCCCAACTGGGCGTGGCCGAAGGCATCGCGCAAGCCCTGATCAGAGAGGAACTTGCCGTCTGCGCCCTTCACGCCCTCCGACACCACCACGGTGCAATAACCGAACTTCTTCACCGTCGCATCCACCTTCGCCAGAAACTTCGCCTGGTTGAAGGCGATTTCCGGGAAAAGGACGACGATAGGCAACTCCATGTCCTTGTCCGATGCCAGCGCACCTGCCGCAGCAATCCAGCCGGCGTGGCGCCCCATCACCTCGATGACGAACACCTTGGTCGAGGTCTTCGCCATGCTCGCCACGTCCAGCGTGGCTTCGCGGGTGGACACCGCGATGTACTTCGCCACCGAGCCGAAGCCGGGGCAGTTGTCCGTGATCGGCAGGTCGTTGTCGACCGTCTTCGGCACGTGCACCGCGGTGATCGGGTACCCCAGCGTCTCCGACAGCTGCGACACCTTGAGGCAGGTGTCGGCGGAATCGCCGCCGCCGTTGTAGAAGAAGTAGCCGATGTTGTGCGCCCTGAACACCTCGATCAGGCGTTCGTACTGTGCCCTGTGCTCCTCGATACTCTTCAGCTTGTAGCGGCATGAGCCGAAAGCCCCTGCCGGCGTGTGGCGCAACGCCGCAATGGCCTTAGCCGATTCCTTGCTCGTGTCGATCAGGTCTTCCGCCAGGGCGCCGATAATGCCGTTGCGTCCCGCAAATACCTTGCCGATCTTGCCCTTGTGCTTGCGCGCCGTTTCGATGACGCCGCAGGCACTGGCGTTGATGACCGAAGTCACACCGCCCGACTGGGCATAAAAAGCGTTTTTCATGCCTTAACTCCTAATTATACCAGTATGGGCGTCCCCTGTCTGCGTGGGCAAGGGATCGGAATCATTTGATTTGTTTGGTTATTTCAGCGCCGCCAAGATTGCCTCGCGAATGCCGTCAAGGGGGCCAACGCCATTCACTCTGCGATATTTCGGCGCGCACGGGTCGCCCGTAGCGGCCCACCTGGAATAGAACTCGACCAGCGGCTTGGTCTGGCTATGATAGACATCCAGTCGCTTCCTCACGGTCTCCTCCTTGTCGTCCTCGCGCTGAATCAGGTCTTCACCGGTTACATCATCCTTGCCGGCAACCTTGGGCGGATTGAAAACGATATGGTAAGTGCGTCCGGAAGCCGTATGCACCCGCCGTCCGCTCATGCGCTTGATGATTTCTTCGTCGGGAACGTCGATCTCCAGCACGAGGTCGAGATCGACGCCTTGCGTGCGCAACGCCTCGGCCTGCGGAATGGTGCGCGGAAAGCCATCGAAAAGAAAGCCCTTGGCGCAATCCGGTTGCTGCAAGCGCTCCTTGATGAGTCCGAGGATGATGTCGTCCGAGACCAACTGGCCGGCATCCATGACTTTCTTGGCCGCCAGTCCCAGCGGCGTGCCCGCCTTGACGGCAGCCCGCAGCATGTCGCCAGTGGAGATCTGTGGAATACCGTATTTCTCGGTAATGAAAGCGGCCTGCGTACCCTTGCCGGCGCCGGGGGCGCCGAGCAGTATTAATTTCATGACTACCCTCCCAAGTTGAACTTATATATCTATATGATTTATCGTATATTTTCCTAAGCGTGCAACATTACCGCCAATTTTTTCTTACGTCAAACTTACATCGGATACGCTCCAGGTCTTCCTGTGTATCAACCCCGCCTTCCGGGGCCTGCAAAATCTCGATGACGCGGATGCGGAAGCCATGCCAGAGAATGCGCAACTGCTCGAGCGCCTCGAAGCATTCGTCCGGCGCCGCACCCAGCGCGCCATAGCGATGCAGAAAGGCCACGCGATAAGCATAGATGCCGATATGGCGCTTTGCCGGAATTCCATCCGGCAGGCCCGCTTGCGATGCGGCGAACGCGTCGCGCGGCCAAGGAATCGGCGCGCGGCTGAAGTAGAGGGCATGGCCGCGTGCATCGCGGACGACCTTGACGACATTCGGATTGAGAAAGTCCCCGACGCTGCCGATCGGATGGCAGGCGGTCGACGCGGCGGCTTCGGCGTCGCCGGCCAACTCCTTCGCCACCCGGTCGATCAGCGCCGGCTCGATGCAGGGCTCGTCGCCCTGCACATTCACGACGATCACATCTTCGCTCCAGCGGCGCTGCGCGGCGACCTCGGCAAGGCGGTCGGTCCCGCTGGCATGATCGGCGCGCGTCATGACGGCTTCGAAGCCGTGCTGCTCGACGGCGGCTTTCACCTCATCATTATCGGTGGCGACCAGGATTTCGGCGGCGGTGCTTTGCGCCGCGCGCTCCGCCACGCGCACCACCATCGGCTTGCCGGCGATATCGGCCAGCGGCTTGCCGGGCAACCGGCTGGAGGCAAAACGTGCGGGGATGACGACCTTGAATGACATTGCGCACCCGCCGCCGGAAGAATCAGCCTGCCGCTTCCTCGTGACTCAGCTGGCGCGCCTCTTCTTCGAGCATGACGGGAATGTCGTCGCGCACCGGGTAAGCCAACTTGCAGGCCTTGCAGACGAGTTCCTGCTGCGGCTTGCGAAAATCGAGCGGGCCCTTGCAGACCGGGCAGACGAGGATTTCAAGCAGGCGGGGATCCATTGAGCTTCTCCACTACCCATTGCACCAGATCGGGTTCCAGCTGCGCTTCGACCGGAAGCACCCAAGTTTCCGGCGGCGCGAAGGTTTCGCATTTTACCGCATCTTTCTCGGTCATCAGCAGCGCATCGGCGCCCTGCAAAGCCAGGTCCGAAGGCTGAAAGGCGTGATGGTCGGGAAAGGCCTGTGTCCGCGCGCACAAGCCCATCTCCTCCAACTGCCGGAAGAAGCGCCCTGGCTGACCGATGCCGGCCAGCGCGCGCAGGCTGCGCCCGCGCAAGTCTTCTGCCGCGCAGCTGCGTCGCGCGTCGTGCAGGTTGTAGAAACGGCTGCTGCTCAGCTGCATGCGAAACAGGCAGCGGGACCGGGCACCCGGGGGTGGCAGCGCCGCGCCGTTCAGCACGAGGGCGTGCGCCTCGTCGATGCGCGAGGGACACTCGCGGAGGGGACCGGCCGGCAGCGGCCAGCCGTTGCCGATGCCGCGCTCGTCCAACACCACGATCTCGAGGTCGCGCGCCAGGCGCAGGTGCTGCAGGCCATCGTCGGCAATCACGACATTGCAATCGGGATGCGCGGCCAGCAGTGCGCGCGCCGCGGCGACGCGGTCGCGGCCGACGAACACCGGGCAGCCGGCGCGGCGCGCCAGCAACAGCGGCTCGTCGCCAACCAGCGCCGCTTCGCTCGAGACGGACACCGCCTCGACGCCCGTCGCGCTGCCGCCGTAGCCGCGGCTGACGATGCCGGGTCGCCAGCCGCACCCGGAAAGGCTCCGGGCAAGATGAATGGCCAGCGGCGTCTTGCCACTGCCGCCGGCGGTGATGTTGCCGACTACCACGACCGGCACCGGCAACTTCTCGGCGGTGCGCCAGCCCAGGCGATAGGCCAGGCGGCGCAGCCTGACCGCCAGCGCGAAAACGAGTGCGATGGGAAGCAGGACGGCATTCAGCAGCCCGCGCCGCTGCCATCCCGATGCAAGCCATTGGCTCACTTTAGGAAACCGTCAGCGCGACGGATTCTGCGTGGCGAAGGAAATGTGGCTGTAGCCGGACTGCTGCGCCGCCTGCATGACGTCGATGACGCTCTGGTGCGCCGCCTTGGCATCGGCGTTGATGACCACCACCGGCTCCTTTTCGCTGCCGCCGGCGCGGCGCAGCGCCACGCTGATGGCCTCGACCTCCCTCGAGCCGACTGCCACCCGGTTAACCATCACGTCGCCGTTGGCGCTCACCACGACATTGATCTCGTTCGGCTTGTCCTGCGACTGTGCCGCATCCGCGGTAGGCAGGTTGATTTCGAGACCGGAGAACTTCGAGTAGGTCGTCGTGATCATCAGGAAGATGAGGATGACGAGCAGCACGTCGATCATCGGGATCAGGTTGATCTCCGGCTCCTCGCGGAAGCGCCCGCGCTGGAAATTCATGCCGCGCCGCCCTCAGCCCGCACGCTGGCCGTGCACCAGTTCGACCAGTTTCACCGCCTGTTGCTCCATCTCGATGACGAAGCTGTCGACCAGGGCGCGGAAGTGGCGGTAGAAAATCATCGCCGGGATGGCGATGAGGATGCCGAATCCCGCGTTGTAGAGCGCGATCGAGATGCCGTGGGCGAGCTGCTGCGGATTGGCCGTCGCCGGGCTTTGCGCGCCGAATATCTCGATCATGCCGACGATGGTGCCGAACAGGCCCATCAGCGGCGCAATCGAGGCGATGGTGCCGAGGCTGGTGAGAAAGCGCTCCAGTTCGTGCGAGACGCCGCGCCCGGCCTCCTCGATCGATTCTTTCATCGCCTCGCGCGAGCTCTTCACGTTGCGCAGCCCCGCCGCCAGGACGCGCCCGAGGGGGGAGTGCCTGGCCACGCGGCCGATCATGTCCTCGCTGGCGCCGCCCTGGCGGTATTCCGCCACGATGCTCTGCAGCAATCCTTCCGGCACGACCTTGTTCCGGCGCAGCGCGACCGAGCGCTCGATGATGAAGGCGACGGCGAGAACCGAGGCGAGCAAGAGCGGCCAGATCGGCCAGCCTGCAGCTTGAATGATGGCGAACACGCAGCACTCCTTTTCGAATAACGGCGAACTTTATATTGGCGATCCTGTTTCGGCAAGAAATACCGCAGCGGTGCTGTCGCTGTCCGACGACGAAATCGGCTGCGTTTCGGCTTCCTCCGAACTCTCCGTTTCTTTATCCACAAAAGTTGTGGATAACTATGTGAATTATGCGTGGGCGATTTGAGTAAGTCGGCTTCCTGTAAGACTTTTTCTTACTTCGATGCAAAATGTAGCTGATGTTTTTATTGTTTTATTTCAGATAGTTATCACAGCAGCTCAGAGTAGGCAGGTTTGCCCGGCCAAGTGACTGCGAAAGGCGTTGCGAAGCATGGGCTAGAATCGCCCAATGCCGTCCGAAGCAACTCCAGCAGCCATTTCCGGCGAGGAAATCCTCAGCGTTTCCGCGCTCAACCGTCTCGCGCGCCAAGCCCTCGAACAGCGCTTTCCGCTGCTGTGGGTGAGCGGAGAAATCTCCAACCTGCGTCGCCCCGCTTCGGGGCATGTCTATTTCGCGCTGAAGGACGAAAACGCCCAGGTCGATTGCGTCATGTTCCGCAACCGCTCGCAGCTCGTACCCTTCCGCCTGCAGGACGGCTTGCGTGTCGAGGCGCGCGCCCTCGTCACGCTGTACGAGGCGCGCGGCGGCTTCCAACTCGGCATCGAAACCCTGCGCCAAGCCGGCATCGGTGCCCTCTTTGAGGCCTTCGCGCGTCTTCGCGAGAAATTGGAGAAAGAGGGCCTGTTCGCCGCCGAGCGCCGGCTGCCGCTGCCGCGCTTCCCGCGCCGCATCGGCATCGTTACCTCGCTGCAGGCCGCCGCCCTGCGCGACGTGCTGGCCGCCCTCGAACGCCGCGCCCGCCATCTGCCGGTCGCGATCTACCCGACGCTCGTCCAGGGCGAGGGCGCCGCGGCGGGCATCGCCGACGCCATCCGCACGGCGGCCGAGCGCGGCGAATGCGACCTTCTGATCGTCGCCCGCGGCGGCGGCAGCATCGAGGACCTGTGGGCCTTCAACGAGGAAATCGTCGCCCGCGCCATCGACGCCTGTCCGATCCCGATCGTCTCGGGCATCGGGCACGAAACCGACACGACCATCGCCGATCTGGTGGCCGACTGCCGCGCCGCCACGCCCACCGCTGCGGCGGAACTGGCCAGCGCCGGCTGGTTCGAGGCGCAAGCCGAACTGCGCCGCCTCGCCAACGAGTTGCGCCACCACATGCAGCGCCGGCTGCAGGAGCGCATGCAGCGGGTGGATCTGCTGGCGCGACGCCTGTCCCATCCCGGCGAACGCCTCGGCCGGCTGCGCGCGGAAACCGCCCATCTCGCCAGCCGGCTCGGCAGCAGCCTGCGGCAAAAGATCGTCGCCTGCCGCACGGACATGCAAGGACTCGAGACGCGCCTGGCAGTCCGCCGTCCGGACATCCGCCATGCCCAGCGCGACCTCGACGAACTGGCCGGACGGGTGCGTGCGGCCGCAGCGGTCGGCCTGACGCAACACAGGCACCGGCTGCAAAGCCTGGCCGCCAGCCTCGGGCATCTCAGCCCGCAGGCCGTGCTCGCGCGCGGCTTCAGTCTGGTGCGCAAGTCCGACGGCAGCATCGTCCGCAGCAGCGCCCAACTCGACGACGGCGACAGGCTGCGGCTCACCTTCGGCGAGGGCGAAGCCGAGGCACAAGTGACGCGAAGAGATTCTTTGAACACTTGATTATTGCCAAATGAATTTATTCCGACTAAAATGGTCAAGTATCGCACCCCCCCCCTGACTGACTGAAATCGGAGACACAATATGGAACATACCCTCCCTGCCCTGCCCTATGCCATGGACGCGCTCGCGCCGCACATCTCGAAGGAGACCTTCGAGTACCACTACGGCAAGCACCATCAGGCCTATGTCACCAACCTGAACAACCTGATCAAGGGCACCGAGTTCGAAAACGCCGACCTGGAAAGCATCGTGAAGAAATCCAGCGGCGGCATCTTCAACAATTCCGCCCAGGTGTGGAATCACACTTTCTTCTGGAACAGCATGAAGCCTGCCGGCGGCGGCGTGCCGGGCGGCGCCCTGGCGGCGGCCATCGACAAGAAGTGGGGCTCCTTCGACGAGTTCAAGAAGGCCTTCCAGGCCTCCGCCGTAGGCAACTTCGGCTCGGGCTGGACCTGGCTGGTGAAAAAGCCGGACGGCTCCGCGGACATCGTCAACACCAGCAATGCCGCCACGCCGCTCACCACCGACAACAAAGCGCTGCTTACCGTCGATGTCTGGGAGCATGCCTACTACATCGATTATCGCAACGCCCGGCCGAAGTTCGTCGAGACCTTCCTCGCCAGCCTGGCCAACTGGGACTTCGCGGCGAAGAATTTCGCCGGCTGAGTTCGCTTCGCCGTACTGGCGGGACTGACTTTCTGCAGGCAGGGCGCCGCTACAACTGGCGCCCTTTTCGTTCGCAGCGCCGACCAGGCTAGAATGCGACCCTTCCTCCCGCCCGTTCCCGCGTCCATGTCCGCTGAACTGCTAGAACTGCTGGCGCCCGCCCGCAACGCCGAGATCGGCATCGAGGCCGTCAAGCACGGCGCCGACGCCGTGTATATCGGCGGGCCGGCCTTCGGCGCGCGCGCCGGCGCGGGCAATGCCGTGGCGGACATCGCGCGCCTGGTTGCCTTCGCGCATCGCTTCCACGCCAGGGTCTTCGTCGCCCTCAACACCATCCTCGGCGACGACGAGATCGAGGCAGCGCGCAACATCGCCTGGTCGCTGTACGAGGCCGGCGCCGACGCCCTGATCGTGCAGGACATGGGGCTGCTGGAGGTCGACCTGCCGCCCCTGCAACTGCATGCCAGCACGCAATGCGACATCCGCACGCCGGAGAAGGCGCGCTTCCTGCAGGACGTCGGCTTCTCGCAGATCGTCCTGGCGCGCGAACTGGCGCTGGACGACATCCGCCGCGTGCGCGCCGCCACCGACCCGGCGCGCTGCACGCTGGAGTACTTCATCCACGGCGCGCTATGCGTGGCGTTCTCCGGCCAGTGCTACATCAGCCACGCCCACACCGGACGCAGCGCCAATCGCGGCGAATGCTCGCAGGCCTGCCGCCTGCCGTACACCCTAGAGGACCAAAAAGGCCGCATCGTCGCCTACGACAAGCACCTGCTGTCGATGAAGGACAACGACCAGAGCGCGAACCTGCGCGCGCTGATCACGGCGGGCATCCGTTCCTTCAAGATTGAGGGCCGCTATAAGGACATGGCCTTCGTCAAGAACACCGTCGCGCACTACCGGCGGCTGCTCGACGCCGTCCTCGACGAGCAGCCCCAGTTCCGCGCCGCCTCGTCCGGGCGCTGCACCCATTTCTTCACGCCGCAGC
>WYAY01000244.1 GCA_011526165.1 Sulfuritalea sp.
AGAAACCGAGTTGTCTGGCGGCGAGGTCCTTGAGGACTTCTTCGGCGCCGCCGCCGATCATCATCACTTTCACTTCGCGGTAGATGCGCTCGACGCGCACGCCGCGCATGTAGCCGGAGCCGCCGAGAATCTGCACGGCGGCGTCGGCGCAGAACTGCATGGTGCGGGCGGCGTAGTTTTTCGCCATCGCCGTCTGCGCCACGGGTTGTTCTCCCGCATCCAGCCGCGAGGCCAGGTCGTCGATCAGCGACCGCGTCGCCTCGATGCGCTCGGCCATGTCGACCAGCTTGTGGCGGATCACCTGGTGGGCGATCAGCGGCTGGCCGAAGGTCTTGCGCTCGCGCGCCCAGGCGACGGCGTCCTCGAGGCAGGCCTGTGCCGCACCGCAGGCCGAGGCCGCCAGCGTCAGGCGCTCGCCGTTGAAGTTGCGCATGATAAGCGGAAACGCCTGGCCTTCGGCGCCGATGCGGTTCGCCGCCGGCACGCGGCAGTCGTCGAAGTGCAGCTCGGCGGTGTCTGAGGCCCACCAGCCCATCTTCCTGAGTTCCGTGCGGGTGAAGCCGGGGGTGTCGCGTTCAATTCCGAGCAGCGAAACACCGGACGCGCCGAGGCCGCCGGTGCGCACGGCCACGGTGTACCAGTCGGCGCGCATGCCGGAGGTGATGAACATCTTGGCGCCGTTGACGACGTAGTGGCCGCCGTCGCGGCGCGCGGTTGTTGAAAGCTGCGCCACGTCGGAGCCGGCGCCCGGCTCGGTGACGGCGAGCGCGCTGATCTTCTCGCCGGCGAGGACGCCGGGCAGGATGCGCGCCTTGAGTTCGCCTGATGCGCCCGCCACGACCGGCGGCAGGCCGATGGTGTGGCTCATCAGGCTGGCGCAGGTGCCGCCGCTGCCGGAGCGGCCCATCTCCTCGGCGAGGATGACGCGGTAGAAGTGGTCGGCCGGCGTGCCGCCGTACTCCTCGGGGAAGCCGACGCCGAGCAGGCCGGCCGCGGCGGCCTTTTCGTACAGCTCGCGCGGAAAGCCGCCGGCCTCGTCCCATTCGGCGGCGTTGGGAATGATTTCGCGCTCGACGAAGCGCCGCACCGTGTCGCGGAAGGCCTCGTGGTCGGGGGTGTAGTGGCGGGGGTTGGGTTTCGTCAGCACGATTCGTCATCCCCGCGAAGGCGGGGATCCATGGTCGGCGGTAGACCCCTGGATTCCCGCTTGCGCGGGAATGACGGGGGTGGCCTCCGCGGGTATGACGGGGGTGGCCTCGACGCGGGCCAGCAGTTTTCCGGGGGCGACCTGCTCGCCCACCGCGCAAGCCAGTTCCGCCAGCACGCCGTCGCAGGGCGCGGCGAGGGTGTGCTCCATCTTCATCGACTCCAGCACGATCAGTCCCTGGCCGCGCTTCACCTGCGCGCCCGCCGCGGCCAGCACGGCGACGACGCGGCCGTTCATGGGCGGGGTGAGGCGGCCGCTGCCGGCGGCGGCTTCCCTTGCCTGCGCCGGCTGCAGGGTGAGGTCGCTGACGACGGCCTGCGCGCCGTCGACGTCCAGGTGCAGGCGGCCGTCGGCGTCGAAGGCGTGGCGGACGGCGAGGTGGAGGTTGGCGAAGGCGATGCGCCAGGTGTCGGCGTCGCGGGAGAGCAGTTCGATTTCGTTGCTGGTATCGCCGACGGCGGCCTCGAAGCGGTTTCCTCCCAGGAAAGTCAGTCGCAGCGACACGGCGCGGTTGCCGATGCCGAGGGTGAAATGCGTCGTCGCCGCGCCGCTCGATCGCCAGAAGGCCAGCTCGGGCTGCGGCAGGCGGGCGGCGCTGGTTTGCGCGAGGACCAGCGCGGCGGCGGCGAGGAGTTCCGAGCGCGGATCGGCATCGGCCTGCGGCGCGAAGTGGGCGGCGATGAAGTCCGTGGTGACGCGGCCGGCGAAGAATTCCGGGTGCTCGAGGCAGCCGACGAGGAAGGCCTTGTTGGTGGTGACGCCGAGCGCAGTCGTGTCGCGCAGGGCGGCGATGAGCTTCTGCCGCGCTTCGTCGCGCGTGGCACCGTGGGCGATGACCTTCGCCAGCAGCGGATCGTAGTGGGAGGTGATCTCGGTGCCGCTGTCGACGCCGGCGTCGACGCGCACATTGGCAGGAACGTTCCAGCGCAGCAGCGTGCCGGTCTGCGGGATGAAGCCGGCGTCGGGGTTCTCGGCGTAGAGCCGCGCCTCGATGGCGTGGCCGTCCAGCTGCACATCGGCCTGTGTGAGCGGCAGCGGCTCGCCGGCGGCGACGCGCAGCTGCAGGTCGACGAGGTCGAGGCCGGTGACCAGCTCGGTGACCGGATGCTCGACCTGCAGGCGGGTGTTCATCTCCATGAAGACGAAATCGCCTTCGGCCAGCAGGAATTCGATGGTGCCGGCGCCGACGTAGCCGATCGCCTTCGCCGCCCGCACCGCCGCCTCGCCCATGCGCGCGCGGAGTTCATCCGACACAGCGGGCGACGGCGCCTCCTCGATGACCTTCTGGTGGCGGCGCTGGACGGAACAGTCGCGCTCGCCGAGATGGATGGCGTTGCCCTGCGCGTCGGCGAAGACCTGGACCTCGACGTGGCGCG
>WYAY01000245.1 GCA_011526165.1 Sulfuritalea sp.
CGAGCGGCATCGCCGAGGCGCTGCTGGCCGGCGTGCCGATGCTGGTGATCACCGGCGGCATCCGCACCGACCTCGGCAAGCGCTACCAGCTGCACGAGATCGACCAGCACGCCTTCATGAAGCCGCTGACCAAGGCGACCTTCCTCGTCACACGCCACACCGACGTGGTGCCGACGCTCTACGAGGCTTATCGCATCGCCACCTCCGGCGTGCCGGGGCCGGTGTTCGTCGAACTGCCGGTGAACCTGCAGCTCTTCCCCGAAGAAGTCGGCGAACTGCCCGCCTACGCGCCGCCTGCCGTGCCATCCCTGCCGGCCGAAGCCGACATCGAACGTGCCGCCGACCTTCTGCTGGCGGCGAAACAGCCCGGCCTCTTCGTCGGCTGGGGCGCGGTCGACGCCCTGCCGCAGCTCGTCGAGATCGCCGAGTTCCTGCAGGCGCCGGTGGCCACCACCCTGCAGGGCCAGTCGGTGTTTCCGCACACCCACCCGCTGCACGCCGGCTACAGCTTCGGCCCGCACGCCGCGCCGGCGGCGCGCAACGCCTTCGCCGGCTGCGACGCCCTGCTCGCCATCGGCACGCGCTTTGGCGAGCTGGCCACCGGCAGCTTCGGCGCGCCGGTGCCGGAGACTTTGGTGCATGTCGACATCAATCCCGAGGTGTTCAACCAGAACTATCCGGCCAAGGTGACGCTCGAAGGCGACGCCGGCGCCGTGCTGCAGCGACTGACTTTTGCGCTGAAGGCGTGCGGCGCGGCGCGGCCGGCCGGCAGCGGGCCGCAGGCGCAGATCCGCCGCGACAAGCAGGCCTACCGGGACGAGTGGTACGCCCACGACGGCAAGGGACGCGTCAACCCGGCGCGCTTCTTCGACGAGGTGCGGAAGCAGATGCCGGACGATGCCATCGCCACGGTGGACGACGGCAACCACACCTTCCTCACCGCCGAGCTCTATCCGGTGCACGCCAGCCGCGCCCTGATCCTGCCGACCGACTTCAACTGCATGGGCTATGCCGTTCCCGCCGCGGTCGGCGCCAAGCTGTCGCGTCCCGAGCGCGAGGTATTCGCCATCGTCGGCGACGGCGCCTTCATGATGACCTGCATGGAGATCCTCACCGCGACGAAGGAAGGCCTCGGCATCGTCTACTTCGTCTTCCACGACGGCGAGCTGTCGCAGATCGCCCAGGCGCAGGAAATCCCCTACAACCGCAAGCCCTGCGCCGTGCTCGGCTCGATGAACCTGGAGGGCGTCGCGCTGGCCACCGGCGCCGCCTACGTCCGCATGGCGGACGACGCCGCCATCGCAGGCACGGTGGCCGAGGCGCGCCGCCTCGCCGCCGAGGGCCGCCCCGTGGTGGTGGACGTCAACATCGACTACTCGAAGCGCAGCGCCTTCACCCTTGGCGTGGTGAAAACCAACTTCAAGCGCTTCCCGCTGGCGCAGCGCCTGCGCATGGTCAGCCGCGCCTTGGTGCGGAAAGTCACGGGCTAGTGTTCTTCCTGAAGAAGCTCCTCACCGCGCTGGCGCTGCCGCCGGCCGGGCCGCTGCTGCTGGCCGCCCTCGGCCTGCTGCTGATGCGGCGCCGGCCGCGCTTCGGCAAGGCGCTAGCCTGGAGCGGACTCGTCCTGCTCTGGCTGCTGTCGACGCCGGTGGTGACTAGGCCGATGCTCACCTCGATTGAAAATGTGCCGCCGCTCGACTTCGCTCAGGCGAAGGGCGCGCAGGCCATCGTCGTGCTCGGCGGCGGCAGTTATCTGGCCGCACCGGAATACGGCGGCGACACCGTCAACAGCCGCACCCTGGAACGCCTGCGCTATGCCGCCCGGCTGCAGCGCGAAACCCGGCTGCCGATCTTGGTCAGCGGTGGCGCGCCGCTGGGCGGGGTGCCGGAGGCTCACAACATGCAGGCGGCGCTGGAAAAGGAATTCGGCGTGAAGGTGCGCTGGGCCGAGGACGCATCCGCCGACACGCGGGGAAATGCGCACTTGAGCGCGCCCATGCTGCGCGAGGCCGGCGTGAAACGCGTGCTGCTGGTGACCCACGCCTGGCACATGCGGCGTGCGCTGGGGGAGTTCGCCGCCGCCGGACTGGACGCCATTCCCGCCCCGACCGGCTACGGGATCGGCGCACCGCCCACGCTGCTCGACTTCCTGCCCAGCCCCGGCGGGCTGTGGGCCGGCCGCATCGCTCTCAACGAGTGGCTCGGCCAGCTCGTGCAGCGCCTTGCCGCCCCCGGCTGAGCGCCCGAATCAGTCGATCAGCTTCTCGATTTCCACCCGCCGGTTCGGCGCCAGGCAGCGGATCAGCTCCGCCCTCGGTTTTTTGGCATCGCACTTGACCAGCGGCTGGGTCTCGCCCAGGCCGGCGACCTCGATGCGGAAATTGCCATCCCGCGAAATGAGGTACTTGCGCACCGCCTCGGCGCGGCGCAGCGACAGCTTGCGGTTGTCGTCTTCCTTGCCCATGTTGTCGGTATGCCCGCTGACCTTGATCTTCCGCATCACCAGGGTCGGATTGTCGCCGACCACCTTGTCGAGCGCCTTCCTGCCGCCCGGCGTGAGCACGTCCTCGGCGCTGCCGAACAGCGTGGCGCCGTCAAGGCGGATCACATCGAGGTTCTGGCTGCCCCTCACCTGATCCTTCTTGGCGCTGATCTCCGCCGCGGCCGGCACAGCCAGCAGGGCGCACAACAATAGCGGGGTCATGACTGTTCTCATCTCATCCTCCTCCTGTCGTTGAACCGATACTCAATCGCTCCCGAGCGCGGGCGCGCGCTTCATGATGCCAAAATCATTGTTTCGGGATGCAATCCCGCAAGGAATTCCTCGCAGGGAATGCAGGGAATGCCGTCGATCGACAGCCGCTCATTGCCCAGATAAAGCAAGGCCACGGCGGCCTCCGGGTAGTCCTCGCGGAAGGCCCGCAGGGCGCGCAGGTCGGCGCCGCGCACGCGCGCGGCGCGCTTGACCTCGATGGCGCAGAAAACCTCCGGCCCATACACGACGAAATCGACCTCGGCGCCCGACTTGGTGCGCCAGTAATACAGCCCGGCGCCGTCCGCGCGGTAGGCGATCCAGGCGCGCAGGTGCTGGGCGACCAGCCCTTCGAGCGCCATGCCCTCGATTTCCTCCGGCCGGTCGAGCGGCCCGGCCGGGCGCAGCGAGCGATACACGCCGGCATCGAAATAGAAGAACTTGTCGTGCGCCACCAGGTGGCGCTGCGCCCGCTTGCTGAAGACCGGCACGCGGAAGGCCAGCAGCAGGTCTTCGAGGATGCCGAGATAGCCCTCGACCGTCTTGCGCCCGACCTGGCATTCACGCGCCACCTCGGCCAGGTTGAGCGTCGATCCGTGCGAGAAGCTGATCGCCTCGAGAAAGCGGGCGAAGGCGCCCACGTCGCGCACCAGCGCCTCGGCCTGCACTTCTTCGCGCAGGTAAAGCGAGGCATAGGCGCACAGGGTGCGCTCCGGCTCGGCCGCGCCCCGGACCAGCGGCACCAGGCCGATCTCCAGCGCCCGCCGCAGGCTGAACGCGGCGCCCAGCTCGACGGCCATGAAGGGATGCATGCTCGCCTCGACCAGCCGCCCGGCGAGCAGGTTCCAGGCGCCGCGCCGCAGCTTGCGGGCACTGGAACCGGTCAATACGAAGCGCAGGCGCCGATCGGATTCCGCCAGTTCGTGCACCACGTCGAGCAGGGCCGGCGCCCGCTGCACTTCGTCGATGACCACGTCCCGCGCCCGCGGGCTGCCGGCGACGAGTTCGCGCAGCCGTTCCGGCCGCGCCTGGTAAAGGCGCTGCGACGCCGGATCGAGCAGATCCACCCAGATCGCGCCCTTGCGCAACTGGCGCAGCCAGGTGGACTTGCCCGTGCCGCGGGGGCCGAACAGGAAGAAGCTGCCCTCCGGGGCGGGCAATAAACGCTGTATTTTCTCCATTTATGCTTCTTTTTCGGAAACATCAGGGAAATAATGGAGGAAATGCTAGCAGAATTTCCTGTCGCCAGGGTATTTGCCTGAACGCAGCGATCCGGCACAGCGGCTATTGAGCTTGCCGGATCACGGTTCTGCAAACAGCGAAACGAACGCAAAGACGCCGACAACGAGCAGCGCATCGACAAGAAACGACACGGTATCGACGCTCATCGCCGCAGCATCATCGGAAAGACCAGCCCGGCCAGCAGCGCGGCGACCATCGCGGCAAAGCCGCCCTGCATGGTGCCGCCGTGCAGCTTGAAGACCAGGGCGAACACGCCGATGTCGATCATCAGCCCCAGCCAGCGGCCGTGGGTCAGCTTCCACCACATCACCATCAGGCCGAGGAACATCACCAGTCCGTACATCAGCGGAGCAAAATCGATATGGCCAAGCAGGACATTCATTTCGCGGGCTTCCTTTCCTTTCGTTTTCCGCGCGCCGCGCGCTGGCCTGCGCGCACCGCCTCGGCCGCGCCGCTGGCGCCAATCACCGCTTCATGCGCTTCCATGGGCAGGCCATCGACCGGCAAGCCGTGCAGCGCGCCGGGCTGGACGAAGGCATCGGCCAGCAGATGCCAGGCCAAACCCGCCACCGTTCCCGTCGCCAGCCCTTCCGCCAGCGGCGTCCCGGCCCTGGCCAGGCGATCCCAAAGTGGATCGCGGTCGAACGGCAGGCGTTCATGCACCACCCCGGCGAGATCGGCCAGCGCCAGCACCAGGCCCTCGGCCAGGATGCCGATCACCAGCGTATGGGTGAGCGCCGAGCGGTGCGCGCCGATGCCGAACAGCAGGTCCATGTCCGGCAGGCCGCCGTTCGCGTCCGGGCCGCCCGAGCCGGCGGCAAAACCGAGCAGGGCGCCCAGCACCTTCGGCGCGTTCTCGCGCGGGTTGTCGCGCAGCGCCCGGGCGAGGGCCGCGAACAGCCGCCTGCCTTCGCGCCCCAGCGCCACCGCGCCATCCATTGCGGAGCTGCCGCGACTGGCCAGATGCACGAGCAGCCGCCGCTGCCGGGCGGCGCGATAGAGTCCTGCCGCTTCCCTTCCGCCGGTGCGGCCCGCGAGAGCGGCGAGCCCCAGCAGCCCGCCGACACGGCGGGCGGCAAGGTGGAGCATGCGGCCGCCGGCGCGCCGGCCCCAGGCTTTCATGGCGGCGCGGTCGGTGCGGCCGAGGGCGAAGGCCAGCTCGGCGTGGAGCCGCCGCGCGCGGCTGTCGTCAGAACGGTATGCCAGAGTGGTCATCAAAGATCTCTCCAATCAGTCCGCAGGGCGACCTCGACAGCGGAGCCTTGTCGGCCAGCTCGCGCAGGTCGTCGATGAAGCGGCGCACCACCTTCACCTCACGGTAGGCATCCTCCAGAGCCTGCACAACGGTGTCGGCAGCTTGCAGCACCTCCTCGCTCACGGCGGCGTTGTCCGGACCGCGGATGTCGTCGATCATCCAGGCGCCGGGGGCCGTCTCGCGCACCGTCAGGGTGGCGATGCGCTCGCCGGTCTTGCGGTGCCGCACCGAGTAGGCGATGAGCATTTCCGGGAGCAGGCGTTCGCCGTAATCGGCGATGCAATGCCGCATCGCCTCGCCTTCGGCCCACAGCGCCTCCGGGGTGTCGAGCGCCTCGAAGCGCCACATGCCCCATTCAACACGCCGCACCGCCGGGCGCCAGCGCAAATCCGGCGCGGTCGCGGGCGGCGCATCGAGGCTGGCAGGGTTCGCCTCGGCCCAGCGCCGCGCCAGCCAGTTCCAGCCGGCCTTCAGTTGCGATTCCTCCGCCTTCAGATACGCCCCGCTTTCGAAGAACCAGCGGGCGACGGGAATGATTTCGTCGCGCACGAAGGGGCGCAGCCGCCCGAGGCGATACTCCGCCTCGATGCAGGCCTTCCAGGCGGCGCGCAGGAACAGCGGCGGTATCCGCTCCAGCCGCCCGTCGGGCACACCCCAGGCGGCAATGGAGCGCACCAGCTGCACCGGCGGCAGCACGTCCATCTCGCAAGCCTGCAGCAGCCGCAGCCAGGCGATGGCGTTGTGCGGGGCGCTCAAAGGATGGTTCTCCGGATCGATCCACACCCGGCCGAGCGGCAGGAAGAGCGCATCGCCGTAATCGAGATACAGGCGCCAGCCGCGGTTGTTTACGCCGCGGCGCGAGAGCGTTTCCTTGAGTTTGCCAAGGCGAACTGCGCCGTCCTCCCCTTCAGGAAGTTCAAGCCAGCGCGGCAGAGTCAGATGTTCTGGGCTGGTCATTGCTTTTCTGCCACAGCCAAGCCGGCTTTGCGGAATGCATTCGCCATAGTAGAGTTGCCGGTATCGCTGGCGTCGCTGTACCGGCGCGCGAATTCGGATGCGTCACAACCCTTGCTTATCAGGGACGGCACCGCGAGCGAATCCTCGCCAGTACCAGGGTGGTTGAGGCGTTGCATGAATCGACAGGCGGTTTTGTACACGGCACACTCCGGCGACAACGAACACACTGCCGATTTTCCGGATCGGACGGCCAAAGCCAACGGAGAAACACCGGAGAAACCGCTGCTGCACAGGACAAGGATTACACTTATCCCTCAGGACAAATGAACAAAGCCATCCCTATCTACAATTTGCTGAGCCAGCTGCTGGAACGCCTGCCGCTCCATGCGGAGGAGGGGCCGGTGAGGGAATGCGTGGCCGAATCGCAGTTGCTTGATCACCTGGCGACAGGCGATGACGGGCCGTCACGGGCCGCCGTGGCAGTGGTACGCCGAGTGTTCGAAGCCATGGCACTGCTGGATCGCAAAGAGCTTGAGCGGGGCAACTGGGCTTTCGTATCCTTCCCCGCTTCTCTTGCCGGCCGCTCATTGATTGCCACGCTGGCGCAGCCCGGACAGACCCTCTTCGAGAAGCATTACTGGGAACAAGACTCGGGGCGGCCGGACTCGACGATCGATGAGCAGCGCGCATTGCTGGACGAGTTGGAGTCCCGCCGCGAGAAGCACCATCCCGGCCACGCCGCCGTGCCTGTCCGCTACGTGCATGTGGCCTGGGGCCTCGTTCGCCTCGGCAATCGCTTCCTGCTTTACCAGCGAGAGGACAAAAAACGTTCTGACGTAAAAAAGGATTTTGTCTTCCCGGGGGGGCGGCTTCGCATCACCGACCTGCCGGAAGACCGCCAAGGGCCGGATGCCCTGCGTGAGCTTTTCAGTGAGGATTCAGCCCTGGCTGATCAATGCCTGGCCGCTACGTTGCATCGTGAAATGGATGAGGAACTCGGCCTCCAGTCCGGCACCGACTACACCGCCGAGCGCTGGAGAACACTCAATCCCTATAAGAAAGTGGAAGGCGCCCGCAACAACCATGCCTTGTCCTGCTGGCGGATCACCTTATTCTTCATCAAGCTCACGCAGGAAGGCGAGTTGCGCCTGCTGGAACGCATCGCCGCCGAACCGGATGCCAACCCATGGTTTACGCTGGCCGATCTGGAAAGTCAGTCCCGGCCGGACGGCGCCAGCGCATTCATCGACGCCCTCAGGGCGGACTTTGGCGAAAAGTTTGCCGAGGAGATGGCTAAACCGCCGGATTCTACTGGAACGAACCACCTGCTCACCAAGGAAACCGACAGCATCGACCTGCCAGCTGCGCCGGAGAGACCTTTTGGGCGCGGCAAGACCGGGCATGAAAAGCCTGTATTGGCTCGCCTGTCGCGGCAGGACTGGGAATTGCTGCTGCTATTGGGTTGGTGTGCCCGTGACCTTGAAGTATCGGCCAACCCTGAGCGTGTAGTCGTGCTGGGTGGGGGCTGGATCCGGTTGAGGCTGGGCGAAGACCTCGAAGCCGCACGAAAACTCGCCCTGACAATGCAGGCCGCCGACCTCCCTCTAATCCAATTCCAGGGAGACAACCTGCGCCTGGCGGTTACGCCGGAGAACGTCTATTTCGAGGAGGAAATGTTCTCCTATGGCTTCAACTCTGGCGGACTATCCGGCAAGGGCACGATCAGTCTGATGCTCAATGCCATCGAGACTGCATACGGAAACCTGAAATCGAAACGCCTGGATATCAACGTGCCCCCTCAGCTTGCGGATCTCATTCAAGCCATCGAAGCGGGCCGCAACCCATACAGGATTCCCGTGATAGAAAATGCCAAGGATTTGCCTGGGCAGAATCGGCAGTCAATAACCCTGAAAGCCCGCGCCCTCGGACTTCGCACTTTCCTGCGATTCCCAGAAAATGATAGCCCGATCATAACCGTGCCTCGTCACCAGGGATAACCGCGAACGGACGTTCTCCGGTATTTCTCCGTTGCCGCGATCCCGAGCCAAGGCCAGGATATCGGGCATCAACGCAACCCAGCGGAGGATAAGGAATGAACTTCTACGACGAAGAAACCATGCAAGAGATACTCGAAGAGTGCCAGGAGTACGCCGAGAACTTCCAGCGGGCGGAGGAGGACGGTTGGTTTTATCCTGATGGAAACGATAGCGATTGAGCCAACGCCTACATGAGAAAAAAATGCCAAATCCCAGGAGCGGCGGCGGAAGCGAGGGTGCCAAACGCATGATCACGGCACCCGAATCGCAAACGCTGGTCCAGCGCAAGGCATCGCTTAGGAAGTATGCCCAGCAACATTTCGTTATTGATCATGCAACAGGTGAGAGAAGCCCACTTTGCACGCCCGCTCATTTCGGGCGTATTTTGGAAAGCCAGGAGTCACCACTTGTTGAAAGCGAATCGCTTCTTGGCTGCAAATTAGAAGTTCTCCATCCTGGCGAACGCAAAATCGCTTCAAAGGAGTTCCTTGCGCTCTGGCGCGAGCTTCCGAGCAAGGTAGCAGGCGAGGCCACTGCATTGGCTCATCAACGGTTTATCGATATTCCTTTACCACTACGAATTGTCGAGTATGCGTGCAAAGACACAGCTGCAGCTACTGTACTAGCTCAAGAAAAGCTGCTCGAATGGAGAGCACACCGCAGTGCAGAAAAGCTGACTGAGGCATCTGAATTGCTTTTCTTTGCGGCAAGCCAGGGCGACCCTTCAGCGAGCTTTCTTCTCGCCACGACTACGCTGGATATCGAACACCCCACTAATGAGGACGAAGACAAGGAATACGCACACGGCAGGTACATCAAAAACCCAATTTATCTATGCGATGAAGATCAACGCACAGACTTTCTGAAGTGGGCATGCCGGTGCGGTTACATGCCGGCTATAGAATTCCAGAGAGAGCAAGGATTGCAGTCGGATATAGCAGAAGAGAATTCTCACGCGGCAGCTGAGATGGCGGATATTGATCGCCTAGACGAACTCAAAGAAGAAATTGGGAATGTCTCCAAGGCAGCAAACCAAGGGAATGCCGAAGCGCAGTGGCGCTTGGGAAATGCGCTTTTCGAACGTGCAATGATCGAGTTTCGTCGTGGATTCGAGGAAGACAGTACCAAGCGAATGAATGAGGCCTGGAAGTGGATTGAAAAGGCAGCAGAAGGCGGGTCGAGCGACGCGCTGCTTAGATTGTCATCGCGTAGCGATATTTCTTCTGACAGCAAATTCTCGTTGCTGAAAATGGCCGCTTTCCCGGAGAAAGGACCAACCAACCCTAAAGCGCTATGCGACCTGGCGACAGAATATGAACGGAGAGGCGACTTCGCAAATGCGGAGTCTTGCTTGCGTGCCGCGGCTTCTTATAAGGAAAGTGGCGCAGAATTTCGGCTCGCAGTATTTCTTCTGGCACATTTTGTAGGTGAAACAGAACGCCTGACAGAAGCAAGAAACCTTCTTGCTTCTGCAACAAAAGCATTCGGTTATGCAAGGCCAGCATCAGCACTTCGCTTAGGATTGATGTTGCTGCGAGGAGAGGGCGGTGAGCGCAATGTTGAGCAGGCAAGTCATTACATCGAGCTGGCTTTGGATGGACGATTTGCCAAGCATGATGTCACTCATTTCACTGCCAAGCTTGTTTCGATATTGGCGTGGGGCAAGAATAATCCTGGAGCAACAGCAGCAGAACATATTTTGCGTTGGCTTGCATTCCGAGATTTCAGTCCTGAACCTGAGTTTTTGCTCCAACAAAACGATATTAAGGTTCTCCAGAGCCTGAATCCCGCATTTAATGAAGTGCCATTTGCCATCGAGCTAATTACAGAGCACGGTATTGACACCGATCGTGTAACACCCCTTAACTGCTTCGGCTGGCTTACAAGCTACACACCGATATTGCAGGCCCTTCTGTACATCCTACGGACACCCACATGCGAGGCTGGCTATTTGAATGGATTGCTGTCAAGCAGCCAATCTATGGTTGAGAATTTTCTTCGTGGAAAGCTATGGATGTCAGGCCGATTGGGAAGCAAGGATAGTAGTAAAGCCATGGAGCATTTCAACGCAGTGGCTGAGCTGGGAAAGCAAATTGAGTCTAAATTATTGCTTGGACCAGAATCGATCCGCGCAAACGACTTCCTTGAGTGGCTGCGGGAGAAAACCGTTACTGCACAACTCGATGTGAAAAATGTCCTGCTAGAGTTGAAGAGCGAGGATTTGGCACGAACAAACAGAGATCTAGAAGATCGAACAGAAGAGCTGGCCAATCTCATGGGCATGTTTGCTCACAAGTTTCGCGGACCAGTCGCGCGCATCCTGTACAACGTAGAGCATGGCCATGAGCAGAAGATATACGTGGATGTGGCCAAGCGACTCAAGGGTCTGCTTAAAGTTTTTAAATACGTCTCTGCATCCTCCAGTAGGCTGACCGCCCTTCTAATGAATGATTGCAAGGGCGAAGAAACGCCCCTCGATGTCTTCAAGAACTCACTATTCCAGACATTGATTGACTTCTTTGCTCCGGAGAGTCGCGATCGCATGTCTCGCCATTACTGGCGCCATGCAATCAGGGCCGAAACAATTCCCGCCAATCTGCCCTTTCCTGTCTGGTATTCGGAATCGGAGTGGCAACCCTTTGCCAACGCAATCCGTTCCAAATGCGAGGCCGCTGTAGGGAAAATGCTGGGCGACAGCGATCTTGCGGAACTGCAAGTCTGGCTGGAAGACAACCTGTTCCCGGTCTCCATCAGCGGGCTACAAGAGGCGCGCAGCCGCTTTGCTCGATATGGAGACAAATCAAACGTTCTCGCAATCGTGATGGACGAGCTGCTTTCAAACGCCATCAAGCACTACGATTGTCAAACCGGAACGCCATTTGTTTTTTCATGGAAGGAAGATGGTCAGAAAATACAAATCTCTGTCTCAAATCCAAGCTCTGATGCGTCTCGCACCTTTGCCCAGGGTAGCGGAAGGGGCTTAAAGTTCATAAGACAAATGGTTGTCTCAGTTGGTGGCACGATCGAAGTCAATGTTCTTTCTGACCCCTCAACTATCAATGTAAGTTTCCCTAGAAGGCTTTTTTTCTCGGAGGGCTGAAATGTCAAGCTTCTTGTGGGTTGAGGACTTCGAAGATGGAAAACAGCCTTGTAGAGAATTGGCCCATTCAATTTTCGGGGACATTCTTGATGTCCGCAGAGATGATTTTCCTGAAACCTGGCAAGAACTCAGAGACTATCTCTCAACGCAAGACATAGTCCTGAAGACAAATTTCGATGAAGCCTTGAAGTTTATTCACGAAGATGAACTGCTGGATAAAGTCGACTATTTCATGCTGGATATTGATTTGCCCTTCGACGGCATTTCCCCGCCATCAAAGCGAGCAAGGGAAATTTTGGAGGAATGGTACCCCGCTGTTGATAGCGCCGAGCGAAAAGCGGGGACAGAAAACGATCCTAAATTCAGGATCAGGCCGTTTGCCGGCTATCACCTATATATTGAGCTGGTGATGGAGTTAGGCATTCCCCGTGACCGAGTGATATTTTGCTCCAACCACGGAGAGTTCCTTCTCGACGATGATCTCCAGAAGGACGGAAACTTCAAGGACGCAAGAGAGAAGGACAGTGATCTCAAGGACGCTTTCAATCTAGCAAAAATAAAACGCCCGACTATTTACGAGAAGGATGATCCACGTATCCAGAAGTGGCTGAAACAGCAAAGAACAAATCATTATTCAAGGCTGCGCAGACAAGTCCTCAATCTTTGTGATTTCGTAAGGGGCAAGCTGGATGAAAGCAGTACAGGCAAGCCCAATTTCTTAAGGTTTCGGGATTTTCCTGGTAGCGCGACCAGTGATTTCGATGAGAGTGCGGCAAAAGAGTGGATCGAGAATATTCCAATATATTTGCCTGCGGTTGTGTCCGACACCGACAGCCACCGACAGCATGTTCTCAGAAATTTTGTTCGCTACGTGACTTATCATTGGGACAGGTTTTCGGCAGACAAAAAAAACCTTGCGCAATGGAAAAATTTAACTGGACATGATTGGAACAGTGAGGATAGTTGGTGCCGCGCCAGCTGTTCCTCCCTGAAGCTTGCACGAAATGCCTTTAGCCACTCCCCGAACACTCCTATTCGCATCGAAGAAGTAGATGCTGCATTCATCTTTTTGCTGTGCTTGCGCACTGTCTTTAATATGGGTATTTTTTCTGAAGGTTTATTACCCTCAGAGAGGTCACTGCTTGGGCTGGTGGGGAGTTCTACAGAATGGCCAGTTGACAGGGAGCTGGAGCAAATGCTTAAGAATATGGAGAGCGGTCTCGTTTCTATAACAAAAGAGGCCAACCTATTGGCTGAGAATGAGGAAGGGAAACCATACGATGCAACTGAGCTCATACGCAATCTGCAAGACGAAAGGTCCGCTGAATTCGAGAAGTCGCCAATGCGTTTCATCCGACAAATGCTATGGCTTCAACTTCTCACATGGCCAAAAGTACCTTTCAAAAAGAATCTTGCTGCTGTAAAAAATTCTCCTGAAAAGGGTTTGATGAAAATTGCTCTGACCGATCTACGAAGGGAAAACCCTGCCAACTAATTCCCCATGTTCGATCTGATTGACATGACCTGTATATCTGCTTGGCCGAGTTTTGAACTCACCGTGCGGGCGTTGGATTGCGCGAGTGATTGAGATGGCGGAGGACAAGCTTTCCGTTTCTGAGAAAACGGGTGGAGATGCGGCGCACGCTATAGCGAAGGCGGGGTTATCAGCCATTCCTTTAGTTGGTGGCCCTGCGGCTGAGTTGTTCCAGTACATCGTTCAGCCGCCGTTGGAGAAACGACGCGTGCGCTGGATGGTCGATGTTGGCGAAAAGCTGAAGGAGCTTGAAGTAAAAGGACTGAGCCTAGAATCACTTCAAAGCAACGAACAGTTCGTCACCGCCATACTCCATGCCTCGCGAGTCGCTCTACTAACCCATCAAGCATCGAAGCTCGACGCGTTGAGAAATGCCATCCTCAATGTTGCGAAGGGGCGGGCACCTGACGAGACCCTTCAGCATCTGTTCTTTGGTTTCGTAGGTTCTCTGACCGAGCAACACTTACAAATTCTCAAAATTTTCCAGGCGCCCACGCCGCCTCCGAACACGAGCATGGGAGGACTCGGGCATGTCCTCGAGCACAACATCCCAGAACTCCGAAACTGTAAGGAACTCTACACTCAGCTGTGGAGAGACCTGTACTCTCGCGGCCTGCTCAACACGGACGGTCTAAACGTAACGATAAGTGGTAACGGACTATCCGCGAAGCGCACAACGAATCTTGGGGATGACTTTCTTAAGTTCATCGCAGAGGCACCCTAGTGGCTCTAACCCGCGCACATCAATACGACGTTAAACAGCAACCATCATCCGCTGTTTGGCACCGCGCACCACGGCCGGCTATGCACAGCCGGCCGGTTCAGGCGGTGCGAAGCATGCTTCGCGAAACCCCGCCCACGCGGGAGAGGGAGTAGATACTTCGCAGTTTTCGATCTTCCCGGCTACTGCGGAATCCTGAACGAACTTACTTGAACACCGGCTTGCGCTTCTCGATAAATGCGGTGACACCCTCGGCGAAATCCGCCGTGGCGCTGCAGCGGGCGAAGGACTCGCCCTCGGCGCCCAGCTGCGCGTCCAGCGGCGTGGTGAGGGATTGCCCGAGCAGGCGCTTGGTGCCGGCATGGGCCAGCGCCGGGCCGGCGGCGAGCCGCTGCGCCAGGGCTTCGCAGGCAGCATCGAGTTCGGCCAGGGGAACGACGCGGTTGAGCAGCCCCAGTGCCAGCGCCTGCTGCGCATCGATGCGCTCCGCCAGCAGCATGAGTTCGGCGGCGCGCTTGGCGCCGACCAGGCGCGGCAGAAACCAGGTGCTGCCGCCGTCCGCGGTGGTGCCGAGCAGCGAATAGCCGGTGGTGAAATAGGCATTGTCGGCGGCCAGCGCCAGGTCGCAGCCGGCCATCAGCGAAAAGCCGAAGCCGGCGCAGGCGCCGCGCACCTTGGCGATCACCGGCTGCGGCAAGCCGCGCAGGATGCGGATGGCCGGGTGCACGCAATCGTCGATCAGGCGCTGGAAGGTCCGGCTCCGCTCCTCGGGTGGAGCCGCCAGCATGGTATTGAACTCCTTGATGTCGCCGCCGGCCATGAAGTGGTCGCCGGCTCCGGTGACGACGACGGCCTTGACGCCCGCCGCCTTCTGCAGTTCCTCCGCGCGGGCGAGCAAGGCGCGGCCCATGTCCAGACCGAGCGCGTTGAGCGCCTGCGGGCGGTTCAGGGTGAGCGTGGCGACGGCGCCGCGGATCTCCAGCAGGACTTGTTCGTTCATGGCTCCCCTTCGCAACGAGCCGGAGTTATACCACGGACTCGAACAGTCCCGCCGCCCCCATGCCGGTGCCGATGCACATGGTGACCATGCCGAATTTCGCCTCGCCGCGCTGCATCGCCGCCATCACGGTGGCGGTGCGGATGGCGCCGGTGGCGCCGAGCGGATGGCCCAGCGCGATGGCGCCGCCCAGCGGGTTCACCTTCTGCGGGTCGAGCTCCAGCGTGCGCATCACGGCCAGCGCCTGGGCGGCGAAGGCCTCGTTGAGCTCGATCCAGTCCACTTCGTCCTGCTTGACGCCGGCCTGCTTGAGCACGCGCGGGATGGCCTCGATCGGGCCGATGCCCATGATCTCCGGCGGCACGCCGGCCACCGCGAAGCCGCGGAAGCGGGCAATCGGCGTCAAGCTGAATTGCTTGAGGATCTTCTCGGAAACCAGCAGCACGGCGCCGGCGCCGTCGGACATCTGCGAAGCGTTGCCGGCGGTGACCGAGCCCTTCGCCGCGAAGACCGGCCGCAGCTTGGCCAGGCCTTCCATCGAGGAATCGGGGCGCGGGCCTTCGTCGTGCTCCATCACGCGCTCGACGACCTTCACCGCGCCGCTCCTGAAGTCGGGCACATGGTCGCGCACGGTGTAGGGTGAGATCTCCGCCTTGAACCTGCCCTCGGCGATGGCCGCCGCGGCCTTTCGGTGGCTGGCGACGGCGAAGGCGTCCTGGTCCTCGCGCGTGACCTTCCACTGCGCCGCCACCTTCTCGGCGGTGAGGCCCATGCCGTAGGCGATGCCGACGTTCTCGTCCTTCTCGAACACCGCCGGGTTGAGCGAGACCTTGTTGCCCATCATGGTCGGCATCATGCTCATCGTCTCGGTGCCGGCGGCGATCATGACGTCGGCCTCGCCCAGGCGGATGCGGTCGGCGGCGAGCGCCACCGCCTGCACGCCGGAGGCGCAGAAGCGGTTGATGGTCATGCCCGGCACGCTGTTCGGCAGCCCCGCCAGCAGGAGGCCGATGCGGGCGACGTTCATGCCCTGCTCGGCCTCCGGCATGGCGCAACCGACGACGACGTCGCCGATCAGTTTGGGATCGAGGCCCGGCGCGCGCGCCATGACGTTGCGGATGACGTGGGCCAGCATGTCGTCGGGGCGCACGTTCTTCAGCGCGCCGCGGATCTTGCCGACCGGGGTGCGCGTGGCGGCGACGATGTAGGCGTCCTGTACCTGTTTGCTCATCTCGGTTCTCCTTAGTTGCGCAGCGGCTTGCCGGTTTCCAGCATGTGGGCGATGCGCTGTTGCGTCTTCTCGGTCTTCAGCAGCTCGACGAACTCGTGCCGCTCGACGGCGAGCAGCCAGTCTTCATTCACCGGCGTGCCGGTCTCGACCTCGCCGCCGCACAGCGCGGCAGCCGCACCCTTGGCGACGCGGTAGTCGTGGGCGGAGATCATGCCGCCCTCCTTCATGTTCACCAGCATCATCTCGAGGCTGGCGATGCCGTTGCGGCCGGCCACCTTCACGCCGCGCGGCGGCAGCTTCGGCCGCCAGCCGGATTCCGCCAGCGCGCGCGCCGTCTGCCGCGCCACGTGCAGGATTTCGTGGGCGTTGAACACCAC
>WYAY01000246.1 GCA_011526165.1 Sulfuritalea sp.
CGCGGGCCGGTGAGCCTGCGGCGCTGCCGGAAGGCTACGACCCCTATGAGCGCTTCCGCCAGAAGTGCTCAGCGTTCGGCCTCACCAAGACGCGCCTAGTCGAGATGGAAAGAGCGCTCCTGCGCTCAAAGCGCGTCATGCAATTCGCGCTTGTTTTCACTCTGTCCGTGGTGGTCGGATTCATCATTGCTGCCGAGGACGGAATGCGGGTTTTCCAGGGGGTAATGCTCTTGCCCTTCGCGGGGTACGCCTTTGCAAAGATCCTGCAGCTGTCAGTACGCCTACGTCAGGTGCGCGCCCGCGCTCTGTACACATGGCCGCAGTTTTGCGCCCTGTTCCCCACTAGAACCGCGTTGGTTGCCTATCTCCTCGATCCGGAGTTCTGACATGGCCGACACACTCAACGCCGCCTCGCTGCTCGGCGCCGTCGCAGACTCCGGTGCGCTGCTGGACGGTATTTTCAAGCAGCCCGGGATTGGCGATATTTTGTCGACGGCCAGCGCTGTGCTGCTGGCCGTTGGAGCACTCTGGTTCGCCTACAACGTCCTTGCTGCCGTGGTGCAGTCCGCATGGGACGGAGAATTTCTGGGCAAACGTTTTCATTCGGTCTGGATGCCGATCCGCGTGTGCCTTGGCTTCGCCGCACTCCTGCCGATTATCGACAGCTGGTGCGGGGCGCAGATCATCATGTACCAGGTGGCGAAGATGGGTGCGGGTGCGGCCAACATCGCCGTCTCCAGGGCCGCGCCCAAGCTGCTCAAAATCGAAATCATCACGACTGGTTTTGACCGAAGCGGCATGGCCACGCAACTATTTAACACTCTTTTGTGCCGTGCACGCGTCAGCATCCTGGCGCAGCAGTCCGGCGAGCTCGAGTCCGCCGGCGGCGGCGGTGGAACCAACTGGACTGAGTACTACGGCATCGACCGATGCGGTGGCCAGCCGGTGGTGCCGGCCGGCGATTTGCAGGCCGCGCACACCTCGGCGACTCAAGCCATGATCACCAACCTTACTCCCCTGGCCGGCCGCGTTGCCGCAGGCCAGGAGGGCCGTGGGCCGGTTGTCCCGGCGGAAGAGGTCCGGGCGGCAATCATCAAAGCGGCGGAGGCCTATGAGGTCTCCGTCGCGGAAGCTGCGCGCAGCCTGGCTAGCTCGAAGGCTAGCGCACTGAATGCCGAGCAGGCGAAGGGATCCTGGCTGAGCTTCGGATTTCAATCGGTCAAATCCGCGCGGGCACAAAGCGACCTGAACAGTTCAGCGGGAGCCGGCGCGCAGCTCACGGCCAACACCAACACCAGTTCGGCTGGCCAGGAGGCCGCCACCTATTCTGGCTCCATCATGGAAAGCGAAGGCCTGTCGGGCACGCAGGCGGCAGGGTCCGGCTCAGGCAGTGGGGCCGGCAGTGGGGAAAGCATCTGGGCAATGCTCAAAAAGCTGAAGGACAACCCGTCACTGCTGCTTAAAATCCTCTTCGGCAATGCCAAGGCCGCGGCGCTCACCGCCGGCGGCGGGTTGGTGCAATCCCTCGCCGCCTTCGGCGCCTCGCTCATCGGCATGGGTATCGCGGGCATCAGCGTGATTCTCATCGCGCTCACGGCTCTCGCTTTCACCAGCGTGCTCGGGGCAGGCGCGATGCCGCTTGCGCTCTACGTCTCCGGATTGGCCATGTCGATCATCGTGCCGATGATCCTCATGGGCATCACCCTGGCGGTCTACGTACCGATGATCCCAGCTTTGTTCTGGACGCTGGGGGTGGTCGCATGGATGCTGGTCGTTGCAGAGTGCATTTTTCTCGCTCCTGTTTGGGCGCTCGTGCACCTCGAGGCCGAGGGCGAGGGCATGGGGCAGCGCACCGAGAAGGGTTACGCCATGCTCCTCGATCTGCTGCTGCGCCCGCTGGCGCTTGTCTTCGGCTTCGCCATCGCAACCGCTGTGCTGAATGCGGGCTGGGCGCTGTTTACCGCTGCCGTGGGTGGCGTGCTCGACGTGGCTGATACCTGGTCGTTCATCAAGTTTTTCATGTGGATCGGCATGGTGTTCATTGTTGTTACCTTCGCTGTGCAGCTGATCGGCACGGTCTACCGAAAAGCACTGGACCTTCCGGATCAGATTGTCACCTGGATCGGCAGCAGTGTCGCCAGTTACATGGGCGACCACTCTACCAAGGATCCCAATGACAGCCTGCGCGGCGCCGGCCGGGGCGGCGGCCGCATGCCTACGAAGGGCAACCAGGGCGGAGGCGATACCCCCGCGCCCGCCGCGCCGGCTCCTGCGGCGCCGGCGAGCGGTGGCGGAAAGTAGCTTTAACAAATTCGTTAAAGCTATGCGCCACCTTTTTCCCTCGACCCGCGCGGCCCAGGCCAGGCCCCCGCGAAAGACGCCCGGGACCGTAGATGCGGCGGGCTACGCCACACACCGCGCTTCGCGCGGATCTCTTCCGCCGCAACGGACCCGAAGGGCGATTTATCGCTTCCGCCCCGCGCGAGACGAGGGAAGCGCTGCAGTGCAAGCGCTCAAGGGGAACTGTTGCCACAGATCCCCGCCGCCGGGCTCCCCAGTGATGCGCACGCCTGCGGCATGCGCCCTTGAATCGAGTTGATCGGTGTCCCGCAAAATCTTCACTTGCGCGGCGCGTGTTCGATTTTGTATGATGTTGTTATGGCATTGCGCGCGAGGTGGCCAACCTCGCATAGCCAAGTGGGGCCGACGCTCACTTGGTGAGTCAGCAGTCGGGAAAGAGGCTCCCGTCCTCTCACAAGCTCAACAGCGGGGAAGTCTGGTTGAGCGCTTAGGCCGTTTCCAGTCAGCAGGGCAAGGGCATGACTGCTGTCAGCAGACCTTGTCACCTTCACGGTGATCGAGGTCTTGGAGACGGCTATGCCTCATCGCGATTCTTCAGTTGCACCCTATACCGATGCCCATCCTGGCATCGATCCCCTCGAAACACTCGATGCCGCCGGTCTCGCGCCGATCGTCAAGCGAAAGGCGTCCACTATTCGGGTGGATGTTTCCCGTCGGCCTCATACCCTGCCTCCTTTCATTCGGGTTGGCGGCCGTGTCCTCTGGCTCAAGACTTCAGTTGCCACTTGGCTGAAGGAGAAGGAGGCGGTTGTATCTGGTAAGGCTAGTGTTGCTGCTACTGGGGAGTAGCGGGAAATGCAGGAGCGTCTACCCCAGAACAATCAGCTTGGGGCCCGGCTGCGCCGGACGGGCTTTCCGGGCTTCGCCCCGAGCCGCGCGGGCGCGTCTCGGCCATTCGGCTGCAATCCTTCCCTCGCTCCGCTCGGCTGCCCTCTGCGCGCTCCGCTTGCCATCGTGCGCGCTGCGCGCGAGAAAAAAAACAACGTGCGCCTGTTCCGGAAAATCCGGTGGCAAAAAACCGCCACCGAATTTTTCGGCCCCGGGCAGCGGCGGGGCTTCAAGTCGTCACCCCCGTGTTTTGGCGGCGCGGCTCAAGCAAGCCGTCGCGCCAGCCTGCAGGGGGCGCTACGCGCCCGCTTCGCGCGCCCCTTCGCCCGATCCCTTCGGGCTGCGGCCTCGGTTGCGCCCCTTGTCTGTCACTCCGTCTTGCAACGCCGCGAAACCCCGCCAAAACCCGGGGGATTCCTCCTTTCCGCGAAAGCCCCGCCGCCCCCCGGGGGGGCGGTTGTGGTGAAGCAGAAGCAAAGTGAAGTGAGGCAGGGCGCCAGCTGCGCAGGGCGCCTTAAGGCAAAGGCGAACATCGAGGAGAAAGAAATGTACGGACACCCGCAGGCAGTAGAAACCATGGCTGAGATCTTCGGTGAAGCGATCTCGACCTACACGCGCCGTCAGGCGCTCGACGATGGCTTTCTGGTCGACGTGTCGGAGCTGGCGAAAGAGGCCGGCTTTAAGTTCCCGGTGGCAATGACTCGGGCCGTGTGGGAGGACTGCGTGAGCTGGAGCGAAGCCGACAACAAGCGCCAGACCTATCAGGACGAGCAGGGGCGGCTTTGGGACGTTCTTTGGATGGCGCGTGTTGCAGCGAGACGGAATAGCGGCTCTGAGTTGCGATTCCAGCTCTACAGGGTGCCCAGGGGCGGCCGTGGCGTGCGGCCTCGGCTTGTGACACTGCAGATGCTGTGCGGGCCCGGGGACGAAGGCGAACCGGTAATCACGATTTCGATGTTGGGCGAAGACTGAACTTTTTTTACAGAAAAGGAAAAGCAAATGATCACGATCAATGGGAAAAAAGGCGGCAATCACCTTAAAGCTGTAGCGGACAGCATCAAGAAGTTGGTGGAGGGGAAGAACCTCTACATGCAGCAAGGGTGGCCGGAATGCCAACCGACCATCTGGATCCATGTGCGGCGGGAGGGTGCAGATGAGCTGCGCATCGATCTCGACCTGGCGCCGTACGGAACGATCGACTACGACTACTCCGCGTTCCGCGAGGGTAGGTGGGATGAGGAGGAAGACGGGCGGCTGTTGCCGGTCCTGGTCGGGATCGTCCGCGAGAACAACTTTGTAGACCCGGAAGGCTACCTGCAGAAGGAGGCCTGGAAGGAAGTGCTGGGGGAGAACTGGGAACTCCTCGAGGAAAAATACGACGAGGGGGATGAAGACAGCGTCCCCGCTGAGCTGATCGAGAAGATCAAGGGGCTGGAGAGCAAAAAAATCGAGGAGAGAGAAATAGAGGTTTCCGAGGCAGAGGTTGAGAACAATATCGAGGAGTGGATCGGCGCGCAGCTGAAAGATGGAATCTACAGCTTCAATGAGTGGGTGGACGAAACGCTGGAGATTCAAATCGCAGCCGCCTGCGAAGACTGAACTTTCAAGGAGAGAAAAATGGGAATGAGTGAAGAAGAACAGCTGGCTGAGCAGCACGAAAAGATGATGCAGCAAATGGAGTTTTTCAGGACTGCGCCCACCCGGTTTCTTGCGGCATGGAAGCGCGGCTGCTTGATCTCTCCCCAGTATTTTGGGGATGGCACTGTGGAAGGCATTGAGGCTGCTACCGACAAGTGGCAGCTGGCGCCGAATACCGAGGCGATCAAGAAAGCAGTGCGCTCGAAGAGTCCCGGGGAAGCAATCTTTCTGGCGGCGATGGTGAGCTTCTATAACGACGCGACCAGCCGCAAGATTCAGAAGGCTGCAGGGCAATCCGATGGCATTGGAAATCTGCTGCGGATGGACTGGGAACGCCGTCAAGTTATCGCGGATCTGCTGGTGAACTACGCAGGCTGGTGACCGTCGATTTCCGGGCGGGCATCGCCTGCCCGGTGATCCTATTTAAGGAGTTGAAAATGGAAACGACCGTTGTAGACGGAACCGAGCAAAAACAGCTTCCGGAGTGGGTTACCAAGCTCATCGAAGAAGCCTACGCGCGCGGAGTGGCGGACGGCCGCGAGGAGATGCGGACCGCCATCAAGTCAACGATCAACTGCATCCGCCTGCTCCCTGCAGGGAGGGCGAAGCCGAAGGAGGCGGCGTGATCGCCGGCATCACCATCGACTTCGAGGCTCGCCTGGCCTGCCCGGCGATCGGCAGGCCGCCCGCAGGTGAGGAGATCGCTTTCTTCTCCGCCGAGTTGGTGTTGGCCAGGATGAATTCCAAGGAGTTCAAGGCCATGGCGCGCCGGCGGCGGCAGACGCCGCGCGCGCTACTGCATTCGGTTCTAAAGGCCGCTGCAGCTGCAGCGCAGCGAACGCTGGATCAGGAGGGCAGCAGTGAGGAGGTAAGAGGGAAAGTTCTTCGATTGCTCCGACAAGGTGAAGTCATGCCTGGCAGAGGCGGAGAGCTTCAGTTTGAAGTGCTGGTTTAACAAATCGAGGAG
>WYAY01000247.1 GCA_011526165.1 Sulfuritalea sp.
CCCGACTGTATCGCCCGCTGCCGGGTCGGATACTGCACCTGGGGGGCGGAGCCGGGGGCGCCGACGGCGCCCATCGACTCGCCCAGCTTGTCGAAGGCGATCTCGCCCAGGTCGGCCTTGATGGTCTCCTCAGGATCGAGGTGCTTGAACAGCATGGTCTTGAACGGCCGCAGCATGAACTGCTGGTTCATCTTCACCATGCCCCATTGCTTGTCGCACAGCACGATGTAGATCACCTGCGCCTTGTTCCTCACCGCCGTCTCGACTTCCTGCGGATGGAAGCCGAAGGCGCCGTCGCCGATGATGCAGCACACCGGCTTGCCCGGCTCGGCCAGGGCCGCGCCCACCGCCTGCGCCATGCCGGCGCCGAGCATGCCGAACTTGAAGGTCGACACGATGCGGTTGGGCAGGTCGGCGCGGTGGTAGAACATCGCCCAGATGGTGGCGTTGCCGCCGTCGGCCACCAGCATGCTGTCCTTCGGAAAGACTTCGCCGCAGACCGTGGCGATGTGCGCCGGGTGCATCGGGATGGCCATGTCGGAGAGCGCCTTGTCCCAGCCGGCGCGGTCCTCGGCCATCGCCTTGGCGTAGCCGGCGAGGCGGGCGCGGCGCGGCTCGGCATTGATCTCGCCCTTGCGCTTTTCCAGCGCGTCGCCGAGCAGTTCGAGGAAGCGCCTGGCGTCGGCCTGGATGGCCAGTTCCACCGGCTTGTTGAGGCCGAACATGTCGGGATCGAGGTCGACCTGGATGGCCTTCTGCTCGGAGGGGTGGCGCCAGTAGGGCGGCTTGCCCCACCAGTCGGTCTCGCCCAGGCGCGAGCCGACGATCAGCGCCACGTCGGCGTCGTTGCGCACCTGGTGGTTCACCTTGACGTGCGGCATCGGCATGGCCAGGGGTGAGGTCTCCGGCAGCGCGCCGCGCGCCGCCCAGCTCGTCGTCACCGGCGCCTGCAGCAGTTCCGCCACGCGCGCCAGCGCCTCGAATGCCCCGGCATGCACCACGCCGCTGCCGGCATGGATCATCGGCACCTGCGCGGAAACGAGCAGGTCGGCGGCGCGCGCCACCTGTTCCGCGGTCGGCTCGAGCGGCGTCAGGCTGCGGTACTGGCGCGGTTCCCAGAAGGCAACGTCGGCCTTCACCTTGCCGTTCATGATGTTCTCCGGCACGTCGACATGCACCACGCCGGGCCGCCCTTCCCAGCTCTTGCGCAGGGCCTTCCTCACCAGCTCGGGCACGCGCTCGAAGCTGGAAGCGGCCGCGCTCCACTTGCCGATCCTGCCGATGACGCCGCTCTGGTCGAAGCACTGGTAGGCGCCGCCGCGGTCGGGATACATGATGCCGGGCCGGCGCGCGCTGGTGATAGCTAGCACGCGGTTGCCCTCGCCCTGCTCCACCACCAGGCCGGGCAGGATGTTGGCCACGCCCGGCCCGTTGCTGGCCATGCACACGCCGAGCTTGCCGGTCAGCCGCGCATAGGCGCCGGCCATGTGCGCGGCGCAGGTCTCGTGGCGCGGCGTGACGATCTCGATGCCGAGCCGGTGCAGCGCCGAATAGAAGCCGAAATAGGTGCCGTCGATGATGCCGAACACCTTCTCGACGCCTTCCTTCTGCAACATGCGGGCGATCACCTCGCCGCCGCTGATTTCCGCCATTACCGTCTCCTCACATGCAGTTTTTATACTTTTCCAGCAGCCGCAGCGGCTTCTTCAGCGCGTCGCGGCGGAACGGGTCACCCAGCTCGCGCGTCACCATCATCTCCAGCACTGTGGTCCTGCCCTCCTTCTGCGCCGCGCAGGCGGCGGCCAGCGCCGGGCCGGCGTCGGAGAGCTTGTCCACCACGACGCCCTCCGCGCCCATGGCGCGGGCTATTGAAGCGAAGCTCGGGTTCTCCAGGTTGGAGCCGACGAAGCGGTTGCCGTAGAAGTCCACCTGGTTCTTCTTCTCGGCGCCCCATTGCTTGTTGTGGAACACCACCGCCGTCACCGGAATGTTCTCGCGCACGCAGGTAAGCAGCTCGCCGAAACTCATGCCCCAGGCGCCGTCGCCGACATAGGCCACCGCAGGACGCTCCGGCGCGGCCAGCTTGGCGCCGATGACAGCCGGGAAGGCATAGCCGCAGTTGCCGAAGCTCATGGCCGCGAACAGGCTGCGCGGCCGCTCGAAGCGCAGGTAGCTGTTGGCCACCGAGCAGATGTTGCCGATGTCGGTGGACACCATGGCGTTGCGCGGCATGGCGCGTTCCAATTCGCGCAGCATCTGGCGCGGATGCATGGCCGGGCTGTCTTTCGAAACCTCCAGGCTCCACGGGTCACGCTCCTGCGGCCAGGCGTCGAGCTCGGCCTCCCACTCCGCCTTCTCTTTCGCGATCCCGGCGCGGCGCGCGCTCCGGCTGGCGTTGCACGCCAGCTCGCGCGACTGCAGCCGCGCCAGCAGCGCTTCGGCGGCGGCCCTGGCATCGGCGCACAGGCCGATGGATATCTTCTTCACCAGGCCGAGCATCTTCGCGTCGGCGTCGACCTGGATGATCTTCGCACCCTTCGGCCAGTAGTCGAGGCCGTGCTGCGGCAGCGTGCCGAAGGGGCCGAGGCGCGTGCCCAGCGCCAGCACCACGTCCGCCTTGGCGATCAGCTGCATGGCGGCCTTCGAGCCCTGGTAGCCGAGCGGGCCGCACCACAAGGGGTGCGCCGCCGGGAAGGCATCGTTGTGCAGGTAGCTCGTCACCACCGGCGCGTCGAGCCGTTCGGCGAGCTTCACGCAAGCCTCCACACCGTCGGCCATCACCACGCCGCCGCCGGAGACGATCACCGGAAACTGCGCTTGCGCCAGCAGCGCGGCCGCCGCTTCGAGGCTCTGCTCGCCGCCGGCGCCGCGCTCGATGCGGATCGGCTGCGCGATGTCGTAGTCGGCCTCGCCGTAGAAATGGTCGCGCGGGATGTTGAGCTGGGCCGGCCCCATCTCGAGCATGGCCCGGTCGAAGCAGCGCGCGGCGAGTTCCGCCATGCGCTGCGGCCCGCTCACATGCGCCTGGAACTTGGTGATCCTGGAAAAGATCGGCAGCTGGTCGGTTTCCTGGAAGCCGCCCAGACCCATGGTCGTGCTGCCGGTCTCCGGCGTGATGACCACCACCGGGCTGTGCGCCCAGTAGGCGGCGGCCACCGCCGTGACGAAGTTGGTGACGCCCGGCCCGTTCTGCGCGATGCAGACGCCGTGGCGGCCGGAGACGCGCGCATAGCCGTCGGCCATGTGCGCGGCGCCCTGCTCGTGCACCGTGGGGATGAAGCGGATGCCCGCCGCCGGAAACAGGTCCAGCGCATCCATGTAGGCCGAGCCGACGATGCCGAAGACGTCGCGCACGCCCTGCGCCACCAGCGTTTCCACCAGCGCCTCGCTCGGCGTCATGCGCTGCGGTTTCACTGCCTGAATGCTGCCGGCCATGCCGCCTCCTCGTCTTGTTGTGGGGGAATCATTGCACAGGCCCGCATTTATGGCAATAATGAGACTTCTTATTTCATTTTTTGTATTTATGCCTGATAGAACCGACGAGCAGCAAACCTCGGCCACCCTCCGCGCGATCGCCGTCCTGGAAGCCATCGCCGCCAGCGACGGGCCGCTCGGGCTGGTCGAACTGATGCAGGCGACCGGGCTGCCCAAGCCGACCGTACACCGCATCGTCAACCTGCTGGAAGGCGCCGGCCTGCTGGCGCGCGAGGCCGAAGGCAAGCGCTACGCGCCCGGGCCGCGCCTGGCCTCCCTCGGGCTGGCCGCGCTGTCCAACGTCGCCTGGCGCGCGCCGCGCCACGCCATCCTCAAGGCGCTGGTCGGGGAGATCGGCGAGACCTGCAACCTGACGCTGCTCGACGGCAGCGAAGTGGTCTACCTGGACCGCGTCGAGGCGGCCTGGCCGCTGCGCCTGCACTTCCAGACCGGCTCGCGCGTGCCGGCGCATGCCAGCGCCAGCGGCAAGCTGCTGCTGTCGCTGCTGCCGGCGCGCGAGCGCCGCCGCATCCTGGAAATCCTGCCCTACTCCTACCACACCGCCAACACCATCACGCGCCGGACCGACCTGGAAGAGGCGCTGAAGCGCATCCGCCGCGAGCGGCTCGCCACCGACAACGAGGAATACCTCGACGGCACGGTGTGCGTCGCCGTGCCGGTGGAAAGCGCCACGCGCTTCGTGCCGGCGGCGCTCGCCGTGCACGCCCCCATCACCCGCATGACGCTGGAGCAGGCCGTCAAGTGCGTGCCGGCGCTGCGCAAGGCGGCGGCGAAGCTGGCCGACCTGTTCCCCGAGTAGGACACCGACAAACCTTGCGTTCGGTCAAATCCGGCCGCTTCCCGCCGGGCATAGAATGAGCGCAACGACTCGGAAAAGGGGAACACCATGGGACGCGTAGAAGACAAGGTCGCCCTCGTCACGGGCGCCGGCCAGGGCATCGGCCGCGCCACGGCGCTGCTGCTGGCGCGCGAAGGCGCCGCGGTGGCGGTGACCGACATCGACGGCCAAGCGGCCGAGACCGTCGCCGAACGGATCCGCGCCGGCGGCGGCAGGGCGCGCGCCTGGACGCTGGATGTCTCCGTCGAAGCCGAGGTCGCCGCCGTCGTCGCCGAGGCCGGAAAGGAATTCGGCCGCCTCGACATCCTGGTGAACAACGCCGGCATCACCGGCGCCAACGGCACCGCCGAGGAAACCAGCGAGGCCGACTGGGACCGGGTGATGGCCACCAACGCCAAGGGCGTCTTCCTGTGCACCAAGCACGCCGTGCCGCTGATGCGCCGCGCCGGCGGCGGCAGCATCGTCAACCTTTCGTCGGTCTACGGCATCGTCGGCTCGCACAACGTCGCCGCCTACCACGCCTCGAAGGGCGCCATCCGCATCATGAGCAAGACCGACGCGCTGGCCTTCGCCGAGGACCATATCCGCGTCAACTCCGTGCATCCCGGCTTCATCTGGACGCCGATGCTCGAAGCCGGCGCCCAGGTGCCCGGCGTGGCACCCGAGGCGGTGCATGCCGCCATGGCCAAGCTGCACCCGCTCGGCACGCTGGGCGAACCCGACGACGTCGCCCACGGCATCCTCTACCTCGCCTCCGACGAGGCCAAGTTCGTCACCGGCAGCGAACTGGTGATCGACGGCGGCTACACGGCGCGGTAGGTTCTGACCGACACAAAACTCCCGGCCGCGGCCGGGAGTTTTTTGCGCTGCGTGCTCGATGGGAAAAGTCAGTCTCCCCGGTACGGCGTAGGGAAGCAATCGACCGAGGCTGTGTGGAAACACGGGAATTTCAGGGACGGTATGGGAAACGTGACCGAGCAGTTCCACCTATTTGGGGCCAAAGGCAGCCAGAGGCGTCACTCGAAGAAGGGCGAAGAGGGATCTGCTAGC
>WYAY01000248.1 GCA_011526165.1 Sulfuritalea sp.
CCGAAGTGGTGCATTCCTGCGGCTCGGGCGTGACGGCCTGCCATAACCAGCTGGCGATGGAAGTGGCGGGGCTCACAGGCTCAAGGATCTACCCCGGCTCCTGGAGCGAGTGGTGCGCCGATCCGGCGCGGCCGGTGGCGACCGGCCCCTGAGGCCCTGCCGATCGGCGCGTGCATGCTGGCCGATCTCATCCTCGTCGTTCACTTCTGCATCGCCGGCTTCATCACGGCCGGCTTCGTACTGATTCCCTTGGGCGCCTCTGCCGGCTGGCGCTGGGTTCGACGCCGCCGTCTGCGTCTGCTGCATGCCGGCGCCATCGCCTTCGTCGCGCTCGAATCCCTCGCCGGCATCGCCTGTCCGCTGACGGTGTGGGAAGCCATGCTGCGCGGCGGCACCTCCGGCGAAACGGGCTTCATCGGCGATTGGCTTGGCCGGCTGCTCTACTGGGATTTCACGCCGGCGGCGTTCACCCTGCTGTACGTCGCGCTGGTGCTGCTGGCGGTCTGGCTCTGGCGCTGGATCCCGCCTCAGGCGCCGTGACGCGCCAGCGCCCAGGAGACGTGCTCGCGCACGAGTTCGGACGGGTGGGCGCGGCGTGATTCGAGCGCGGCGATGACCTCGGGCGAGCGCGGCGCATTCCCCAGCGCCACGGCAATGTTGCGCAGCCAGCGCTCATGGCCGATGCGGTGGATGGCGTTGCCGGCCAGGCGCACCTTGAATTCCTCTTCGGTCCACGCGAACAGCTCGACCAGGCCGGCGCTGTCCAGTCCCTGGCGCACGGAAAAGTCAGCCTCGACGGTACGGCGCGCGAAGCGGTTCCACGGGCAGGCGAGCTGGCAGTCGTCGCAGCCGTAGATGCGGTTGCCGATCAGCGGCCGCAATTCCTCGGGAATGGCGCCCTTCAGCTCGATGGTGAGGTAGGAGATGCAGCGCCGCGCATCCACTGTGTAGGGGGCGACGATGGCCTGCGTCGGGCAGACGTCGAGGCAGGCGCGGCAGCTGCCGCAGTGCTCCGCCTGCGGCTGATCGGCCGGCAATTGCAGGTCGGTGTAGATCTCGCCGAGGAAGAAATACGAGCCGGCTTCGCGCGTCAGCAGCAACGTGTGCTTGCCGCGCCAGCCGAGGCCGCTTCGCTCCGCCAGCGCCACTTCCTGCACCGGCGCGGAGTCGGTGAAGACGCGATGGCCGAAAGGGCCGATCTCGGCCGCGATGCGCTCGGCCAGCTTCTGCAGGCGCGCGCGCAGCAGCTTGTGGTAGTCGCGGCCGAGGGCATAGCGCGAGATGGCGGCGCGCGTGCCGTCGGCGAGCACCGCCTCCATCGGCGCAGCCTGCGGCAGGTAATTCATGCGCGCCGTGATGATGCTCACCGTGCCCGGCACCAGCTCCGCCGGGCGCGAGCGCTTCGTGCCGTGGCTTGCCATATAATCCATCTCGCCGTGGAAGCCGGCCGTCAGCCAGGCTTGCAGTTCGGCTTCCGCCGTGTGGAGACGCGTGTCTGCAATACCGACAGCATCAAATCCCAGCTCCCGCCCCCATTGCCTGATGCGCGCGGCGAGTTCAACCCCATCGATGGAGTGTGCGTTTTGCATTCTGAGGATCATAGCCTGTCCTTGAGCCTGCCCGACGAGATGGCCACGCTGGCTCTGGGCGCTGCGCTGTCGCAGGCGCTGGCGTCGGGACTGGTGATTTACCTTGAGGGCGACCTCGGCAGCGGCAAGACCACCCTCGTGCGCGGGGTGCTGCGCGGCCTCGGCTATGCGGGAAATGTGAAGAGTCCGACCTTTACTCTCGTTGAACTTTATGCTATTTCTAGATTAAACTTGCATCACTTTGATTTTTATCGATTCAGCCAGCCGGAAGAATATCTCGATGCAGGCTTGGACGAATACTTTCAAGGCGGGGCGGTCTGCCTCGTCGAATGGCCGGACAAGGCCGGGGATTACCTTGCCCCGGCCGATCTGCGCATTGCGCTTGCCGTCGCCGACAACGGGCGTCGTGCCGACCTCGTTGCCCACACCACCGCGGGGCGCGCATGTCTGAGCAGGCTCCGTTCCTCCCCGCCGGGATCAAGCGCCGCGACTTCCTGAAGTTCGCCGGTGCCGCCATGACCCTGCTGGTCAGCCCGGTGGGGCAGGCGGCGACGAATATCCTCGCCGTGCGCGTCTGGCCGGCGCGCGACTACACGCGGGTGACGCTCGAATATCAGCAGCCGATCGCCTTCACGCACCAGATCGTGAAGAACCCCGAGCGGCTGGTGGTCGACCTCGAGGGCGTCGAGTTCAACAGCGTCCTGCAGAGCCTGCCGAACAAGATTTCCGAAACCGATCCCTACATCAAGCTGATCCGCGCCGGACGCAACAAGCCGGGCGTGGTGCGTCTCGTCATCGAACTGAAGGCCGAGATCCAGCCGCAGGTGTTCATGCTCAAGCCGGTCGGCGAATACGGCCACCGGCTGGTGCTCGACCTCTATCCGACGGTGGCGGACGATCCCCTGCTGGCGCTGCTGGAGAAACTGGAAGCTCCCCCGGACAAGGCGCCGCCCAAGGAGCCGCACCAGCAGCCGGAAATCACCCGCATGGTGACCATCGTGCTCGATCCCGGACACGGCGGCGAGGACCCGGGCGCCATCGGCCGCGGCGGCAGCTACGAGAAGCACGTCACGCTCGAGGTGGCGCGCCGGCTCAAGGCGAAGATCGACGCCGAACCGAACATGCGCTCGATGCTGACGCGCGACGGCGATTTCTTCATTCCGCTGCACCAGCGCGTGCAGAAGGCGCGCCGCGTGCAGGCCGACCTCTTCGTCTCGGTGCATGCCGACGCCTTCATCAAGCCGACGGCGCGCGGCTCCTCGGTCTTCGTCCTCTCGGAGAATGGCGCCTCCAGCTCGGCGGCGCGCTGGCTGGCGCAGCGCGAGAACGCCGCCGACCTGATCGGCGGCGTCAATCTCGACGTCAAGGATCCGCACCTGGCGCGCACGCTGCTCGACCTTTCGCAGACGGCGACCCTCAACGACAGCCTCAAGCTCGGCAAGGCGGTGCTGGGCGAACTGGGCGGGGTGAACACCCTGCACAAGCCGCATGTCGAGCAGGCCGGCTTCGCCGTGCTGAAGGCGCCGGACATTCCTTCCATCCTCATCGAGACGGCCTTCATCAGCAATCCCGACGAGGAGCGGCGGCTCAACGACGATGCCTACCAGGAGAAGATGGCCGAGGCCATCCTGAGGGGCATCAAGGGATATCTGGCCAAGAATCCGCCGCTCGCCAAGTCGAAACTGGTCCGTCTCGACTGAGGTGGGGCTATCCCCCGGCCCCCTTTCCGAGAAAGGGGGTGACGGTAGTTCGCTTCGCTCCAGGCAAACACTTCAGCCGGCTTGGGGCGGCCCTGCGCCGGCTGTATAATTCGCCGTTTCCCGGCAATCAGTTAACATCGTGCAGGTCTTCCGAGGCATTCCCGCCCGCGCTTCGCATTCGACGGTACTCACCATCGGCAACTTCGATGGCGTGCATCGCGGCCATCGCGCGCTGCTGGCGAGGCTGACCGGCCTGGCGAAACAGGCCGGACTGCCGGCGGCGGTGATGACCTTCGAGCCGAATCCGCGCGAGTTCTTCGCGCCGCAGTCGGCGCCGGCGCGCCTGGCCAGCCTGCGCGAGAAGCTGCAG
>WYAY01000249.1 GCA_011526165.1 Sulfuritalea sp.
AAATTCAATGCAGTTCAACCCGTTCGCCGACGGCCACGCCAGCCGCCTCCGCCCATGCCCCAGCAGGATCTGCTCCCCCCGATTGTCATGGTATTTGCCGCCTCCGATCCCTCGGGCGGCGCCGGCCTGCAGGCCGACATCATGACCCTGTCCAGCATGGGCTGCCATCCGCTGTCCGTCGTCACGGCCCTGACGGTGCAGGATTCCGCCGGTGTCGAAGGCGCCTTCGCCATCGAAGCCGACTGGGTGGCCGACCAGGCGCGCGCCCTGCTCGAGGACATGTCGGTCGCCGCCTTCAAGATCGGCATGCTGGGCAGCGTCGAGAACATCGCCGCCATCGCCGAGATCATTTCCGACTATCCCGAGGTGCCGCTAGTCCTCGACCCCGTGCTGGCATCCGGCCGCGGCGACGAACTGGCCAGCGAAGAAATGATCTCGGCCATGCGCGAGTTGCTGCTGCCGCAGACCACCCTGCTCACGCCGAACAGCATGGAGGCGCGCCGCCTGGCGCTCGACGAGGAGGACGAGGAGGACGACCCCGACCTGGCCGAGTGCGCGCGCCGGCTGGTCGGCGCAGGCACAGAGTTCGTGCTCATCACCGGCACCCACGAACCGGGTGTCCAGGTCGTCAACACCCTGTATGGCGAGAACGGCCGCATCCGCGCCGATGCCTGGGAGCGCCTGCCCGGCAGCTACCACGGCTCGGGCTGCACTTTGGCTTCGGCCATCGCCGCCAACCTGGCCAATGGCCTCGATCTCGCCGAGGCTGTGCGCGACGCCCAGGACTACACCTGGCAGTCGCTGGCCCACGGCTTCCGCCCCGGCATGGGCCAGCATTTCCCCGACCGCTTCTTCTGGGCGCGCGAGGCTGGTGCCGAAGATGCTTGACGGCCTCTACGCGGTGACGCCTGACCTCGCCGATACGGCCGATATGCTGCGTCGGGCAGAACAGGTGCTGCTGGGCGGCGTGCGCCTGGTGCAATACCGCAACAAGCCAGCTGACGCCGCGCTGCGGCGCGAACAGGCGGCGGCCCTGCTGGCGCTCTGCCGCCGCCACGGCGCGCGGCTCGTCGTCAACGACGACCTGCCGCTGGCGCTCTCTCTCGGCGCCGACGGCGTCCACCTCGGCCGCGAAGACGGCGATCTCGCTGCAGCCCGCGCTGTGCTGGGCGCGGGCCGGCTCCTCGGCGTCTCCTGTTACGACGAACTGGAGCGGGCGCGCGAGGCGAAGCGCGTCGGCGCCGACTACGTCGCCTTCGGCAGCTTCTTCGCCTCGCCGACCAAGCCCGCCGCCGTGCGTGCGCCGCTGGGTCTGCCTGCTGCGGCGAAGGCCGAGCTCGGCCTGCCGGTCTGCGCCATCGGCGGCATCACCCTGCAAAATGCTCCGCAGCTGATCGACGCCGGCGCCGACCTGCTGGCCGTCATCAGCGACCTGTTCGAGGCGCCGGACATCCGCGCCCGCGCCGCCGCCTACACTTCCCTTTTTTCGGAACGAGCCACGTCATGAGCAAGAACGAACAGCTTTTCGCCCGCGCCCAGAAAACCATTCCCGGCGGGGTCAATTCGCCGGTGCGCGCCTTTCGCTCGGTCGGCGGCACGCCGCGCTTCTTCACGCGTGGCGAAGGTCCGTACGTATGGGACGCCGATGGCAAGCGTTACATCGACTACGTCGGCTCCTGGGGGCCGTTGGTGCTCGGCCACGCCCATCCCGAGGTGCTCGAGGCCGTGCGTGCCGCCGTGTCACGGGGACTGACTTTCGGCGCGCCGACCGAGGCCGAGGTCGAAATGGCCGAGTTGCTGGCGCAGCTGCTGCCGGGCCTCGACATGGTGCGCCTGGTCTCCTCCGGCACCGAGGCGACGATGAGCGCGATTCGTCTCGCGCGCGGCTTCACCGGGCGCGACGCGATCGTCAAGTTCGAGGGCTGCTACCACGGCCACGCCGACAGCCTGCTGGTGAAGGCCGGCTCCGGCGCGCTCACCTTCGGCAACCCCTCCTCCGGCGGCGTGCCGGCGGATTTCGCCAAGCACACCCTGGTGCTCGACTACAACGATGTGCAGCAGCTCGAGGACACCTTCGCCAAGGCCGGCAGCCAGATCGCGGCGGTGATCGTCGAGCCGGTGGTCGGCAACATGAACCTGATCGCGCCCAGGCCGGAGTTTCTCCAGACCATGCGCCGGTTGTGCACGCAGCACGGCGCCGTGCTGATTTTCGACGAGGTGATGACCGGCTTCCGCGTCGGCCTCACCGGCGCGCAGGGCCACTACGGCATCCGGCCCGACCTCACCACCTTGGGCAAGGTGATCGGCGGCGGCATGCCGGTGGGCGCCTTCGGCGGCCGGCGCGACATCATGGAGAAGATCGCCCCGCTCGGCCCGGTGTACCAGGCCGGCACGCTGTCGGGCAGCCCGGTGGCGGTGGCGGCGGGGCTGGCCACGCTGAAGCTGGTCTCGCAGCCCGGCTTCTACGAGCAGCTTGCGGCGAAGACGCAGCGCCTGATGGACGGCCTGCAGGCGGAAGCGAAGCAGCGCGGCGTGACGTTCAGCGCCCAGGCCGTCGGCGGCATGTTCGGCTTGTATTTCCGCGCCGCGCCGCCGACCAGCTACGCCGAGGTGATGGAATGCGACAAGGAGGCCTTCAACCGCTTCTTCCACGCCATGCTGGAAAAGGGCGTGTATTTCGCGCCCTCGGCCTTCGAGGCCGGTTTCGTCTCGGCGGCGCACTCGGACGCCGACCTCG
>WYAY01000039.1 GCA_011526165.1 Sulfuritalea sp.
AGGGGTTGGGGGAGAGGGTTCGGCGGCAGATCACGAACTGGCCTCCGGGTGCCGCGCCGCCAGCGCGGCGGCGGCGCAGTCGGCATCGGAGAACGGCAGGCGGCGGCCGGCGATCTCCTGGTAGGCCTCGTGGCCCTTGCCGGCGACCAGCACCACGTCGCGCGCGTCGGCTTCGGCGAGCGCGGTGCGGATCGCCTCGGCGCGGTCGGCGATCATGCGCGCACCCGGCGCGCCGCGCGCGATGTCGTCGAGGACGGCGCGGGGGTCCTCGTCGCGCGGGTTGTCGCTGGTGAGGATCACCGCGTCGGCGCCGCGCGCGGCGGCCTCGCCCATCAGCGGACGCTTGCCCGGGTCGCGGTTGCCGCCGCAGCCGAAGACGCAGACGAGGCGGCCGCCGCGCGCCGCGGCGGTGCCGCGCAGCGCCGCCAGCGCCTTGTCGAGGGCGTCCGGCGTGTGGGCGTAGTCGATCACCGCCAGCGGCCGGCCGTCGCCGCCGACGGCCTGCATGCGGCCCGGCGCGAAAGTCAGTCTGCGCAGCACGGCAGCCGCGTCGATAAGCGCCACGTCGGAGGCGAGCAGCGCGCCCAGCACGGCAAGCAGGTTGGCGACGTTGAACTCGCCCACCAGCGGCGTCTCGATCTCGGCGCGCCCCTGCGGCGTGACGGCCGTGAAGCGCTGCCCGTGCGGCGTCGCCGCGATGCGCTCGGCGACGAGCTGCGCGCCCGCTTCGGCCCGCAGGGAGTAGCCGCTTGCCGCGACGCCGCGGCCGGCAAGGTCGCGCGCGATCCTGCGCCCCAAATCGTCGTCGAGGTTCACCACCGCCGCCTTCAGGCCGGGCGTGGCGAACAGCCGTTCCTTCGCCGCGCCGTAGGCTGCCATGCTGCCGTGGTATTCGAGGTGGTCGCGCGTCAGGTTGGTGAACACCGCCACGTCGAAATGCACGCCATTGACGCGGCCCTGGTCGAGGCCGATCGAGGAGACCTCCATCGCCGCCGCCTGCGCCCCCTGCGCGAGATAGCGGGCGAAGAGACGATGCAGGGTGAGCGCGTCCGGCGTGGTGTTGAGGCTTTCCTCCAACCCGCCCGGGAAGCCGCAGCCCAGCGTGCCGACCACCGCGCAGCGGCGGCCAAGCAGTTCGAAGGCCTGGGCGATCCACTGGCTCACCGAGGTCTTGCCGTTGGTGCCGGTGACGCCGACCGTCCACAGCTGCTCCGAGGGACGGCCGTACACCCGATGGGCGATCCAGCCGGAGAGCGCCTGCAGGTCGTCCACCGCCACGTTCGGCACGTCAATGGCAGGCGCCGCCGCGCCCTGGCGCTCCCACAGCACCGCCGCGGCGCCGCGCGCCACGGCATCGGCAATGAAGCCGCGGCCGTCGGCGCGCGCGCCCGGATAGGCGACGAAGACGTCGCCGGGCGCTACCGCGCGCGAGTCGGCGCACAGATTCCGCGCCGTCACGCCCAGCCTTTGCAGTTCATCGAGCACGCCTTGTGCTTCCTCCGCTTCACGTTTCACAGACTCTCCGGCACCGCCGCGGCCTCGCGCGCCACCTGCACCGGCTTCAACGGCGCGTCGGGCGCCACGCCGAGTGTGCGCAGGCTGCCCGCCATCACCTGGGCGAACACCGGCGCCGCCACCTCGCCGCCGTAGTACTTGCCGTTGCCCGGCTCGTCGATCATCACCGCCACCACCAGGCGCGGCTCCGACACCGGCGCGAAGCCGACGAAGGCAGCCACGTAGCGGTCGGCGTACTGGCCGCCCTCCAGCTTGTGCGCCGTGCCGGTCTTGCCGGCGACGCGGTAGCCCGGGATCTGCGCCTTGGGCGCGGTGCCGCCGGGCTGCACGGCCATCTCGAGCATGGCGCGCAGCTCGCGCGCCGTCTGCGAAGAAAAAATGGATTTGCCCGCGACTGGCGGTGAATCCAGCCGGGTCAGAGACAGCGGGATCAGATCGCCGTCGCGGGCAAATACCAGGTAAGCGCGGGCCAGCTGCATCAGCGTCACCGAGATGCCATGGCCGTAGGACATGGTGGCCTGCTCGATCGGCCGCCAGGTTTTGAAGGGACGCAGGCGGCCGCCGACCTCGCCCGGGAAACCGAGCCTGATCGGCTGGCCGAAGCCGATGTCGTCGAACATCCGCCACATCTCCTCGGGCGAGAAGGTGGCGGCGATCTTCGCCACGCCGACGTTGCTCGACTTCTGGATCACCTGCGCCAGGGTCAGCAGGCCGTGCGGGTGGGCATCGTGGATGGTGGCGTTGCCGATGGTGAGCCGGCCGGGCGCCGTCTGGATCTGCGAGTCGAAGCGGAAGCGCCCCTTCTCCAGCGCCAGCGCGGCGGTGAACGGCTTCAGGGTCGAGCCCGGCTCGAAGACGTCGGTGAGCGCGCGGTTCCTCAGCTGCGCGCCGCTCAGCCTGACGCGGTTGTTCGGGTTGTAGGCCGGCAGGTTGGCCAGCGCCAGCACCTCGCCGGTCCTGGCGTCGAGCACGACGACGCCGCCGGCCTTGGCCTTGTGCTCGGCCAGCGCCTGCTTGAGGTGGGTGAAGGCCAGGTACTGCACCTTGGCGTCGAGGGCGAGGGTGATGTCCTTGCCGTCCTGCGGCGGCTTGATGCTCTCGACGTCCTCGACGATGCGGCCGCGGCGGTCCTTGATGACGCGGCGGCTGCCCGGCTTGCCGGCGAGCTGCCCTTCGAAGGCCAGTTCGATGCCTTCCTGGCCGCGGTCCTCGACGCCGGTGAAGCCGAGCATGTGCGAGGTCACCTCGCCGGCCGGGTAGTAGCGGCGGTACTCGCGGCTCTGGTGGATGCCGGGCAGGCCGAGCGCGCCGATCCGCTCCGCCACGTCGGGCGGAATCTGCCGCTTGACGAAGACGAAGTCCTTCTCGGCGGCGAGGCGGCGGTTGAGCTCGCGCACGTCCATCTCCAGCAGCGCCGCCAGCTCGCGCGCCTGCGCGGGGGCGAGCCGGGCGTCCTCGGGAATCGCCCAGACCGACTTCACCGGGGTGGACACCGCCAGCATGTCGCCGCTGCGGTCGGTGATGCGGCCGCGCGTGGCCGGCATCTCGATCACGCGCGCGTAGCGCGATTCGCCCTTCTGTTGCAGGAAGTCGTTGTGCACCGCCTGCAGCCAGACCGAGCGCGCCGCCAGCGTGCCGAAGGCCAGCAGGATCAGCGCGGCGACGAAGCGCGCGCGCCAGGCCGGCAGCAGTTGCGACAGGAGCGGGCTGTTCGTGAACTTCACTTCGCTGCCTCCACCGCCAGCACCTGCCCCGCCGCCGGCGGCTTCATGCGCAGGCGCTCGCGGGCGATCTTCTCGATGCGGGCATGCGCCGCCCAGGTGCTCTGCTCGAGCTGCAGCTGGCCCCATTCCACCTCGAGGCTGCGCATGCGCTCCTGCTCGCGCTCCAGTTCGCTGAAGAGCTTGCGCGCCTTGTGCTGCGAGGCCACCGCCCCCAGCGCGCTGGCCAGGACGATCGCGATGAGGAGGAAGTTCAACCGAAGCACTGGCTCAGGTCCTTTCCGCCACGCGCAGCACCGCGCTGCGGGCGCGCGGATTGGCGGCGATCTCCGCGGCGGAGGGGGTGACGGGCTTGCCGACGAGCTTCAGCCGCGGCGGCGGCAGTTCGGCGGCGCGCAGCGGCAGCCGCGACGGCAGCTGCGGCGGGCGCGCCTCGTCGCGCAGGTAGCGCTTGACGATGCGGTCTTCGAGGGAATGGAAGCTGATGACGGCGAGGCGGCCGCCCGGGTTGAGCGCCGCTACGGCCAGCGGCAGGACTAGCGACAATTCCGCAAGCTCCTGATTGAGGTGAATCCGTATAGCCTGAAAGCTGCGCGTCGCCGGATGCTGGCCTTGCTCCCGCGTGCGGACGGCCGATGCCACGATCTCGGCAAGTTGTCGTGTGGTTGCGATAGTCCCCCCTGCCCTTGCAGCAACAATCGCCTTTGCAACCGCATTAGCAAACCGTTCTTCGCCATAATTTTTTATCACCTCCGCCAGTTCCCGCTGGCTCGCCTGCGCCAGCCATTCCGCCGCCGTCTGCCCGCGGCTCGTATCCATGCGCATGTCGAGCGACGCATCCAGCCGGAAACTGAAGCCGCGTTCCGCCTCGTCCAGCTGAGGGGAGGACACGCCCAGATCCAGCAGCACGCCATCCACCCGCTCCACACCCTCCGCCTTCAACACTTCCTCCAGGCTGCCGAAGGCGGCATGGATCACTTTCAGGCGCGGATCGGCGATCTCCCTGGCCGCCCCGATCGCCGCCGGATCCTTGTCCAGCGCAATCAGCCGCCCCTGCTCATTCAACTGCCGGAGGATCAGCCGGCTGTGACCGCCGCGACCGAAGGTCGCATCCACGTACACCCCGTCTGGCTTCACCGCCAAGGCCTCGACCGCCTCCTCCAGCAGCACTGTCCTGTGCTGCATTCCACTGCTCACAACGTCAGCGTTTCCAGGCCCGGCGGCAGCAGCTTGTCGCCGAGTGCGAAGATCGCTTCCTGCTGCTGCTTCCAGCCGGCATCCGACCAGAGCTCGAAATGGTTGCCCTGGCCGACCAGCCAGACTTCCTTCTCCAGTCCGGCGTACTGGCGCAGCTCCGGCGCGATCAGCACGCGGCCGGCCGCATCCATCGACTCTTCGCGGGCGAAGCCGATGAGCAGGCGTTTCAACAAGGCGGATTGCTGTTCGAGGCTGGGCGCCTGGAGCACCTTGTCGCGTATCGGCTCCCAGGCCGGCAGGGGATAGATCAGGAGGCAGCGGTGGGGGTGCGCAGTGAGCACTAACGTGCCGTTGGCGGCGACGGACAGGCTCTCGCGATGCCGCGACGGCACCGCCAGGCGTCCTTTCGCGTCCAGATACAGCGCTGCCGCCCCCTGATACATCCGACCCCCTCTTCGCACGAGAAATCGAAGCTTCGATTTCCCACTTTTTTCCACTATTTCCCACTTTAGTTGAACTTAAATGCAGGGTCAAGCGGAGAATTGCGATTTTTTCCAAGCGCAACAAAGACTTATGAGGTGGACTTGACGGAAAATTTATTAAAAATAACCCTTTTAAAACAACGTGGATAGAAATGAAAGTGAAAGTTGAGTATCAAGATTGGCGGCTTTGCGCCACCGGAAGGGGAAATGGAAGTCCGCCGATAAGCCGGGTTCTGTAAGGCAGCCGAAGCTGCCCGGCAGCCATTCCTCTGGGCGCCGCGTTGCCGCGGCGCTCTAGCAGCCTACCCGGAAGCGGCGCGAGCAGCGCCATCGCTTCCCTATTTGGCCTTGCCCCGGATGAGGTTTAGCGTGCCAGCCGTGTTGCCACGGTCTGCGGTGGGCTCTTACCCCGCCTTTTCACCCTTGCCGTTCCTTGCGGACTTGGGCGGTGTGTTTTCTGTGCCACTCTCTGTCGCCTTGGGTCTTTCGACTTGCTGCGCCCGGCCGTTAGCCGGCATCCTGCTCTATGGGGCCCGGACTTTCCTCCATGCACAAAAGTGCACAGCGGCTGCCTGGCGGACTTCCATGAACATTATATCCTGCCTACCTTGTTTATTTTCAATGCGTTACAAATTATTTTCGGGCTTGCCTTGATCTGTCGGCGGGCACGTCCGAAAATATAGGGGGAACGGATCGGGCTTTCTTAGCAGTAGCCATCTCAAACCTCCGCTTCCATTTCAAGCCCCGCTGCGGCGGGGCTTTTTTTTGCGCGAGCCGCCAGCGTTCGAGTCGTCTCGCACATAAAATGCCCGTCGACATCATGCCCGCAGCGAACCGACCTCTCGGCAACGACGTAACCCCGCGCGAAGCCTGGGCGTGGGCGATGTACGACTTCGCCAACTCCGGCTACACGACGGTGGTGATCACCGCCGTGTTCAACGCCTACTTCGTCGCGGTGGTCGCCCAGCGCGCGCCCTGGGCGACGCTGGCGTGGACGGCGACGCTGGCCGTCTCCTACGCGCTGATCGTGCTCACCGCGCCGCTGATCGGCGCCTGGGCCGATGCGCGCGCCGCCAAGAAGCGGCTGCTCGCCTTCACCACCGTCGGCTGCGTGCTGTCCACCGCGGCGCTCTACTTGAGCGGGCCGGACACCCTGGCCCTCGCCGTCTTCTTCGTCATCGCTTCGAATTTCTTCTTCGGCACCGGCGAGAACCTGATCGCCGCCTTCCTGCCGGAACTGGCGAAAGGTCGCGCCATGGGGCGCGTCTCCGGCTGGGGCTGGAGCCTCGGCTACCTCGGCGGCCTGCTCTCGCTCGGCGCCTGCCTGGCCTGGCTCTCGCAGGCCAAGGCGGCCGGCCGCGAGACGGCGCAGGCGGTGCCGGAGACCATGCTCATCACCGCCCTCCTTTTCGCCGTCGCCAGCCTGCCGACCTTCCTGTTCCTGCGCGAGCGCGCCGTGCCGCAGGCGGCCGCCGACGGCATCGTGCGCAGCGCCTGGGCGCGCCTTTCGGCGACGGCGCATCACGCCCGCCGCTTCCGCGACCTGGCGCGCTTCCTGGTGTGCACGCTGTTCTATCAGGCCGGCATCGCGGCGGTGATCACGCTGGCCGCCATCTACGCGCAGGAAGCGATGCGCTTCACCACCGAGCAGACCCTGCTGCTGATCCTGGTGGTGAACGTCACCGCGGCGGTCGGCGCCTTCGGCTTCGGCTACCTGCAGGACCGCATCGGCCACGTGCGCGCCATCGCGCTGACCCTGTGCGGCTGGATCGTCATGATCGTGCTGGCCTGGCTGGCGGAAAGCGCGGCGCTGTTCTGGGTGGCGGCGAACATCGCCGGGCTGTGCATGGGCGCCTCGCAGTCGGCCGGACGCGCCATGGTCGGCTATCTCGCGCCGCCCTCGCGGCTGGCGGAGTTCTTCGGGCTGTGGGGCCTGGCGGTGAAGCTCGCCTCGATCTTCGGGCCGCTCACCTACGGCCTAGCGAACTGGCTCTCCGGCGGCGACCACCGCCGCGCCATCCTCATCACCGGCAGCTATTTCGTGGTCGGCCTGCTGCTGCTGGCCGGCATCGACGTGCGGCGCGGCCGCCGCGCCGCACGGCGCTCGGAACGCGAGGAACGCGCTACTGCGGCGCGGCCGGCGGCGTAGCGGCGGCGGGCGCCGGCGCTGCCTTGAATTTCAGCCGCTGGCCATCCATGCGGAAAGTGCCGAGCAGTGAACCCGGCTTCTGCGGCGGCGCCTTGAAGGCCTGCAACCCGCAGCCGGCCAAGCCCAGCGCATAGTGGCGGCCACCCTGGCGGAGGATAAGGATCGGCTCGGCGAATTCGCCCGCCTCCGGCCGGAACACCTCCAGCGCAATCTCGGCCGGCATGGCGGCCTCGAGCGGGCTGCGGCGCTGGCAGTCCGGCAGGCGCGACATCACCACCTCCAGGTCCACCCTCTGGTCCCAGAACCAGGGCTGCTTCGCCTGCAGCGTCAGGCTTTGATCGCGGCCTTCAACGAGGTAGAAGGTGGCGCTCTCGTTCATGCAAGCGGCCAGCAGCAGCGCCGGCAGCGCCAGCAGCAGCGGTTTCATGTCCGCATCCTCCAGTTCACGGTTTCGCCGGCGCGCAGCGGCACCAGCGCATCGTCGCCATACGGCAGGCTGTCCGGCACGCGCCAAGCCGCCTTCTCCAGCACGATCGTTCCCGCGTTGCGCGGCAGGCCGTAGAAATCCGCGCCGTGGAAACTGGCAAAGGCCTCCAGCCGGTCGAGCGCGCCCGCCGCCTCGAAAACCTCGGCGTACAGCTCCAGCGCGCAGAGCGCCGTGTAGCAGCCTGCGCAGCCGCAGGCTGCCTCCTTGGCGTTGCGCGCATGCGGCGCCGAATCGGTGCCGAGGAAGAACTTCGGGCTGCCCGAGACGGCCGCCTTCACCAGCGCGCGGCGATGCGTCTCGCGCTTGAGCACCGGCAGGCAGTAGTGGTGCGGGCGCACGCCGCCGGCCAGCAGCGCGTTGCGGTTCATCAGCAGGTGGTGCGCCGTCAGCGTGCCGGCGACGTTCGGCCCCATCGATTCGACGAACTGCACGCCTTCCAGGGTCGTGATGTGCTCGAGCACCAGGCGCAGGCGCGGAAAGCGCTGCAGCAGCGGCGCCAGCACGCGCTCGATGAAGACGCGCTCGCGGTCGAAGATGTCGACGTCGGCATCGGTCACCTCGCCGTGCACCAGCAGCGGCAATCCGAGTTCCTCCATGTGCGCCAGCGCGGCGAAGCAGTTCTCGATGGCCGTCACGCCCGAATCGGAGTTGGTGGTGGCGCCGGCCGGGTAATACTTCACGGCATGCACGATGCCGGAAGCCTTCGCCCTGTCGATCTCTGCCGCCGGCGTGTTGTCGGTCAGGTACAGCGTCATCAGCGGCGCGAAAGTCAGTCCCGGCGGCACGGCGGCGAGAATGCGCTCGCGGTAGGCGGCGGCCTGCGCGGCCGTCGTCACCGGCGGCTTCAGGTTGGGCATGACGATGGCGCGGGCAAACTGCCGCGCCGTGTGCGGCACCACGGCCGCCAGCGCCGCGCCGTCGCGCAGGTGCAGGTGCCAGTCGTCGGGACGGGTAAGCGTGAGCGTCTGCATGCGCGGATTATACGCGGCTAGTCTTGGCTCTTTTTCTTCTCCAGCGCCAGATCATAAAGCGCGTTCTTCGAGGCGCCGCTGATTTCAGCCGCCAGCTTCACCGCCTGCTTGAGCGGCAGCTCGGCGAGCAGGAGTTCGAGCACGCGCGCAGCCTCGGCGGAGACGCCCTCGGCCGGCGGCGGCGCCGAGACGACCAGCACGAACTCGCCGCGGCGGCGGTCCGCGTCGGCCGCCAGCCAGGCCGGCGCTTCGGCCAGCGGCAGGCTGACGATGGACTCGAACAGCTTGGTCAGCTCGCGCGCGACGACGAGGGTGCGGCCCGGCTCGAGCACGGCGGCGAGATCGGCGACGGCCTCCTCGATGCGGTGCGGCGCCTCGTAGAAGACCAGGGCGCAGGGCAGCGGCTTCAGCTCGGCGAGAGCCTTGCGCCGCGCCGCCTCCTTCGTCGGCAGGAAGCCGTAGAAAAGGAAATGCGGATCGGCCAGCCCCGAGGCGGAGAGCGCGGCGACCGCCGCGTTCGGCCCCGGTACCGGGATCGCGTCGAAGCCGGCCGCGCGCACCGCGGCGACGGCGCGCGCGCCGGGATCGGAGACGGCCGGCGTGCCGGCATCCGACACCAGCGCCACCGCGCGCCCCTCGCGCAGCAGGCGCAGCAGGCGTTCCGACGCCGCCGCCTCGTTGTGCTCGTGCAGGGAGAAGGTCTCCGTGCGGATGCCGAAATGGTCGAGCAGCCGGCGCGTGTGGCGCGTGTCCTCGCAGGCGATGGCGGCGGCGCCGCGCAGCACTTCCAGCGCGCGCGCCGAGATGTCGCCGAGGTTCCCCAGCGGCGTGGCCACCACATATAATGCTGCCGTCCTGAGCCCCGATCCCTGATGCTTCATTGCGCCGCCATGGTTGATCCCGTTTGCCGCATTGTCGGGCGACACGCCCTGGGGCGCAAGCCGTGAGCGCAGCCGGAGCGATCGCCGAGGCGCGGGCAGCGGACTATCTCACGGCCCGCGGCCTGAGCGTGATTGCGCGCAACTACCGCTGCCGCGGCGGCGAGATCGACCTCGTCTGCCGCGACGGCGCGAGCCTGGTCTTCGTCGAGGTGCGCCTGCGCACCAGCCGCCATTTCGGCGGCGCCGCCGCCAGCATCACGCCGGCCAAGCAGCGGCGCATCGTCCTCGCCGCCAACCATTATCTCGCCGGCAAGCCTTGGCCGGCCTGCCGCTTCGACGCCGTGCTGCTCGACGGCGAGAACATCGACTGGATCCGCAATGCGTTTGACGCGAGCTAGACTGCTTCTCGCCCTGGCGCTCTGCCTGTCGGTCCCCGCCCGCGCCGAATCGATCAGGGTCCTCGTGCAAAGTTCGCCGCTGGCCGGCTTCCAGTTCTACGCCGGCAGCGCGCTGTGGGACGAAATGAAGGCCGGCGATCCGCTCGTGCTGGTACGGGAGCCGGACAACAGCCACGACGCGGGCGCGGTGCGCGTCGAGTGGCGCGGGCGCAAGCTGGGCTACCTGCCGCGCAGGGAAAACCGGGCGGTGTCCGCCGAAATGGACCGCGGTAGCCGCGTCGAGGCGCGCATCGCCCGGCTCGACCGGCATCGCGACCCCTGGAAGCGCATCCTGGTGGATGTGTTCGTCGTCCTGTGACGACAGTCGGGGCAGCAACCCCGCCATGCTAGAATCGGCCGCTGAGATGAAACAGCCCCCACGCTCTCTTCGCTCGCTGCCCCCGACGGGGGCGTCAGTGGCTTCGGGCGGCCGGGCGCCACTGACATGAACCTGCTCGCCCGCATTTCCCGCCAGTTCGAAGACAGCGCCCAGACCAAGCTGGCCGCCATGGAGTCGCTCGCCGCACCGATCGCACAGGCGGTCGAATTGATGACGACGAGCCTGCTCGCCGGCGGCAAGATCATGGCCTGCGGCAACGGCGGCTCGGCCGCCGACGCGCAGCACTTCGCCGCAGAACTGCTCAACCGCTTCGAGAAGGAGCGCCCGCCGCTCGCCGCCGTGGCGCTCACCACCGACAGCTCGACGCTCACTTCGATCGCCAACGACTACGCCTTCGAGCAGGTCTTCGCCAAGCAGGTGCGCGCCCTGGCGCAGCCGGACGACATCCTGCTGGCGATCTCGACCAGCGGCAATTCGCCGAACGTCGCCGAGGCGATCCGCGCCGCCCACGAAAGGGAAACGCGCGTCGTGGCGCTGACCGGCAAGGGGGGCGGCGCCATCGGCGCGCTGCTCGCCGACACGGACGTGCACATCTGCGTGCCGTCCGACCGCACCGCGCGCATCCAGGAAGTGCACCTGCTCGTGCTGCACTGCCTGTGCGACGGCATCGATTGCATGTTGCTAGGAGAGGATGCATGAAAAAACTGCTGCTTGCCACCGTACTGGCCGCCCTCGCGTTGCCGGCCCTGCAGGGCTGCGTGCCGGCGGTCGCCACCGGCGTCGGCGCCGGCGCCCTGATGATCGTCGACCGCCGCGCCGGCGAGACCTACCTCGCCGACGAGGCCATCGAAATCCGGGCGCTGAACCGCATCAACGAGAAGTTCGGCGACAAGGTGCACGTCAACGTCACCAGCTACAACCACAAGGTGCTGCTCACCGGCGAGGTGCCGGATGCCGGCATCCGGGAGGAACTGGAGAAGGCCGTCGCCGGCGTCGTAAACGTCAAGGGCGTCATCAACGAACTTGCCGTCGGCGCCATCAGCAGCTTCAGCGCGCGCAGCAACGACACCTACATCACCTCCAAGGTGAAGGCGCGCTTCATCGACGCCAACAAGTTCCAGGCCAACCACGTCAAGGTGGTGACGGAAGCCGGCGCGGTGTTCCTGCTCGGCCTGGTCACGCGCAAGGAGGCCGACGACGCCGCCGAGATCGCCCGCACCACGGCCGGCGTGAAGAAGGTCGTGCGCGTCTTCGAGTACATCGAGTTCAAGGACGCGCAGCGGCTCGACAACCGCCCGCCTGAGGAAACCAGGCAGAAGCCGCCCGAGGCGAAGTGAGTTCAGGCGTACCCGCCTTCGAGGCCAAGCTCTGCCCGCCGGGCGAACTGGCGGCGAGGCTCGCCGACCTGCCCCGGCCGCTGGTGTTCACCAACGGCTGCTTCGACATCCTGCACCGCGGCCACGTCACCTACCTCGCCCAGGCGCGCGCGCTCGGCGCCAGCCTGGTCGTCGGCGCGAACAGCGACGCCTCGGTGAAGCGCCTGGGCAAGGGCGATGACCGCCCCGTGAACTGTCTGGCAGATCGCATGGCGGTGCTGGCGGCGCTGGACAGCGTGTCGCTGGTGACCTGGTTCGACGAGGACACGCCGCTGGAGCTCATCCGGCTTGTGCAGCCCGACGTGCTGGCGAAGGGCGGCGACTGGGCGCCGGAGAAGATCGTCGGCGCCGACTTCGTGCGCGCGCGCGGCGGCAGCGTGCACTCCATCCCCTTCCGCTTCGAGCGCTCCACCAGCGCGCTGCTGGCGAAGATCAGGTCTCTTTAGCCTTTTCCGGCGTGCGCCGCAGGATGGTGGCGCGCACCACGCCGAGGTGCACCCGCAGCGTGTACAGCATGTCGGTGAAGGCCAGCGGCGTCGGGATGTGGTGCACGTCGTCCTCGATGCGATCGAGCTTGTCCAGCCACTCCTCGCGGCTGTGCCGCTCCGGACTCGTCTCCACCTCCGCCTCGAGGAACTTCAGCTCGCCGTAGCGGCGGTAGATGCGCGAGCGCACCCGCCAGCTGTAGAGGCCCGGCGCGAACTTGAGGATCGGGATGAGCAGCGCGAACACCGGCACCAGCATCACCACCATGCGGTCGATCAGGTTGGCGGCCCAGAACGGCAGGTAGCGCTGCAGCAGCGGCTTGCCCGACTTGTAGAAGCGCTCGGCATCCGGCGACAGCGGAAAGTCAGCCGCGCCGGCACGGGGAAACTCGCCCGGGCGCTGGAAGATGCCGGCCTCGCCATGCACCTCCTGCGCCGCCTGCAGCAGCAGCTGCACCAGGGCGGGGTGGGTCGACTCGTGCGCCACCAGCGTGGCCATCGGCGAGACCAGCGTGACGTCGCGCGCCGGGATGTTGCGCGTCATGTCGATCGCCCCCTGCGGCAGGGTCAGCCGCGCCAGATGGGGAAACAGCCGCGTCCACGCCTCGGCATGCGAGAGGCTCATCAGGCGCACGTCCTCGGCGAAGAACAGCGACCACACCGCCGCCGAACGCTCGGCGCCGACGAGAAAGACGGCATCCACCTTGCGTTCCTGCAGCGCCGCCGCGGCCGCCAGGCCGCCGAGGGGCAGCAGCGTGGCGTTGTCCGCGCCGATGCCACTCGTCTCGAGCAGCTGCAGGGCCAGCTTGCGCGTGCCGCTGCCCTCCGGCCCGACGGCGATGCGCCGGCCCTTGAGCTGGGTCAGGCGGTCCAGTTCCCGCTCGCCGCGATAGAACACCCAGAGCGGTTCGTAATACAGGTAGCCGAGGGAATGCAGCGTGCTGACGTTGACGCCGTTGGCGGTGCCGCTCTGCACCAGGGCGACCTCGGTGTCGTCCGCCTCGTCGAGCAGCCGCCTGAGGTTCTCCAGCGCGCCGGCCGAGGCCTGCTCGCGCAGCTCGACGCCGTTGCGGGCAAGCACCTCGCGGTAGCGCGCGGCGTAGACCTCGTAGGAGCCGCCCGCCCCGCCCGAGGAGATGTACAGATGACCGGGCGGCGCCGGCTCGATGAATTGCGCCGCCAGCCAGAAGCCGCCGACCAGCAGCGCCAGCGCCGGCAGCCCGACGGTGAGCAGGTCGCGCAGCGAATATTCCCGCAGGCGCTTCTGCCTCAGCTTGCGCAGCCGGTCGGACACGCGGCGCCCCGCTTCGCGTTAGAAGGGAATATCGTCGTCCATGTCGCCGAAGCCGGCGGCGGGCGCCTTGCGCGCGCCGGCGGCGGACGGCGCCGGAGCCGGCTCGCGCTCGCGCGGCGGCGCCTCGCCGGACCCCTGGCGGCTGCCGAGCATCTTCATCTCGTCGGCGCGAATCTCCGTGGTGTAGCGGTCCTGGCCGTCCTTGTCCTGCCACTTGCGCGTGCGCAGGCTGCCCTCGATGTAGACCTGGCTGCCCTTCTTCAGGTACTGGCCGGCAATCTCCGCCAGGCGGCCGTAGAAGGAGACGCGGTGCCACTCGGTGGCTTCCTTCTTCTCGCCGGTGGCCTTGTCCTTCCAGGTGTCGGTGGTTGCCAGGCGGATGTTGCAGATTGCGTCGCCGCTCGGCGCGTAGCGGGTCTCCGGGTCCGCGCCCAGGTTGCCGACCAGAATCACTTTATTAACCGATGCCATTTATGCTTCCCCTCCGATTAACTGGCGCACGCGCCGTTCGTCCCAACATTCCAGATTGACCTTCAAGTAGGCGATGCGCTTCTCCGGCACCACCACCGCCTCGCGCACGCCGGGCAGGCCGGCGAGCTGCTCGCGCAGCTTCTCGATGTCCACGTGCGGCTGGACGATGAATTCTCGCAGTGCCACCACCGCCGGCGCCTGCATGGTAGCCGCGATCGCCAGCCACAGCAACGCCAGCACGATGCCGACGCCGAACACGCCCGTAGCGCCCCAATGCTGCGCCAGCCAGCCGCCCGCCGCGCCGCCGGCGAAGAGGCCGAAGGACTGCGTCGTGTTGTAGATGCCGAGCGCCGTGCCCTTGGCCTGCGGCGGCGCGATGCGCGAGACCAGCGAGGGCAGCGTCGCCTCGAGGATGTTGAAGACGACGAAAAACACCACCAGGTTCGCCACCAGGGCGTTGAACAGGTGGCTGCCGTAGAGGAAGCCGCCCTGCGCCAGTACGAGCACGAAGACCGCGCCGACGAACACCGGCTTGATGCGGGCGCGCCGCTCGGCGTAGAAGATCGGCGGCAGCATCAGCACGAAGCTGGCCAGCACCACCGGCAGGTAGACCTTCCAGTGCGCGGCGACCGGAATGCCGCCGCTGGCGACGATGGCGCCGGGCACCACGACGAACATCGCCATCTGGATGAAGTGCAGCGCCAGGATGCCGAAGTTCAGGCGCGCCAGTTGCGGATCGCGCAGCACGTCGAGGAAGCCGATCGGATCGTGTTCGTGGTGCTCGGCCGGCGGCGGATCGGGCACCACCCGCGCCACCAGCCAGATCGCCGCCAGCGCCAGGAGGCCGGTGAGGACGAAGATGCCGGCCAGCCCGACCAGGCTGTTCAGGGCCGGCGCCGCCACCAGCGAGAGGGCGAACATCAGGCCGATGCTCGATCCGATCAGCGCCATCACCTTGGTGCGGTGCTGCTCGCGCGTGAGGTCGGCCGCCAGCGCCGTCACCGCCGCCGAGATGGCGCCGGCGCCCTGCAGGGCGCGGCCGAGGATGGTCCACCAGATGTCCGGCGCGGCGGCGGCGACGAAGCTGCCCAGCGCGAAGATGAGCAGGCCGATGACGATCACCCTCTTGCGGCCATAGCGGTCGGAGGCCATGCCGAAGGGGATCTGCAGCGCGGCTTGGGTCAGGCCATAGATGCCCAGGGCGATGCCGACCAGGGTCAGGTTGTCGCCGCCCGGCAGCTTGCCGGCGGCGACGGCGAACACCGGCAGGATGAGGAACAGCCCGAGCATGCGCAGGGCGAAAATCGACGCCAGCGAGAGGCCGGCGCGCAGCTCCTGCCGGGTCATGCGGTCGGGGGTATTTGGGGCAACTTCGGGCGACATCGAATGAGGCTTGGCTTGGGACTGCGAAGTTGCGTATATTAGCAGATTGCCCTTTCCGCCCAGCAGTCCCATGGACGAGATCCGCATCCGCGGCGCGCGGACGCACAACCTGAAGAACCTCAGCCTCGACCTGCCGAGGAACCGGCTGACCGTGATCACCGGCCTGTCCGGCTCGGGCAAGTCCTCGCTCGCCTTCGACACGCTCTACGCCGAGGGCCAGCGCCGCTACGTCGAGTCGCTCTCGGCCTACGCGCGGCAGTTCCTGCAGCTGATGGAGAAGCCCGACGTCGATCTCATCGAGGGCCTCTCGCCGGCCATCGCCATCGAGCAGAAGGCCACCAGCCACAACCCGCGCTCCACCGTCGGCACCGTCACCGAGATCCACGACTACCTGCGCCTGCTCTTCGCCCGCGCCGGCCAACCGCACTGCCCGGAACACGGCCAGCCGCTCGCCGCGCAGTCCGTCGCGCAGATGGTGGACCACGTGCTGGCCCTGCCGGAAGACACAAAACTGATGATCCTCGCCCCGGTGGTGGCCGGCAGGAAGGGCGAGCAGCTCGATCTCTTCACCGAGCTGCGCGCGCAGGGCTTCGTGCGCCTGCGCGTCGACGGCAAGGTGCACGACATCGACGCCCTGCCGAAGCTGGCGAAGAACAGCAAGCACTCGGTCGACGTGGTGGTGGACCGCCTCAAGGTTCGCGCCGACGCGCGCCAGCGCCTGGCCGAGTCCTTCGAGACGGCGCTGACCCATGCCGACGGCCGCGCCGTGGCGGTGGAGATGGATACCGGTGCCGAACACCTCTTCTCGGCGCGCTTCGCCTGCCCGGTGTGCAGCTATGCCCTGCCGGAGCTAGAGCCGCGGCTGTTCTCCTTCAACAACCCGATGGGCGCCTGCCCGAAGTGCGACGGCCTCGGCCAGATCAGCTTCTTCGACCCGGCGCGGGTGGTGGCCTATCCGCACCTGTCGCTCGCCTCCGGCGCCATCCGCGGCTGGGACCGGCGCAACCAGTTCTACTACCAGCTGCTCGCCAGCCTCGCCGCCCACTACGGCTTCGACATCGAGCAGCCCTTCGAGGCGCTCGCCGAGGCGCACCGCCAGATCGTGCTCTACGGCTCCGGACGCGAGAAGATCGCCTTCCGCTACCTGTCGGAAACCGGCCGGGCGAGCACCCGGGAACACGCCTTCGAGGGCATCGTCCACAACCTCGAGCGCCGCTACAAGGAGACCGACTCCGTCGCCGTGCGCGAGGAGCTGGCGAAATACCTCAACACGCGGCCCTGCCCCGAGTGCGAAGGCACGCGCCTGCGGCGAGAGGCGCGCCACGTCCTCCTCGGCAGCAGGAATCTGCCGCAGGTGAGCGCGCTGCCGCTGATCGCCGCGCGCGACTTCTTCAACCTGCTCGCCCTCGAGGGACAGCGCGCCCAGGTGGCGGAGAAGATCGTGCGCGAGATCACCGCGCGGCTCACCTTCCTCATCAACGTCGGCCTCGACTACCTCTCGCTCGACCGCTCCGCCGACACGCTCTCCGGCGGCGAGGCGCAGCGCATCCGCCTGGCCAGCCAGATCGGCTCGGGACTCACCGGCGTGATGTACGTGCTCGACGAGCCCAGCATCGGCCTGCACCAGCGCGACAACGCGCGCCTGCTGGCCACGCTGGCCGAGCTGCGCGACCTCGGCAACACGGTGATCGTCGTCGAGCACGACGAGGAGGCCATCCACGCCGCCGACCACGTGGTGGACATGGGCCCCGGCGCCGGCGAGCACGGCGGCCGCATCGTCGCCGAGGGCACGCCGCAGCAGATCACCGAGAACCCGGACTCGCTCACCGGCGCCTACCTCTCCGGCCGCCGCGCCATCGCGCTGCCGAAGAAGCGCCAGGCGCCCGACCCGGCGCGGCAGCTGCGCATCCTCGGCGCGCACGGAAACAACCTGAAGCAGGTCTCGCTCGACCTGCCGGTCGGGCTCCTCACCTGCATCACCGGCGTCTCCGGCTCGGGCAAGTCCACGCTCATCAACGACACGCTCTACGCAGCGGCCGCGCGCCACCTCTACGGCTCCAGCGCCGAGCCGGCGCCGTTCGAGGCCATCGAGGGGCTGGAGTTCTTCGACAAGGTCATCAGCGTCGACCAGTCGCCGATCGGCCGCACGCCGCGCTCCAACCCGGCCACCTACACGGGCCTGCTGACGCCGATCCGCGAACTCTTTGCCGGCGTGCCGGAGTCGCGCAACCGCGGCTACGGGCCGGGGCGCTTCTCCTTCAACGTCAAGGGCGGCCGCTGCGAGGCCTGCCAGGGCGACGGCCTGGTCAGGGTGGAGATGCACTTCCTGCCCGACATCTTCGTGCCCTGCGACGTCTGCCACGGCAAGCGCTACAACCGCGAGACGCTGGAGATCCGCTACAAGGGCAAGACCATCCACGACGTGCTGCGCATGACCGTCGAGCAGGCGCACGCCTTCTTCGACGCCGTGCCGGTGGTGGCGAGGAAGCTGGAGACGCTGCTCGACGTCGGCCTCGGCTACATCGAGCTCGGCCAGTCGGCCACCACGCTCTCCGGCGGCGAGGCGCAGCGCGTGAAACTGGCGCTGGAACTGTCCAAGCGCGACACCGGACGCACGCTCTACATCCTCGACGAGCCGACCACCGGCCTGCACTTCCAGGACATCGAGATGCTGCTCGGGGTGCTCTCGCGCCTGCGCGACCACGGCAACACCGTCGTCGTCATCGAGCACAACCTCGACGTCATCAAGACCGCCGACTGGCTCGTCGACCTCGGCCCGGAGGGCGGCGAGAAAGGCGGGCGCATCGTCGCCGAGGGGCCGCCCGAACGCATCGCCGAACAGGCCGGCAGCCACACCGGCCGCTACCTGAAACAGATTCTGGAAACGCAGGCCCGGCGCAAGCCGCCCGCACGCACTGCGGCGCGCGCCGACTGAAGGGAGACCGCGATGAACGACACCCGCAACGAACTGGAGGCCCTGCTGCTGGCGTTCCACGCCGAGGAAATGGCGCCGGAGGAATTCGCCCGGCGCCTGCTCGACGCGCAGGTGTTCCTGCCGGTGAAGGACGAGAAGCACGCCATCGCCGGCTTCCAGGCCTCGACCCGCGCCGAGCCGCTGCTGGTCGAGGACGGCGACGGCAACCGCATCCTGGTGCTGTTCTCCTCGCCCGACCGCGCGCGCGACTTCCTCGCCACCTTCCCCGGCTACGGCGGCGGCATGCTGGTCGAGTTCGCCTGGATCCTGCGCCGCATGGGCTCGGGCGTTTCCATCGCCATCAACCCGGAGCAGTCGCCCGGCTTCGACCTCGACCCGGAGATGGTCGCCATGGTCGCCGCCCTGCTGCCCGAGGAGGATCAATAAGCCGATGCGCGCCTGGCGGCTCGCCCTGCTGCTGGCGCTGCTCGCCGCCTGCTCGGCGAAGCAGGCCGAGCCGATCGCGCCCGGCACGGTGGTGCTGGCGCTGGGCGACAGCCTCACCGCCGGCTACGGCCTGAACCCGGAACAGGCCTGGCCGGCCCTGCTGGCCGGGCAGACCGGCTGGAAGATCGTCAACGGCGGCGTCAGCGGCAATACCTCCGGCGACGCCCTGGCGCGCCTGCCGGCGCTGCTCGACGAGCATGCGCCGCGCCTGGTGCTGGTGACCCTCGGCGGCAACGACATGCTGCGCAAGCAGCCGGAGGCGCAGACGCGCGCCAACCTGGCGCGCATCCTCGAACTGGTGCGCGGCCGCGACGCCCGGGCGGTGCTGCTGGCCACGCCGAAGCCGAGTCTGGCCGGCGCCGTCTTCCAGAACCTCTCGGCGCCGGACTTCTACGCCGAAGTCGCCGAGGCAGGCAAGGTGCCGCTGATCGCCGATGCGATACCTGCCGTGCTCTCCGATCCCGAGCTCAAGCTCGACCAGCTGCACCCCAATGCCGAAGGCCAGCGCCAGCTCGCCGGCAAGCTGTTTGACGCCCTGCGCAAGCTGGGGTACGTTCGCCCAAACTGAACACGGATTCCGCCATGGCCGCCCCGCAGGACACCCTCATCGAGATTTCCAATCTCAAGTTCTCCTACAACACCCTCGAGGTGCTGAAGGGCCTCGACCTCGCCGTGCCGCGCGGCAAGGTCGTCGCCATCCTCGGCGCCAGCGGCTGCGGCAAGACCACGCTGCTCCGGCTGATCGGCGGCCAGCTGCGCCCGGCCGCCGGCCACGTCAAGGTCGAGGGCCAGATCGTGCATGAGCTGGACACCAACGCACTCTACGAGATGCGCCGCAAGATGGGCATGATGTTCCAGCAGGGCGGCCTGTTCACCGACCTGTCCACCTTCGAGAACATCGCCTTCCCGATGCGCGAGCGCACCGACCTGCCCGACGAGCTGATCCACGACATGGTGCTGATGAAGCTGCACTCGGTCGGCCTGCGCGGCGCCCATCCGCTGATGCCGAGCGAGCTCTCCGGCGGCATGGCGCGCCGCGTCGCGCTGGCACGCGCCATCGCCATCGACCCGCTGCTGATCATGTACGACGAGCCGTTCTCCGGGCTCGACCCGATCTCGCTCACCCAGATCGGCAATCTGATCCGCGGCCTCAACGACGCGCTCGGCGTCACCTCCATCGTCGTCACCTACGACGTCGCCGAATCGCTCAAGGTGGTCGACTACGCCTACTTCATTTCCGACGGCCAGGTCGTCGCCCAGGGCACCCCCGACGAGATCCGCGCCTCGACCGACCCCTTCGTGCGCCAGTTCGTCGACGGCCTCGCCGACGGCCCGGTGGCCTTCCACATGCCGGGCAGGCCGCTGGCGGAAGACCTCGGCTTCGCCGCGTAGAAAGTCAGTCGCCGCAGGACGGCGGCAGGCGTAAAAAAGCCAGCGCGAGGCTGGCTTTTTTGCATTTGG
>WYAY01000250.1 GCA_011526165.1 Sulfuritalea sp.
GCTTCGCCGACGGCTTCGAGTACGGCCTCGGCGCCGAGATCGGCATCTCGACCGACAAGATCCACGCCCGCGGCCCGGTCGGCCTGGAGGGGCTGACCAGCCAGAAGTGGGTGGTGCTGGGCAACGGAGAAGTACGGCAATAAGAAGTCAGTCGCCACGACACGGCGGCATTTGAACAACAACAAGGAGGAGCAGACATGAAGCAGCGCAATCTGATCGTATCGTTCGCCGCAGCCCTCGCCCTGGCCGCCTGCGCCACGGTGCCGCCGCAAAGCCAGCAGCTCGCCGCCAATTTCAAGGCGATGCAGCCGACCTCCGGCCTGGCCAAGGAAATGAGCATGGAAGAGGCCGAGCGCATTCGCGACGGCCTGGTCGCCGAACTTGCCGCCAGCCAGGGCAAGGTCGTCGGCTACAAGGCCGGCCTCACCAATCCGGCGGTGCAGAAGCGCTTCGGCCACAACTCGCCGGTGCGCGGCGTACTGCTGGAGAAGATGCTGCTCGACGACGGCGCCGAGGTGCCGGCGAAGTTCGGCGCGGTGCCAGTCTTCGAAGCCGACCTCGTCGTGGTGGTCAAGGACGAGGCCATCAACCAGGCGAGGACGCCGGCCGAGGTGATCAAGCACGTGGCGAGCATCCGCCCCTTCATCGAGCTGCCCGACCTGGTGACGGCCAAGGAACAGCCGATCACCGGCGCGGTGCTCACCGCCATCAACTCGGGCGCGCGTCTCGGCGTGCTGGGCAAGCCGATCGCCGCCACCCCCGAGCTGGCCGACGCGCTCGGCAAGATGACCGTCGTCATGCGCGACCAGGACGGCAAGGAACTCGCCCGCGCTCCCGGCGCGGCCATCCTCGGCCACCCGCTCAACGCCGTCGTCTGGCTGGCGCAGGACGTTGCCAGGTCCGGCGGCAAGCTGCGCGCCGGCGACATCCTCAGCCTGGGCTCCTTCACGGCGCCGAATTTCACCAAACCGGGCACCAGGGTCACGGTGACGTACGAGGGTCTGCCGGGCAACCCGACGGTGTCCGCCCGCTTCAAGTAAAGGAAACCGCATGAAGAAACTCGCTCTGGCGGCGCTCGCCGCCCTCGCCCTGAATCTCGCCCACGCCGCCGAACTGGAAGGCTTCAAGTTCGACGACCAGATCAAGCTCGGCAACGCCGAGCTCGTGGTGAACGGCACCGGCGTGCGCTCCAAGTTCGGCAAGCGCTACGCCATGGCGCTCTACCTGCCGGCCAAGACTGCCGACGCCAAGGCCGCGCTCGCCGCGAAAGGGGCCAAGCGCGTCGACGTCCGCCTGATCAAGGACGTCTCCGGCGACACCTTTGCCAACGCCGTCAGCGGCGGCATCAACGACAACAGCTCGGATGCGGAGAAGGCCGCGCTGAAGGACCGCATCAAGCAGCTGGCCGACACCGTCAGCGCGCTGGGCGAGATCAAGGCCGGCACCGCCATCGTCTTCGACTGGGTTCCGGAGCGGGGCATGGTGCTCACCGTCGGCGGCAAGCCGGCCGGCCAGCCCATCCCCGGCGAGGATTTCTACACGGCCCTGCTGCGCGTCTGGCTGGGCGAGGATCCGGCGCAGGGAAACCTCAAGGAAGCCCTGCTCGGCAAGCCGCAATAACTCGCTATAATCCTGCGACCCATTACAACCAGAGGAGACAAACATGAACAAGCTGTATCGCACGCTGCTCACCCTGGCCGCCGGCGCCCTGCTCGCGCTGCCGGCCCAGGCGCAGCAGTTCATCAACGTGCTCACCGGCGGCACCAGCGGCATCTACTATCCGCTCGGCGTCTCGCTGACGCAGATCTACGGCAAGGCCATCCCCGAAGCCAAGGCCACGGTGCAGGCGACCAAGGCCAGCGCCGAAAACCTCAACCTGTTGCAGGCCGGCCGCGGCGAGATCGCCCTGACCCTGGGCGATGCGCTTTCCATGGCCTGGAAGGGCGACGCGGAGGCCGGCTTCAAGTCGCCGCTCGACAAGTTGCGCGGCGTCTCGGCCACCTACAACAACTACATCCAGATCGTCGCTTCGGCCGACTCGGGCATCAAGACCATGGCCGACCTGAAGGGCAAGCGCATCTCGGTCGGCGCGCCCAAGTCCGGCACCGAGTTGAACGCCCGCGCCATCCTCAAAGCCGCCGGGCTCTCCTACGCCGACTTCGCCAAAGTGGAGTACCTGCCCTTCGGCGAATCGGTGGAGCTGATCAAGAACCGCCAGCTCGACGTCACCCTGCAGTCGGCCGGCCTCGGCGTGGCCTCGATCCGCGACCTGGCCACATCGGTGAAGATCACCGTGGTGGCGATTCCCGCCGAGGTGGTGGCCAAGGTCGGCGACGCCGCCTACCAGTCGGCCATCATCCCGGCCAACACCTACCAGGGCCAAACCGCCGATGTGCCCACCGCCGCCATTCCCAACTTCCTCGTCTCGCACGCAGGCGTGCCGGCGGAGCTGGTGTGCAAGATGACCAAGTCCATGTACGACAACCTCGACATGATGGTCGCCGCCCATGCCGCCGCCAAGGCCATCAAGCGCGAGAACGCCGAGAAGGGCATGCCGCTGCCGCTGCATCCGGGCGCGGAGAAGTATTACAAGAGCGGTTCCTGCTGAAGCTTGATCGCACCGAGGTCGGGCTGCAGCCCGGCCCGCAGGGCGCACAGGCGTCTTGCGGGCCGGGTTCCAGCCCGACATGCGTTTCCGGCCATCCGACATGACAGCCAGCCATAACGAAGCCCCCGGCCTCGCCCGCGACTTCGGCTGGGACGCCGGCCCGCGCGGCCGCGCGCTGTTCCTGATCGCCGTCCTGTTCTCTTCGTTCCAGGTGGTCAGCGCCGCCTTCAGCCCGCTTTCCAGCGTGGTGGTGCGGGCGATCCACGTCGGCTTCCTGCTGCTGATGACCTTCGCCCTGTTTCCCGGCATCAGCGCGAAGCGGCAGCCGCTGCCCGGCGTGGCCTGGCTGCTCGGGGGCGCGGGCTTCCTCCTGGCCTTCTACCACTGGATCTTCGAGGGCGACCTGGTGCAGCGCGCCGGCGACCCGACGCAGCTCGACCTGGTGGTGGGCGTCGTCACCCTCGTCCTGGTGTTCGAGGCGGCGCGTCGCATCATGGGGCCCGCCCTGCCGCTCATCTGCGGCGCCTTCCTCGCCTATGCCCTGTTCGGCAATCACCTGCCCGGCGCGCTGGCGCATCGCGGCTATGCCTTCAGCCAGGTGATCGACCAGCTCGGCTTCGGCACAGAGGGCATCTACGGCATCCCGACCTATGTGTCGTCGACCTACATCTTCCTCTTCATCCTGTTCGGCTCCTTCCTCGAGCAGGCCGGGATGATTCGCCTGTTCACCGACTTCGCCATGGGCACGGTCGGCCACACCCGCGGCGGACCGGCCAAGGTCTCGGTCATCTCCTCCGGCCTGATGGGGACCATCAACGGCTCGGGTGTGGCCAACGTGGTGACCACCGGCCAGTTCACCATCCCGCTCATGAAGCGCTTCGGCTACCGTGCCGATTTCGCCGGCGGGGTGGAAGCCACCTCCAGCATGGGCGGCCAGATCATGCCGCCGGTGATGGGGGCAGTGGCCTTCATCATGGCCGAGACCATCAACGTGCCCTATGTCGAGGTGGTCAAGGCCGCCACCATCCCGGCCCTGCTGTATTTCGCCTCGGCGTTCTGGATGGTGCATCTCGAGGCCGGCCGCATGGGCCTGCACGGCCTGCCCAAGGCCGAATGCCCCGACGCCTGGGCGGCCCTGCGGCGCGGCTGGCACCTGATCCTGCCGCTGGCCGCCCTGGTCTGGCTGCTGTTCTCCGGCTACACGCCGCTGTTCTCCGGCACCGTCGGCCTGGCGCTCACCGCCATCCTGATCCTCGGCGCCGCCATCGCGGCGCGGCTGTCCGCGACTGCCCTGCGCTTCGCCTTCTGGATCGCCCTGGGCCTGGCCAGTGCCGCCTTCTTCAGGCTCGGCGTCGGCATCTTCTTCGCCGTCATCGGCGCGCTGGTGCTCGCCTGCCTCTTCGTCAAGGGCGGCCGCGAGACGCTCAGGCTGGCCGTCAATGCGCTGGCCGACGGCGCCCGCCACGCCCTGCCGGTGGGCGTCGCCTGCGCCCTCGTCGGCGTCATCATCGGCGTCATCACCCTCACCGGGGTGGCCACCACCTTCGCCGGCTTCATCATCAAGCTAGGCGCCGACAGCCTGTTCCTCTCCCTGGTGCTGACCATGCTGGTGTGCCTGCTGCTCGGCATGGGCATCCCGACCATCCCGAACTACATCATCACCAGCTCGCTCGCCGCGCCGGCGCTGCTGGAGCTCGGCGTGCCGCTGATCGTCTCGCACATGTTCGTCTTCTACTTCGGCATCATGGCCGACCTCACCCCGCCGGTGGCGCTGGCGGCCTTCGCCGCCTCGCCGATCGCCCAGGCTTCCGGCCTGAAGATCGGCGTGCAGGCGATCCGCGTCGCCGCCGCCGGCTTCGTCGTGCCCTACATGGCAGTGTATGCCCCCGCCCTCATGCTGCAGGGCGGCACCTGGTTCGACACCGCCTACATCGTCTTCAAGGCGATTGTCGCCATCGGCCTGTGGGGCGCCGCCTCCATCGGCCACCTGCAGACGCGCCTGAACTGGCCGGAGCGCATCCTCGCCGCCACCGCCGCCGGCTTCCTCATCGTCGCCCTGCCGGTCACCGACGAGATCGGCTTCGGCCTCGCCGCGGCCTTCATCGCCTGGCACCTCTGGCGCAGCCGCCGTGCCGCGCGGACTGACTTTTCGCGGAACTGATGCCGCTCTGCATCGCCGCCGGCGCGCTGGTGACGACACTTGCCGTCGAATCCTTCACGCTGGCGTGGACGCATTCCATCGAGAAGACGCGCTGGGAGGAGGACTGGCGCCTCGCGGGCGGCCGGCTGCAGCTGGTCGAGGCGCGCATCCGCGGCAGCGGCGCCGGCATGGAGCCGCCGGCCGGCGCCGTGCTGGAGAACGGCGTCTGGCGCTACCGCCCCGCGCTCGCGCCACTGGCGCGCCTGCGTCTGGCGAACTCGGCCTACACCGCCGGCCATGAACTCTGCTTCGACGGCCGCTGCCGTCCGCTTGCGGCGCTGGCCGGCGGCGCGGAGAATAAGCCGGTCGATCTCTATGCCTGCCCGTGAGAAAACCATGTCCGCTGAATTCGATGCCGTTCTGAAAACCCCCTTCGGCGGCCTCGGCGTGCGCACCGAGGGCGAGGCCATCACGGAAATCCGCTTCCTGCCGCCCGGCACCCCTGCGATCAAGCCAAAATCCGCCTTGGCCGAGCGGGCTTGCGCCCAGTTGGCCGCCTATCTGTCCGATCCGAAGGCCGGTTTCGACCTGCCCCTCGAGCCGGCCGGCACCGCCTTCCAGCGCAGCGTCTGGCGCGCCATCGCGGCCATCCCGAAGGGAAAGACACTGACCTACGGCGAGATCGCCCGGCGTCTGAAGAGCGTGCCGCGCGCGGTTGGCCAGGCCTGCGGCCGCAATCCCTATCCCGTGGTGGTGCCCTGCCACCGCGTGGTGGCCGCGGACGGCGGCCTCGGCGGCTTCGCCAGCGCAACGGGCGGCTACCTGCTCGACGCCAAGCGCTGGCTGCTCGCTCACGAGAAGGCGCTTTGAGCGCAAAAGTCAGTCCCGCCGGCACGGCGGACCAGGTGCGGCTCGACGCCTTCTGCGACACGCTCTGGCTGGAAGCGGGCCTCTCGAAGAACACCCTGGCAAGCTACCGCGCCGACCTGGCGCAGTTCTCCGCCTGGCTCGGCCCGCACGGCAAGACGCTGGACCGTGTCGAACCGGTCGACATCCATGATTACCTGCGCGACTTCAGCCGGCGCGCCAAGTCCACCAGCCAGCGGCGCCTGATCGCCTCGCTGCGCCGCTTCTACCAACACCTGCTGGCGAGCGGCGAGATCCAGGCCGACCCGACGCTCAACATCGAGCCTCCCCCCCGCCCCGAACGCTTTCCCAAGACACTGTCGGAAGCCCAGGTCGAAGCGCTGCTCGCCGCGCCGGACAGCGAAACACCGCTCGGCCTGCGCGACCGCGCCATGCTGGAAGTGCTCTACGCCACCGGCCTGCGCGTGTCCGAACTCGTCGCGCTGAAGCTGTTCGAGGTGGGCATGAACGAGGGCGTGGTGCGCGTCTTCGGCAAGGGGTCGAAGGAACGCCTGGTGCCGCTCGGCCAGGTGGCGCTGGAGTGGCTGGAACGCTATCTGAGGGAAGCGCGTCCGCTGCTGCTCGCCGGTCGCGGCTGTGACGCGGTGTTCGTCACACGGCGCGCGGCGGGTCTCACGCGCCAGATGTTCTGGACGCTGGTGAAGCGACACGCCGCGCGCGCCGGCATCGATCCGGCGCGGCTCTCGCCGCACACCCTGCGCCACGCCTTCGCCACGCACCTCATCAACCACGGCGCCGACCTGCGCGTGGTGCAGCTGCTGCTGGGACATGCCGACATTTCGACGACGCAGGTCTACACCCACGTCGCCCGCGAACGGTTGAAACAGCTGCATGCGCAGCATCATCCGCGCGGCTGAAATGAGAAGCCCCGCAATCGCGGGGCGTGCCAAATGGAAGAGCCCCGCAAGCGGGGCTCTTGTGTGCGCCAGCCTCGGCGCGGCGCCTTCGATGAGGCGCAAATGCGGGATCGGCGATCCCGAAAGGGTACTCCGGCGAAACAACCGCTTCCTGCTTCTTCCGGTCCGTTCTCCAAGTGATGGGAACGATTCCTTTATAGCCGCCGGCGCGCCGCGATTCAAGGCGGATTTTGTAGAATGCTGAAATGAAACACGAAACCCACGCCCCGGAGACCCCCGCCACCCGCTTCCTCCTGCAACACCGCGTCGCCCACTCCAACCACCTGTACGAATATGAGGAGCACGGCGGCACGCGCGTTTCGGCGCGCGAGCTGAACGTGGACGAGCACGCCGTGGTGAAGACGCTGGTGATGGAAGACGAGGCCGGCAAGCCCTTGATCGTGCTGATGCACGGCGACCGCAAGGTGTCGACTAAGAACCTGGCGCGGCAGATCGGCGCCAAGAGCGTCTCGCCCTGCAAGCCGGAGGCGGCGCAGCGCCACACCGGCTACCTGGTGGGCGGCACCTCGCCCTTCGGCACCAGGAAGACGCTGCCGGTATACATCGAGAAGAGCATCCTCGACCTGCCGCTCGTCTACATCAATGGCGGCCGCCGCGGCTTCCTCGTCGGCGTGCAGCCGCACGAGATCGTACGCGTGCTGGCGCCGAAACAGGTCGAGTGCGGTCTCGTCGACTAGCCGAGCCGGCCCCGCTCGATCGCCACGCCGACCCGCTTGACGCCTTTCGCCACGCCGGTCTTGGCGATCGAGATCTTCACCCAGGGCGCGCGGAAATCCTCAGTGAGCAGCGCGACGACGTATTCCCCCAGCGTCTCCAGCAGGTTGAAGTGGCGCTCGCCGAGGTCCTTGCGGATGCGCGCGATCACTTCGGCATAGTCGATGGTGTCGGCGATGTCGTCGTGCTGGGCGGCGGCGTCCGGCACGCCGAACTCGAGGCTGATCTCGATGGTCTGGCGCGCGCCCCGCTCGCGCGGGTAGATGCCGACCCAGGCCTCGACGCGCAGTTCCTCGATGAAGATGCGATCCATGGGAAAATCTCGACTAGAATGCGGCAAAACAAAGTCTCAGTGCAGGCTGACCTGCGTAGGCAGGTTAAGCGAAGCGACCGTAACCAAATTCTATTCGATACGCCATGAACACGCTCGGTTTCGCCCTGCTGGGCTATCTGTTGGGCTCGATTCCCTTCGCGGTGGTGACCAGCCGGCTCTTCGGCCTGGCCGACCCGCGCAGCTACGGATCGGGCAATCCCGGCGCCACCAACGTCCTGCGCAGCGGCAACAAGCTGGCGGCGCTGCTGACCCTGCTCGGCGACGCCGCCAAGGGCTGGCTTGCCGTGTTCCTCGCCCAGCAGTTCGGCGGGCAGCCGCAGGATGTCGCCATCGCCGGTTTCGCCGCCTTCTTCGGCCACCTGCACCCGCTGTTCCTCAAGTTCAAGGGCGGCAAGGGAGTGGCCACCGCCGCCGGGGTGCTGTTCGGCTTCAGCCTGTGGCTCGGCCTCGCCGTCCTTGCGGTGTGGGCCGGCGTGGTGTGGTTCTTCCGCTATTCCTCGCTCGGCGCCATCGCCGCCGCCATCACGGCGCCGCTGATCGCCATGGTCCTGCTCGGCGGGGGGGACACGCTCACCGCGGTGTTCTGCATCGCCCTGCTGCTGTTCTGGCGCCACAGCGAGAACCTGCAGCGCATCCGCGCCGGCACCGAGCCCAGGATCGGCGAAAAGAAAAGCGCGGAGTAGTTCAGGCTTCCTGCAGGTTCCAGCGCGGCCTCACGCCGAAGCGGCCCGCCGCTTTCGCGGCCTTCCCCGAAGTAAGTCGCTGCGCTCCGGCGAAGGCGATCATGGCGCCGTTGTCGGTGCACAGCTCCAGTTCCGGATAGAACACCCGCGCGCCCGCCGCCCGCACGCCGGCATCCAGCGCGGCGCGCAAGGCCCGGTTGGCACCGACGCCGCCGGCGACCACGAGCTGCTTGAGTCCGGTCGCCTTCAGTGCGGCCAGCGCCTTGGCCGCCAGCACCTCGACGATCGCCGCCTGGAATTCGGCGCACAGGTCCGCCTTGCCGGCTGCGTCCGGCGCGTGATCGCGCACCTGGGTCAGCACTGCCGTCTTCAGACCGGAAAAGCTGAAATTCAGGTCCCCGCTGTGCAGCATGGGGCGCGGCAGGTCGAAGCGGCCCGGCGCTCCCCGCTCGGCCAGCTGCGCCAGCTGCGGCCCGCCGGGGTAGCCGAGGCCGAGCAGCTTGGCGGTCTTGTCGAAGGCCTCGCCGGCCGCGTCGTCCAGCGTCTCGCCGAGCAGTTCGTACTGGCCGACGCCGGCCACCCGCATCAGCTGGGTATGGCCGCCGGAGACCAGCAGGGCGACGAAAGGGAAGTGCGGCGGATCGGCCGACAGCAGGGGGGAGAGCAGGTGGCCCTCCAGATGATGCACCGGCACGGCCGGCACCTGAAGGGAAAATGCCAGCGCCTCGGCGAAGCCGGCGCCGACCAGCAGGGCGCCGGCCAGGCCCGGTCCGGCGGTATAGGCGATGGCGTCGATGTCCCCGCTGCCGGCGCCCGCCCCGGCCAGCACCTGGCGCAGGAGGGGCACGATGCGCCGGATATGGTCGCGCGAGGCGAGTTCGGGCACGACGCCGCCGTAGGCCGCGTGCAGGTCGATCTGCGAATGCACGGCATGGGCCAGCAGCCCGCGCGCCGTATCGTAGAGGGCCAGCCCGGTTTCGTCGCAGGAGGATTCGATGCCGAGGACGAGCATGGCCCCATTCTAAGGGGTGTTGGACATTCGCGGAAATGCGGCTATAATGCGCGGCTTTCCCAGTTAGCAGGGTTAATCCGCATGCCTGGCATCCGCGTCAAGGAAAACGAGCCGTTCGAAGTGGCCATCCGCCGCTTCAAGCGCGCCATCGAGAAAACCGGTCTTCTGACCGAGCTGCGTTCGCGCGAGTTCTACGAGAAACCCAC
>WYAY01000251.1 GCA_011526165.1 Sulfuritalea sp.
CGCTGGAAAAGCAGAACAAGGAGCTGGAGCAGTCGCTCGCCAGCGACCGCCTCAGCGAAAAGGAGCCGGAGATCGCCACCCGCCTCAAGGCGGTGGAGTTCCAGACCCTCTCCATGCAGAAGCAGGCGCGCCAGATCGAGGCGCTGGAAGGCATCAGCGTCGGCGCCAGCCTGACCGCCGTGGGGCAACGCGCCAGCCGCGACGGCGTCGCCGGCTTCGCCTCGCGCCAGTCGCGCGCCAACTACCGCGGCGACGTCTCCGTCACCCTGCCGGGCGGCGAGATCGGCGACATCGAGGGCAAGATCTTCACCCACTTCCGCTTCGGCCAGGGCAACGGCGTCGGGCTGCGCCCGACCTACACCAGCACGCCGAACACCACCGCCTTCGAGACCAACGCCGGCCCGGACGACTCCTTCGCCATCCTCGCCCAGGCCTGGTACCAGCTCAAGGTGCCGCTGCCGCGCGACGGCATCAAGGCCAATTCGCGCGAACACATCCACCTCACCGCCGGCAAGATCGACTCCTTCGTCTTCTTCGACCAGAACGCCGCGGCCGACGACGAGTCGACGAAGTTCCTCAACAACGCCTTCGTGCACAACCCGCTGCTGGATTCGGGCGGCGACATCCGCGCCGACGCCTACGGCTTCGCGCCGGGCGCCATCCTGCAGTACGTCAACGAGCACGACAAGTCGCGCACCTGGGGCCTCTCGCTCGGCGCCTTCGGCTCCGGCCCCGGCGCCAACTTCTCCGGCTCCATGGGCAAGCCCTACATCATCGGCCAGGCCGACACCACCTGGCGCTGGAACCACCTGCCCGGCAACTACCGCGCCTACCTGTGGACCAACGGCCGCGGCCTCGGCTACGACGGCCTCGAGCGCCGCCATTCCGGCATCGGCATGTCGATCGACCAGAAGGTCACGGACAACGTCACGCTGTTCGGCCGCTACGGCCACCAGGGTGCCGGCAAGGTGCGCTTCGACCGTGCGCTGACCGTCGGCGCGGAAATCGCCGGCAACGCCTGGGGACGCGGCGCCGACTCGCTGGGGCTAGCCGCCGGCCTCCTGCGCACCGCCTCGTCCTATCGCCGCGACTCGGTCGCGCTCGACCTCGACGGCGACGGCGCGCTCGATCCGCGCGCCTCCGGCACCGAGCGCATCGGCGAGATCTACTACCGCTTCCGCGTGAACAGCCTGTTCGAGCTGACGCCGGACTTCCAGTTCATCCAGCGCCCGGGCGGCGACGGCGGCGCGCCGACCGTCAAAGTCGTCGGCCTGCGCGCCAGGCTCGGCTTCTGAGCATGCGGCGCCTTCTCGCACTTCTGGTCCTCGCGTGGTCGGGAATGCTCCCCGGCGGCATGGCAGTCGCCGCCGGGGAGCTGCCCGCCTTCGAGGTCGTCGTGCGCGACGGCGTGTTCATCCCGAAGACGGTCGAGGTGCCGGCCGGGCAGCGCGTCAAGCTGGTGCTCATCAACGAAGGCCCCGGCCCGCTCGAGTTCGAGAACGACGAGATGCGCATCGAGAAGGTGCTCTCCGCCGGCGCGCGCTCCTTCGTCGTGCTGCCGAAGCTGAAACCCGGCGAGTACGACTTCATCGACGAGTTCAACCCGATCACCGGCGAGCTGAAGGTCATCGCCAAATGAGCGCCGACGCCGTCGCCATGGTCTTCCATCCCCGCCGCAAGCCGCGGCTGGCGCGCCTCGGCGACTGGATGGCGGCGAACCGCCGCGCCATCCTCGGCATGCAGTGGGCCATCGTGCTGTTCTACGCCTTCCTCGTCGTGCTGCCCGCCTTCCTGCCCCACCCGCATCCGGAGGCGCGGCTGTTCTCCGGCGACTTCGGCGCGTCCTCCTTTATCGACGGCGACATCTGCGCCCCCGACGGCACGCCGCTGCCGCCGCAGGACAAGCCGCCCTATTCGGCGCAGTGGCACGAGCGCCTGGTGCTGCTCGCGCAATATCTCTTCTGGGGCGTCTGGTGGCCCTTCGTCATCCTCTCCATCATGTTCATGGGCCGCGTCTGGTGCGGCGTGCTCTGCCCGGAGGGCGCGCTCGCCGAGTTCGCCTCGCGCCACGGCCGCGGCAAGGCGATCCCGAAGTGGCTGCGCTGGGGCGGCTGGCCCTTCCTCGCTTTCGTCCTGACCACGCTCTACGGCCAGCTGGTCAGCGTGTACGAATATCCGCAGGCGGCGCTGCTCATCCTCGGCGGCTCGACGGTCGCCGCCGTCGCCGTCGGCTGGATGTACGGCCGCGGCAAGCGCGTCTGGTGCCGCTACCTCTGCCCCGTCTCCGGCGTCTTCGCCCTGCTCGCGCGCATCGCGCCGGTGCACTTCCGTATCGACCGCGCCGCCTGGGACAGCCAGCCCGGACGCAGCGCCGCCGTCGATTGCGCGCCGCTGCTCGACGTCAAGCACATGAGCAGCGCCGCACAGTGCCATGCCTGCGGCCGCTGCAGCGGCCACCGCGACGCCGTCGAACTCGCGGCGCGCTCGCCCAACGCCGAAATCCTCACTGGCCGCACTCCGCGCAGCAGCGAGGCCATGCTGCTCGTCTTCGGCATGCTCGGCGTGGCCATCGGCGCCTTCCAGTGGACCGTCAGTCCCTGGTTCGTCGCCCTGCGCCAGCGCGCGGCGGAATGGCTGGTCGACAAGGAGGTCTTCTGGCCGCTGGAAACCAACGCCCCGTGGTGGCTGCTCACCCACTACCCCGAGGCCAACGACGCCTTCACCTGGCTCGACGGCGCGCTGATCCTCGCCTACATCGGCGGCGTGGCCGCCGTGCTCGGCGGCGCCGTGCTGGCGGGACTGACTTTTGCCGCGCGCCTGGCGAAGATCGACTGGCGCGCCCTGTCCCTCTCGCTGATCCCGCTCGCCGGCATCGGACTGTTCCTCGGCCTGTCGATGATGACCGCCACCCACCTGCGCGCGGAAGGCGCGCCGCTCGGCTGGCTGCCCGTCGCGCGCGGCGCGCTGCTCGCCCTCGGCCTCGCCTGGTCGGGCTGGCTCGGCGCGCGCCTGCTGTACGACCATGCAGGAAATGCTCGGCGCGCGACACTGGCCCTGCCCTTCCTCGCCCTGCCGCTGGCCGCCGTCGGCATGGCCTGGTCACTCACGTTCTACGTCTGGTGAGCATCCGAAGGAGAACCGCGATGAACGACTTCCCGCACGACAACCCGCCGGCCCGCCTGGTCGCCGGCGCCCTCGCCCATCTCGCCCGTCACATGACCACCGGCTGCCCGCGCGCCGCGGAGTTGGCGGCGCTGCTGCTGGAGCGCGTCGCCGAAGACGCGGACGCCGACCCGCACCTGCGCGAGCATGCCCGCGAGCTGGTGGACATCATCGAACGCGACCAGGCGGCCGACGCCCGCCGACCGGCCATGACTTCCGGCTACGCAGCAATACCGCACTAAAAGTCAGTCGTCGCAGGACGGCGAGAGCGAACTTCCGACTCCGATGAGACCTGTTGAGCTTCGCAGGCTACTCAAACTGATCGGCCGAAGCAGACGTCAGTATCGTTGCTCGTTTGGCGAATTAACGTCCGCTATAAATATTTCTGGAAATCAAATAGGCTGCTAATGTGCCAACATCAAGCTGAATCGCCCCGGGTTCAGTAGGCATGTCGAAAAAGGGGGGGCTTACACCTTCGAACTACAGTCACTTCGTCTACAGAGGCGTCATTATTTTCTGGTCTTCCGAACTGACGCCACTGGTGCTTCGTCCGCCAAATAATGGCATGCACACGCCTCTCCGTGCGCCGCACCGACGAGTTCTTGCAGGATGCCGCACTCGGCGGCGACATGCCCTGTCTCGCAGCGCGCCCGCAACGCGATGAGCTGCTTCTCCAGCGCGCGCATGGACTTGA
>WYAY01000252.1 GCA_011526165.1 Sulfuritalea sp.
GCCCGCGCCGCCGTCATGGCTTCCGTCAGGTCGTCCGACATCAGCATGGCGGCGTTCCAGGTGGCGATGTAGTTGAGGCCGTCGGCCACCGAATGGTCGCGGGCGTAGCCCACCATCTCCTTGATGCCGCGGATCGACAGCGGCGACTTCTTCGCGATGATGCCGGCGATCTTCGCCACCTCGTGGAAGAGCATGCCGGCGCTGGCGTAGCTGTGGTTCACCAGGCCGATTTCCTTCGCCTCGGCGCCGGCGACGGCGCGGCCGGTGTAGGCCAGCTCGCGCACCATGCCCTCGCCGACCAGCTTGGGCAGGCGCTGCAGGGTGCCGACGTCGGCCGTCATGCCGACATCGATCTCCTTGATGCTGAAGCTGGCGTCGTTGCAGCAGTAGCGCATGTCGCAGGCGCAGACCAGATCCACGCCGCCGCCAAGGCAATAACCGTGGATCGCCGCCAGCACCGGCTTGCGGCAGCGCTCAATGCTTGTAAGCGAATCCTGCAGGTCGAGGATCAGGCGGCGCAGCTTCTCCCGCATCCTGCCGTCGCAGGCATCGGCGATCTCCTGGCGCACGTTGCCGAGCATCTCGAGGTCGATGCCGGCGGTGAAGCAGGGCCCGGCGCCGCGCAGCACGGCAACGCGCACTGCATCCTCCTCGTCGATCCACTTGAAGGCCTCGCGCAGCTCCAGCCACATGCGCAGGTTCATGGCGTTGGCCTTCTCCGGCCGGTTCAATTCGACCGTGGCGATGGCGTCGGCCAAATCAATTTTCAGGGTCTCGTAGGTCGGGAGCGTCATGGTCGTCACGCGGAAAAGGCCGGGTAGTCGAGGTAGCCGCTGTGGCCGCCCAGGTAGAAGGTCTTGCTGTCCCACGGCGAGAGTTCCACGCCCTGGCGCAGGCGCGAGACCAGGTCCGGGTTGGAGATGAAGGGCTTGCCGATGGCGATCAGGTCGCCGCTGCCGGCCGCCAGTGCCGCCTCGGCCTTCTTGCCGGTGAAGCCGCCGCAGAGCATCAGCGCGTGGGTGAATTTTCCGCGGAGCAGCCGCAGCAGCGCATCGTCCGGGTCATGGATCCAGCTCGTCGACTGGTCGTAGAGGTGGAGATAGACGAGGCCGAGCTTCTGCAGTTCCTCCGCGAGATAGCCGTAGGTCGCCATCGGCTCGGGATCGGGCTTCATGTCGTTGGCCTGGCCGTGCGGCGAGAGGCGGATGCCCGTGCGTTCCGCCCCGACGGCCGCGGCCACCTCGCGCGCGACCTCCAGGTGCAGGCGGCAGCGGTTCTCCAGCGAGCCGCCGTATTCGTCTCGGCGGTCGTTCAGGTAGGGACAGCGAAACTGGTCGAGCAGGTAGCCGTTGGCGCCGTGGACCTCGACGCCGTCGAAGCCGGCGGCGATGGCGTTCCTCGCCGCCTGCACGAACTCGCCGACGACGCCCTTCACTTCGGCCGTCGACAGTGCGCGCGGCGCCTCGCACTGCGTCAGCGCCGCCTGGCCGGTGGCGCGGTCGAGGGCCATCGACTTGCCGTTGGCGGCGATGGTGCTCGGCCCCACCGGCGGCGCGTGGTCGTCGCGCAGGCTGCCGTGGCTGATGCGGCCGCAGTGCCAGAGCTGGGCGAAGATGCGGCCGCCCTGCTTGTGCACTTCGTTCGTCACCGCCTGCCAGCCGGCCACCTGCTCGGCGGTGTAGAGGCCGGGCGTGAAGGCGTAGCCGCGCGCCTGTGCAGACACCGGGATGCCTTCCGAGATGATCAGCCCGGCCTCGGCGCGCAGGCCGTAGTACTCGACCATCATCGGCGTCGGCGCGATGGCCGGGTTGGTCGCCCGGCAGCGCGTCATCGGCGCCATGGCGATGCGGTTGGGCAGCGTCAGCGCGCCCAGGACGTAGGGGGAAAACAGCTTGCCGTTCATGGTGCTCCTTGCGTTAACCCCCTCTCCCCGCTTGCGGGGAGAGGGTTGGGGAGAGGGGCGAAGTCAAGAAATCCTAACCCCGTCCTCGAACAGTTCGCCCGGATCGAAGCTTTTGTACGCCTCCGCCGGATAAAAGGCGCGGAAGTCCGCCATTACCTTGTCAAAGGGGAAATCCGACCAGCAGCCGTGGTCGCGCAGGTATTCCATGTGGCGGCGGTTCTTCGCATCGTATTCCTGGAAGATGGCGTTGCCCGTGCCGTCGAACTCGGTCGGGTGCACGTGGAACTTCTCGCACATCTCGATGTTGAAGGCCGGCGCCGCCTTCACCCACTGGCCGGCGAGGTAGAGCACCGCGTAGCCGTGGTGGATGAAGGTCGTCTTGCCGCCCATCATGTCCTTCAGCTTCTCCGTGGTGAGGTGGTTCTCCACGTCGGAGAGGCCGATCGCCGCCTGGATGCCGGCGGCGCGCGCCGCCGCCGCGAGGAGGATCGCCTTCGGCAGGCAGTAGGCCGCCTTCGCCTTCAGCACGTTGCTGGCGATATACGGCTCGGGGTCGAGGCTCATGGTGAACGGGTCGTAGCGCCAGCCGTCGCGCACGCGATAGAAAAGCCTGACGGCCTTCTCGATGTCGGAGGTCGCGCCGGCGACCGTCTCCTGCGCGAAGCGGCGGATGGATGCCGTGCCGGAATCGATGAAACGCGCACTGGCGAGGTATTCCGGGCCGGGCGTGGGCGAGGTGCCGGGAGGGGTATGGATCATGTCGATGTCACTGTGGGTAAAGCGACATTATGCAGGCCAGGCACTCGAAGGCAAGCTGTACTATCCTGCAAGCCATGATCACCAAAAACGCATCGGTGAAATGCCTGCTGCTTGCCTGTTGCCTGCAGGTATTCGCCGCACAGGCTGCGGACGCCGACGACGATGCTTCCGGCCTGCTGCACTTCGTGCCCGGCCGCTTCACGCTGATCGGTCGCCATCCCGACAGCCAGGCCACCTACACCGGCACGGCAAAGATCGAGCGGGTGGGCCAGCAGCTCAGGCTTACCCGCAGCGTCGACGGCAAGCGCAGCACGATCCTCGGCGAGGTGCGCCGCGCCGATCCGGGCGAGGCCTGGGTGCTGGCCTTCAAGTGGGGGCAGAAGGTGCCGATGGAGATGGTCTGCCTGGTCGGCAGCGACCTCGACAACTACGCGCGCCTGACCTGCCACTGGGGCAAGGCCGGCAACCCGCACACGCAGCCGGGCATGGAAGCCTACTTCGCGCAGGAGCCGTGGGACCCGGTCAAGGATTAGCCGGTTTCGCGGCGGCGATTTCCCGCTTCCGGATCAGCAGCCCCAGCACGATGCCGCCCAGCGCCGCGCTGCCGGTGACGTACATGGCGTCTTCCCAGCGGCCGCTGGCGGCCACCAGCATGGCGATCAGCGGCGGGCCGATGAAGGGCCCGATGTTGCCGAACTGCATGTAGAGGCCCTGCAGCGTGCCGATCTGCCTGGCGGTGCGGGCGTAACTGGCCGAAGAGGAGAGCACCGAGGCGGGCACCAGGCCGCCGATGAAGGACAGCAGCAGGCACAGGCCGTAGCGCGCCAGATCGGGCAGGCCATCGGTGAAGATGCCCAGACCGCACAGGGCGGTGACGACATTGGCGCCGACGATCAGGTTGCCGCGGTGGACATGCCGCTGCAGCAGCATGCCGCCGATCAGGTTGCCCGGCACGTTGGCCAGCACCATCAGGCAGGAGAGCAGCGCCACCAGGGGTGCCGCCAGATCGCGCTGCTCGCGCAGGAAGGTCGGCAGCCAGATGATGAGGGCGTAGTGCTGCAGCGTCCAGCTGGTCATGGCGGCGGCCAGCAGCCACGGCTCCGGCTGCGCCAGCGCCTCGCGCGCGGCGGCGAGCGGATGCGGGTCGCGGCCGCCCGGGCCGGCGATGCGGTAGGCCGGGCGCGAGCGCCACAGCGCCGCCGTCGCCAGCAGCAGCATGCCCAGCGTGAGCAGCCACAGGCCGCGCCAGCCGCCGAATGGCATCACCAGCGGCGCCAGCAGCATGACGATGCCGACGCCGGCCGGCAGGTAGCCGCTCCAGATGCCGAGCGCGAAGCGGCGGTCGTGCGGGCTGCTGGCGGCGGAGAGCAGGGCCGGCGCCGAGACGGCGACGGAGACCATGCCGGCGCCCTCGGCGAAGCGCGACAGGAGCAGCGCCCATTCCCCCGCGGCGAACAGCGCGCCGAGGCCGCCGAGCAGGCTGATGGCGAGGCCGGCGATGCACATGCGCAAGGCGCCGACGCGGTCGCCGAAGAGCCCGAAGAACAGCGCCGCGGAGACGCCGATCAGGTTCACCATCGAGGAGATCCAGCCGGCGGCGACCAGCGACAGGCCGAATTCGCCGCGCAGCTGCGCCATGGCGATCGGCACCTTGCCGACGCTCATCGCCACGGCGACGCCGCAGAAGGCGGCGGCCAGCACGGCGCGCCAGTGGGTTCGGGGCAGGGAGGCGTTCAAGCGGGAAGCGGCAATCGTTGGTCAGGCCAACATTTTACCGTGCCAGGCGCGGCGCCGGGTCGCGCAGGATGAGCGAGGGTGAAGCAAAGGGGGCGAGGCGCTCGAGCAGGTCGAGCAGCTCCAGCGCCGGCGCGTTGGCGAAGAACTTCGCCTTCGGCGTCTCCATCCAGATGCGGTCGGCGTGCAGCCAGATCTCGTGCGGTGTGTCGCCGACGCCGTCGCCGTTGCGGTCGAAGCCCTGGTAGTCGCTCCATGAGTTGCCGCGCCACAGGTTGGCGTGGCCGACGCCGGCGGCGCTGACCGCCACCTGCGTCAGGTTGTTCTCGAAGCGGTTGCCCTCGATGCGGTGGCCGCCCTGCTCGCCGTAGAAGAACATGCCGACGA
>WYAY01000040.1 GCA_011526165.1 Sulfuritalea sp.
CTCCGTAGTAGGTATCCGGCCGCTTCAGCAGCAGCCCCAGGCCCTTGGCGACGAGTATCATCGCCGCGCAGGCGAGGAAGCCGTACCAGGCGTGGAAGCCGAACAGCGCTTCCGCCTCGAAATGCGGATGCAGCGCCACCGCCAGCTCCGCCAGCACCGTCGCCGCCAGCACGGCGAGGAACAGGTGCCAGAGTCGTTTCACGTTGCGCGGATCGTCCAGCCAGTGCGGCTTCATGGCAGGCCCCTGAGCATCTGTTGTGCTAGTGCCAGCGGCACGTCCGGGCTGAAGAACAGCGCCAGCGTGCCGGCGGCGGTGAGCGACAGTGCGAAGACCATCGGCAGCGGCGCCTCGCCGTGCGGATGGCGCTCATCCTCGGCACTGACGGGGCGGAAGAAGGCGCGCCAGACGATCGGCAGGAAGTAGCCGGCGTTAAGCAGGGTGCTGACGACGATCACCGCCACCGCAAGCCAATGGGAGGCGGCCATGGCGCCGGAGAGCATGTACCACTTCGAGACGAAGCCGGCCGCCGGCGGCAGGCCGATCATCGACAGCGCGCCAACGGCGAAGGCGCCCATGGTCCACGGCATGCGCCGGCCGATGCCGTCGAGCTGGCTCACCTCGGTCTTGTGCGCGGCGGTGTAGATGGCGCCGGCGGCGAAGAACAGGGTGATCTTGCCCAGCGCGTGGGCGGCGATGTGCAGCGCCGCGCCGACCACCGACAGCGGCGCCAGCAGCGCGGCGGCGAGCACCACGTAGGAGAGCTGGCTGACGGTGGAATAGGCCAGGCGCCGCTTCAGGTTGTCGGCGTTGAGCGCCACCACCGAGGCGGCGAGGATGGTGAAGCCGGCGACGGCGACCAGCCAGTCGGCGCTGCCGGCGAGGCCGTCAAGGCCGAAGACGTAGACCACCACCTTCACCACGCTGAAGACGCCGGCCTTCACCACGGCGACGGCGTGCAGCAGCGCCGAGACCGGCGTCGGCGCCACCATCGCCGCCGGCAGCCAGCGGTGGAAGGGCATCAGCGCCGCCTTGCCGAGGCCGAACATGTAGAGGGCCAGCAGGCCGGCCAGGGCGAGGCCGTCGAGCCGGCCGCCGAGGATGCCGCCCGGCGCGAAGTCGGTGGTGCCGGCGACGTGCCAGGTGAACACCAGCGCCGGGAGCAGGAACAGCACCGAGGTGCCGACCAGCAGGCCGAGGTAGGTGCGCCCGCCGTTGCGCGCCTTGTCGCTGCCGTGGTGGGTCACCAGCGGATAGGTGATCAGCGTTAGCAGCTCGTAGAAGACGAACAGGGTGAACACGTTGGCGGAGAAGGCGATGCCGAGCGCCGCGGCGATGGCCAGGGCGAAGCAGATGTAGAAGCGCGTCTGGTTCGCCTCGTCGTTGCCGCGCATGTAGCCGATCGAGTAGAGCGAGTTGACGATCCACAATCCCGAGGCGACCAGGGCGAAGAGCATGCCGAGCGGCTCGACGGCGAAGGCGAGGTCGAGGCCGGGCAGGACTTCCATCAGCCGCAGCGCCGGCCGCGCGCCGGCCAGCACGCCGGGCAGCAGCGCGGCGACGCAGAGGAGCAGCGCCGCCGCCGTCGTCAGCGTCACCGTCTCGCGCCAGTTCGGCGTGCGGTGGCTGAGGGCGATGCCGACGGCGCCGACGAGCGGCGTCCCCAGCGCGGCGAGGATGAGATGCTCGGCCGCCATCAGGGCGCTCCCTCCGTTGCCCGCGTCGCATCGAACAGTCTGCGCTGTCGGTCGCCGGCGCCATTCGCGGTCGGTCGCATCCCCGCTGCGCGGGGCCCCGGCTTCCTGCTCATGGCGCCCCCCCTAGCAGCATCGCCGCCGCGCGCGCGGCGGAGCCGACGGTGACCGAGGTGTCGAGGCCGAACCAGATCGTGGCGCCGACCAGGGTCCAGGCGGGGATCGCCAGGCCCGCCGGCGCCTCGCGCACCGTGGCGAGGTCGGCGCGCGGCGCGTGGAAATACGCCGCCTCGACGAAGCGCCAGACGTAGGCCACCGCCAGCAGCGAGGAGGCGACGATGAGGAACACCAGCCACCACTGGCCCTTCTCCAGCGCGGCGAGGATGAGATACCACTTGCTAACGAAGCCGGCCGTGCCGGGCACGCCGATCAGGCCGAGGCCGCACAGCACGATGCCGAAGGCGGTGAGCGGCATGACGCGGCCGATGCCGTGCACGCGCGCGAGCGTGACGCCGCCCATGCCAGCCATGACGGCGCCCAGCAGCAGGAACAACCCGCCCTTGGTGACGGCGTGGTTGACCAGGTGGGCGATGGTGGCGGTGAGCCCCGTCACCGAATCGAAGGAGATGCCCAGCACGATGTAGCCGATCTGCGCCACGCTGGAGTAGGCGAACAGCCGCTTCAGGTCGTGCTGGAAGATCGCCACCGCCGAGGCGACGAACATGCCGGCCAGCGCCAGGATCAGCATCAGGTCCTCCATCGGCAGGCGCTTGAAGACGGCGGTCTCGCCGAACACCGAGAAGTAGAAGCGCAGCAGGGCGTACACCGAGACCTTGGTGGCGGTGGCGGCGAGGAAGGCCGACACCGCCGAGGGCGCATAGGCGTAGGCGTTGGGCAGCCACTGGTGCAGCGGGAAGAGGGCCAGCTTCAGCGAGATGCCGACGGTGAGGAAGGCCAACGCCGCCAGCACCGGGCGGTGGCTGGTCATCTCCTGCAGGCGCACGCCCATGTCCGCCAGGTTGAGGGTGCCGGTCTTCAGGTAGAGCAGGCCGACGCCGACGACGATGAAGGTGGCGCCGATGGTGCCCATGATCAGGTACTGGTAGGCGGCCACCAGGGCGCGGCGGTCGCGGCCGAGCGCGATCAGCACGTAGGAGGAGAGCGAGGAGATCTCCAGGAAGACGAACAGGTTGAAGGCGTCGCCGGTGATGGCGATGCCGGCCAGCCCCGCCAGGCACAGCGCGAACATGGCGTAAAACAGGTAATGGACGTCCTGCCGCAGTTCGCGCTCGATGCTGGCGCGCGCGTAGGGCAGCACCACCGCGGCGATGCCGCAGACCAGCATCAGCAGCAGCGCCGAGAGGCTGTCCACGCGGTACTCGATGCCCCAGGGCGGCGCCCAGCTGCCGATGGCGTAGGAGATCGGCCCCGACGCGTTCACCTGCAGCCAGAGCAGGATGCTGACGGCGAAGGCGGCCCAGGCCGCCAGGGTGACCAGCATGAAGGCCGCGCCGCGGCCGCGCAGCAGCACCGCCAGCGGCGCGGCGGCCAGCGGCAGGACGACCTGGAGGGCCGGCAGGTGCGCGGCGAGATTCACGGGACCACCTTCCCCCCGGCCCCCTCCCCGCGGGAGGGGGTGACTTCTGGCGCATGGTCGCGCCGGAGGATCTCGTCCTCCTCGATGCTGTCGTAGGCCTCGCGGATGCGCACCACCAGCGCCAGGCCGAGGGCCAGCGTGGCGACGCCGACGACGATGGCGGTGAGGATCAGCACGTGCGGCAGGGGGTTCGAGTAGACGCGGAAGCCCTCGGCGACGATGGGCGCCGTGCCGCCGACGATCTTGCCCGGCGCGACGTAGAGCAGGTACACCGAGGTCTGGAAGATGCCGAGGCCGACCAGCTTCTTGATCAGGTTGCCGCGGGCGATGACGATGAACAGCCCGGCCATCGCCAGGAAGATCATCGCCCAGTAGTCGAAGTGGTCGACGAAATGGGCGAGCATTTCAGTCATCCTCGGGTCCGCGCCCGGCGAAGAGGTAATAGACCTTCAGCATCACGCCGCAGACGGTGATCGCGACGCCCAGCTCGATCCAGAAGATGCCGCGGTGCTGGCCGGCGACCGGGTCGGCGGCGAGCACGAAGTAGTCGAGGAAGTTGCCGCCGAGCAGCGGGCCGGCGACGCCGACGCCGAGGTAGAGCAGCACGCCGGCGGCGACCATCGTCTCGACCAGCCGGTCGGGCAGCACCTTGCGCGCGTTGTCGAGGCCGAAGACGATGGCGTAGAAGACCATCGCCGCGGCGAGGATGACGCCGGCCTGGAAGCCGCCGCCCGGGCCGAAGTCGCCGTGGAACTGCACGTAGAGGGCGAACAGCAGGATGAAGGGGATGAGCAGCTTGGCCACCACCCGCAGCACCATGTCCCTGGTCACGGCGCCTCCTTGTCCGCAGTCGTTCGCCGGCGCCTGCGCAGCAGCGCGATGATGCCGGCGCCGGCGGTGAACACCACCGTCGTCTCGCCGAGCGTGTCGAAGCCGCGGTAGCTCGCCAGCACGGCGGTCACCACGTTGGGCACGCCGGTCTCGCGCGGGCCGTCCGCCAGGTAGCGCGGCGCCACATGCTTGTGGATGGGCGCCTCGGGGTCGGAGAAGGCCGGCAGGTCCCAGGTGCCGTAGACCAGCAGCAGGCCGGCGCTCGCCGTCACGGCCAGCGGCAGCCAGGGCTTGTGCGCCGGCTTCGCCTCCTCGCTCCGGCACAGGTGCAGGGCGCCGAGCAGCAGCACGGTGGAGATGCCGGCGCCCACCGCCGCCTCGGTCATGGCGACGTCCACGGCGTCGAGCGCCACCATCGCCGTGGCCATGAGGAAGCTGTAGAGGCCGGAGAGCACGATCACCGCGAACAGGTTGCGCGTGCGCGCCAGCACCACCACCGCCAGCATCATCAGGGTGAGCAGCACGTTGACGATCAGGGTTTCCATGCGATCCCAGTCGCTCCGCGACTCACGAAGCTCCCCTCTCCCCGCCGGGGAGAGGGGCCGGGGGAGAGGGGAAGGCGGGGATTGGAGCGGAGACATCGGATTCCGCCAGCTTCGGCGCCAGCCCGCGCGTCATCGCCGCCTTGGTCAGGGCGTGGGCGGCGACCGGAGCCGCGAAAAAGAGCAGCAGGCCGACCATCAGCAGCTTTACCGCCACCAGCGTTGGGCCGGCCTGCAGCATCAGGCCGAGCAGGATCAGGCCGGCGCCGAGCGTGTCGGTGACGCTGGCGGCGTGCATGCGCGTGTAGAAGTCGGGCATGCGCAGCAGGCCGAGCGCGCCGACGAGGCAGAAGAAGCCGCCGGCGAGCAGGCAGGCCCAGCTCAGCGCGTCGACCACTGCGCTCATCGCGCTGCTCCGTTGCCATTGCCGTTGCCCGGATCGCCGAGCGCACCCTGGCGGAAGAACTTCAGCACGGCGACGGTGCCGATCACGTTGAGCAGGCCGTATACCAGGGCGAGATCGAGGAATTCCGGCCGCCCGGTGAGGAAGCCGATCACCGCCAGCAGCAGTACGGCGCAGGTGCCGACGGTGTTGGTCGCCAGCAGGCGGTCGAAGACGCTGGGGCCGCGCGCCGCGCGCAGCAGCGTCAGGGCGAGCGTCGCCAGCAGGGCGAGGGCGGCGGCGGCGAACATCAGGGGGAGGCTTTCTGCTCGAGGGCGGCGACGCGCCGGTCCATTTCGCTGCCGGCGAGACCGGCGGCGCCTTCCCGGGTCAGGGCATGCACGAGGAATTCGCCGGCCTCGACCTCCACCGCGACGGTGCCGGGCGTCAGCGTGATCGAGTTGGCGTGGATGACGAGACCGAGCTCGCTTTTCTGCGAGGGCCGGAAGCGCGCCAGGGTCGGCGAGATCGGCAGGCGCGGATCGAGGATGCGCCGGCTGACGTCCCAGGACGATTTGGCGATCTCCTTGATCAGCCAGGGCCAGTAGGAGAAGAGCGCCCGCCAGCCGAGGTGGATCGGGTGGCCCTCGCGGTCGATGACGTCCATGCGGCGGGCGAAGGCCAGCACCGCCAGCGCGCAGCCGGCGCCGGCGGCCAGCAGGAAGGGCGTGAACAGGCCCGAGAGCAGGAGCCAGAAGGCGTACAGGACGAGGAAGACGCTCGCGGCGTGGAGCATGGATTCTCCCGGTGGCGGATGCGGTTGCGCAGGGAAAATCCTAGAGGGAGAAACCCGCCCTGAAAATTCGGGCGCCAGCGTACGGCCATGCGCGCGCGGCGATTCGCCCGGCGCCGGGCGAATCGGGAGAAAATAAGCGTTACCCTTACGGGTGCGGCGGATGACGCCGCACCACCTGCCTGCGCACAATGCGAATCGACAACGCCGAACCGAACGCCTCGATGCTCACTGCCCGCCGACTGCGCTGGACCGATGCGCTGCTGCTGATCGCGGGTTACGTCGCGCTCGACTGGGCCAGCTTCTTCCATCCCCTGCACGGCCTCAACATCACGCCGTGGAACCCGGCGCCGGCGCTCGGCCTGGTGTTCCTGCTGCGCTACGGCTGGAAGGCGGCCTGGCCGCTCGCCCTGGCCGTGCTGCTGGCGGAGGTGTGGGTGCGCGACCTGCCGGTGGCGCTGCCGGTCTCGCTGGCGATCGCCGCGATGCTGGCGGCCGGCTACGGCGCCATCGGCGAGCTGCTGCGGCGGCGCCTCGGCGGCCTGGTGATCTTCTCGGACCGCGGCGGCATGCTGCAGTGGACGGGCATCGTCGTCGTCGGCACCCTGCTCACCAGCCTGGCCTTCGTGCTGGCGCTGGTCGCGCTCGGCCTGATCCCGCCGGAGGACTGGCGCCAGGCCGTCGGCCGCTACTGGATCGGCGACGGCGTCGGCATCCTCGTCACCATGCCGCTGCTGTGGATGCTGTTCGACGAGCAGGGGCGCGCCCAGCTGGGCGCGACGCTGATGCGCCTCGACACCGTCTGGCATGTCCTGCTCGCGGCCGCCGCCTTGTGGGTCGCCTTCGGCCTCGGCGCCGAGTCCGAGTTCAAGTATTTCTACGTGCTGTTCCTGCCCGTCGTCTGGGCGGCGGCGCGGCAGGGCCTGGCCGGGGCGGTGCTGAGCGCCGCGCTGATCCAGACCGGCATCGTCGTCGCCGTGCAGTCGCTCGGCTTCGCCGCCGTCACGGCCTTCGAGATCCAGGCGCTGACGCTGGTGCTGGCCCTGGTCGGCTTCTTCGTCGGCATCGTCGTCGACGCCCAGCAGCGCATCAGCGCCGAACTGCGGCAGACGCTGCGGCTCGCCGCCGCCGGCGAGATGGCCGGCGCGATCGCCCACGAGCTCAACCAGCCGCTGACGGCGCTCTCCGCCTACGGCACCGCCTGCGAGGAGCTGCTCGCGCGCGGCGACACCGGAGAATCCCTCAAGAACGCCATCCGCCTGATGGTGTCGGAGTCCTTCCGCGCCGCCGAGGTGGTGCGCCGCCTGCGCGACTTCTTCCGCACCGGCACCACCCGCCTCGAGCCGATCCCGCTCGCCGAGCTGCTGCCCGCCGCCGCCGCGCCCTTCCGCGCGCGCGCCGCGCAGGCCGGCGTCGAACTGGCGCTGGCGCCCGCGCCCGAGGGCATCGTCATGGCCGACCGGCCGCAGCTCGAGGTAGTGATCCGCAACCTGCTGGCGAACGCCTTCGACGCCGTGGCGGGCCGGCCGGCGGGCAGCCGGCAGGTGCGCCTGTCGGCCGAGGCGGAAGGCCCCGACCGCGTCTGCATCAAGGTCGAGGACAGCGGGCCGGGCCTCTCCGGCACGGCGGCGGCCCGCCTGTTCGAGCCCTTCAGTTCCACCAAGTCGAGCGGCCTCGGCCTCGGGCTCGCCATCAGCCGGGCGATCGCCGAGGCGCATGGCGGCAGCCTGCGCGCCGAGGTCGGCGGCCATGGCGTGTTCCGCCTGCAGCTCCCCTTCGAAAGGAAAGCATCGAATGACTGACGCAACCGTCTTCATCGTCGACGACGACCCTTCCGTGCGCGACTCGCTCGGCCTGCTGCTCGGCCTGCGCGGCTATCGCACGGCGATCTTCGCCGATGCCGAAAGCTTCCTGCATGCCTACCGGCCCGACTGGCGCGGCTGCGTCCTGCTCGACATCCGCATGCCGGGCATGGACGGCCTCGAATTGCAGAAGCGTCTGGGCGCGCTCGACTGCGGCTTGACGGTCGTCGTCATGACCGGCCACGGCGACGTCGAGTCGGCGCGCGAGGCCTTCAAGGCGCGCGCGGTGGATTTCCTGGAGAAGCCGCTCGACCAGGCGCGGCTGATGGCGGCCCTCGACGATGCCCTGTCGAAGTGCGAGTCGACGCGGCAGGAGGCCGATCGCCGCGACGCCTTCGCCCGCCTGCTGGCGACGCTGACGCCGCGGGAGCGCGAGGTGATGGAGATGATCGTCGCCGGCGGGCACAACCGCGACATCGCCGAGAAGCTGGGCATCAGCCCGCGCACGGTGGAAGTGCACAAGGCACGGGTGATGCAGAAGCTGCAGGTGGACGGCGTCGCGCAACTGGTCCGCCTCAGCCTCGGCGCGGCGGGCGGCGCAAACGCGGAAGGGGGCTGAATCGCGACATGCCGGCGGCCTGCCGGCTCACGCCGGCGGTGGCTTCGACGCCTGCTCCCCGCCGGTGAGGATCGATTTCAGTTCGGCGAAGCGCTCGGGCTCCGCATCAGGCGGCGGCTGCGGCCGGTTGCGTGCCGCCTCGGCTTCCAGCGCCGCGACACGCTGCTCGAGCGCGGCCTTCTCCTTTTCGAGGGCGGCGACCTGGCGCCGCAGCCGTGCGCCGCTCCACTGGCCGCGCAGCACGGTGGGCGTGGAGACCAGGCCGGCGATCAGCACGCCCAGGCCGATGGCCAGCAGCAGCACCACGGCCAGGGTGCTCTCGAAATGCCACAAGGCGATCGTCACCGTGACCGGCGCATTGTTCTGCAGGGCGAACAACACCGCGGCGATGGCGAAGACGATGCCGAAGATCAGCAGGAGTTGCATGGTGGGGTCTCCTTCAGGTTTGCGTGGCGGCCGCGCCGGCGGAACCCAGCCGGGCGAGCGAGATGAGGGCGGCCGAGACGAGCACCACCAGCATGACGGCGCCGCCGGCGAAGGCGGGCATGGGCAGGGCCTCGCGCGCGCCGAGGAACAGCAGCACGGTGATCAGCCCGCGCGGGGCGATCCAGGTCAGCGCGTCGCCCAGCGGCACGCGGCCGAGGCGCAGCATGATCCGGCGCGAGCCGAAGACGACGACCAGCACGGCGGCGGCGGCGAGCCAGGCCCAGGGGGAGGCGAGCTCGCCCGGATCGGTCCAGTAGCCGAGCAGGATGAAAAAGAAGCCGCGCACGGCGAAGGTGAGCTCCATGACGAGCACCTTGAACTCGCCCAGGGTCGCCTCGTAGGTGTCGTCCATCCAGCCGCGGAAGGGCCGGAAGCGGGTGATCAGCGACGGGTTGTTCAGGGCCAGGCCGAACAGCAGCACCAGGATCAGCGGCGACAGGTGCAGCAGCTTGCCGGCGGCGTAGAGGCCGAACAGCCCGGCCAGCAGCGGGATGAAGCGGATGTGGCCGTCGACGCGCATCAGCACCAGCACCAGGCCGACGGCGAACACCAGCGCCAGCAGCAGCGACAGCGCGCCGCCGCCGACCAGGCCGAGCAGGACGCCGGCCGCGGTGCCGTCCGAGTTGAGCAGGGCGAAGAACACCAGCACGCCGAGGATGTCGGAGAGCGAGCTCTCGTACACGACGAACTCGCGCGCGCGCTGGGGCAGGAAGCCGCTGCTCGGGATGGCCACCGCGCTGCTGATGACGGCGAAGGGCACGGCCAGCAGCATGGCCTGGAGGGGGGCGAGTGGCAGGGCCAGCAGGGCCAGGCCCGTGAGCGCGGCGGCGATGACGAGAAAGCCGCTGGCGGCCATGGCGAAGGCGCCCGCCGCGGCCTTCAGGCGGCTGCGGCGCAGCTCGATGTCGAGCGCACCCTCGAGGACGATCAGCACCAGGCCGATGGCGCCGATGACGGGCACGACGAGGTCGAGGCCCTCGAGGGCCAGGCCGAAGAAGGCCAGCAGCGGCTTGGCCGCCAGCCCGATGGCGATCAGCATGATCACTGCCGGGATGCCGCTGGCGCGGCCGAGCCGCTCGACGCCGAAGGTCAGCAGCAGGATCGCCGAAGCGATCAGGATCGCGGGATAGGTCATGGAAATGCATCTTACCGCAGGGCCGGGAACTTGCCCGCCATGGCCGGCGTCACACGTCGGCGCCTGTGCGCAGCGCGCAGATTCCCCTACACGACGACAGGAAAAAACGCATGAACCCGGAACAGCAGAAAGCCGTCCTCACCATCGCCTTGCTTGCCGCCTTCGCCGACGGCGCCAACGACGAACGCGAGCGCGAGGAGATCCGCCGCCTGGCCGAATCGCTCGGCGCGGCGCCCGGCGCGCCCGACGTCGCCGGCCTGTATCGAGACGTGCTGCTCAAGCGCGCCGGCCTGCAGGAGGCCGCCGCCGCCCTCGCCGAGCCGGGGCACCGCCAGCTGGCCTACGAGATGGCGGTCTGCGTGTGCGACGCCGACGGGCGCGCGACCGAGGCCGAGCGCGGCTTCCTCGCCGGACTGGCGCGGGCGCTGGGGCTCGACGCCGGCGTCACCGCGCCCCTCGACCGCCAGGGCGAGGCGATGGCGGAGCTGGCCGAGGCCGCCGCGCCGGCCGCGGCGGCCGGGCCGGTGGTGGCGGCGACGCCGAACGTGCCCGAGGCCGAGCTCGACCGCAGCATCCTCAACTACGCCATCCTCAACGGCGCGCTCGAGCTGCTGCCGCAGTCCTGGGCCTCGATGGCGATCATTCCGCTGCAGATGAAGATGGTCTACCGCATCGGCAAGGCGCACGGCTACGAGCTGGACCAGGGCCACATCCGCGAACTGCTGGCGACGCTCGGCGTCGGGCTGACCTCGCAGTACCTCGAGCAGTTCGGCCGCAAGCTGCTCGGCGGCCTGCTCGGCAAAGCCGCCGGCGGGCTCGGCAGGCAGATCGGCCGGGCGGCTACCGGCATGGCTTTCTCGTTTGCCACCACCTACGCCCTCGGCCACGTCGCCAAGCGCTATTACGCGGGCGGCCGGCAGATGGACGGCGCGCTGCTGAAGGAGACTTTTCGCAACCTGTTCGAGCCGGCGAAGCGGATGCAGGCGGAATACCTGCCGCAGATCCGCCAGCAGGCGGACAGCCTCGACATGGCGAAAGTGATGTCTTTGGTGCGCGGCCAGTAGGGCCGGACTCGTCGCCGGCGCCGCCCGCTTATGCGCCGCCGCCCGGCGTGCCCTCCCCGCGCCGCTTCGCCTCGGCGAGGAACTGCTGGTAGCACTCGATGCCGCAGAAATGCCCGACATACTCGGCGCCTTCCGGCGTGAAGGCGGCGCTGAGCGGCACCTCGTTGAAGCAGGCGGCGCAGGTGATCGTCGGTTCGCCGGACGGCGCAATGGGTTTGTCGGTCATGGCATGCCTCGACGTGTGCAGGTGACACGCACATCTTACTCCCGCCCCGCGCGCCGTCCTCCGGGGACTGACTTTTGCCGCCGCACGTTCCGGCTTCAGTGCGCGACGTTCCGCTCCGCCTTTTCCATGGCGGGGGCGGGGTCGTGGGCGGGGACGGCGCCGCCCGCCAGCATGCGCGCCGCCTTGGCGATCTGCTGCGCGGCGCGGCGCAGGGCGCTGGCGGCGCGCAGGCGCGCATCCATGTCGGTGACGGCGAGGCGGTCCTGTGCGCCCGCCTCCAGCAGTTCCGCCTTGAGTTCCTGGTAGTCGGCCTCGAAGCCGTCGAGCGCGGCATCGATCTCGGCGGGCGAGGCGGGCGGGGCGGCCGGATCGCAGCGGGCGAAGAGGGCCTCGGCCTGCCGCCGGAAGTCCTCGTGGCCGGCGGGGAAATCGCCGGCTTCCGATTCGGCGGCGGCAGCGGCGGCTTCCTGCGCCTGGTCGGCCGCCGTCTCGTAGTAGCGGGCCACGCGCAGGATCTGCGGCAGGCGCGCGGCGCTGTCCTGCGACAGGGTGGCGCGGGAGAGGCGGGCGATGAAGTCGGCGATGGCCAGGTTGAGGCGGTCGACGATCCGCTCGTCGCGCGCCAGCGACGCGCGATCGCCGCCGGCGCCGGCCGCGGCGGCGCGCGCCATGCGCAGGGCGATGCCGCCCATGCGCCGCACTTCCTGGCCGAGCGCGTCGAGCGCCAGGGCCGGCACCGCCAGCACGGTCTGGTCGAGGTGGCGCGGCCGCGCCTCGTCTTCCTCGGCGGTGCGGAAGCGGGCCTCGAGGAAACCGGTCAGCCATCCGGCCAGCGGCCAGATCAGCGCGACGCCGAGCAGGTTGAAGGCGGTGTGGAACAGCGCCAGCTTGGCGGCCGGCGCCGAGTCGAGCCCGAGCGCCGCGCGCAGCATGCCGAGCGCGGCGAGCAGCCAGGGCAGCAGCAGCAGGGCGACGGCGGCGGTGAGGACGTTGAAGAGGACGTGCGCCGCCGCCGCCCGCTTTGCGTTCGAGGTGGCGCCGACGGTGGCGATGACCGCCGTCACGGTGGTGCCGACGTTGGCGCCGATGACCACCGCCGCGGCGTCGTCGACGCCGAGCATGCCGCCCTGCGCGGCGGTGAAGGCCAGCACGAGGGCGGCGGCGGAGGCCTGCATCAGCACCGTCATCAGGACGCCGACCAGCACCAGGGCGAGGATGCCGAGCGGGCCGTCCCAGCGCGGCAGGGTGAAGCCGTCGGCGACGCCGGAGAAGGCGTCCTTGAGCAGGTCGATGCCGAGGAACAGCACGCCGAAGCCGGCCACGGCGGTGCCGAGGGCGCCGCGCCGGCTGCCCTCGCCGCTCAGGCGCAGCAGCATGCCGAGGCCGATCAGCGGCAGCGCCAGCAGCGCGATATCGAACTTCAGGCCGACCAGGGCGACCAGCCAGCCGGTCATGGTGGTGCCGACGTTGGCGCCGAACAGCACCCACAGCGACTGGCCGAGCGTGAGCAGGCCGGCGTTCACGAAGCCGATGGTGGCGACGGTGACGGCGCTGGAGGACTGCACGAGGATGGTGACCAGCGCGCCCGAGGCGAGCCCGCGCAGCCGCGTCTTCGTCGAGCGGGCGAGGGTGCGCTCCAGCGCCGGGCCGGCGGCAAGCTTGAGGCCGTCGGTCATCAGTCCCATGCCGAGCAGGAACAGGCCGACGCCGCCGGCCAGTCCGCCGACGAGGGCGAGGCCGCTCACCGGTCGTCTTTCCGGCGCTGCCGGTGCAGCGCCGCCTTGGCCAGCACGTGGGCGGAGACCGGCGCGGAGATGAAGAGGAACACCAGCACGGCGATCTCGTGCAGGCTGAGCCCGGGCGCCGTCGTGCTGAAGTGCAGGGACGAGGCCAGCACCATGGCGCCGACGCCTAGCGTGGTGGCCTTGGTCGGACCGTGCAGCCGCGCGAAGAAGTCCGGCAGCCGCGCCAGCCCGATCGAGCCGAGCAGGGCGAAGGCGGCGCCGACGAGGATCAGCAGCGAGACGATGGTTTCGACAGCCGGGTTCATTCGATGATGTCTCCGCGCAGCAGGTACTTGGCCAGCGCCACGGTGCCGACGAAGCCCATCACGGCGAGGATCAGCGCCGCCTCGAAATAGGCGCTGCTGCCGGCGCGCACGCCGAACAGCACCAGCAGGGCGATGGCGTTGATGGTCATCGTGTCGAGCGCGAGGATGCGGTCGGTGGCGTCCGGGCCGCGCACGAGGCGCCACAGGTTCAGCGTCATGGCCAGTCCGATGAGGACGAAGCCGGTTTCGATGGCGAAGTTCAGCATGCGAAGACCTCCTTCAGCGGCGCTTCGTAGCGCGCCTTGATGGCGGCGGCGAGCGCCTGCGGATCGGGTGCGTCGAGGGCGTGCAGCGAGAGCACCCAGCGGGTTTGATCGACGTCGATGGAGACCGTTCCCGGCGTCAGCGAAACGATGCTGGCGAGGATCGTCGCGGCGAAGGGATCGCGCAGGTCGAGCGGCACCTCGACGAAGGCCGGCTGCAGGCGCGAGAGCGGGCCGAGGACGCGGCGCGCCACCGCCGCGTTGGCGACGACGATGTCGAGGGCCACCCGCGCGGCGAGGCGCAGGGCGACGCCGGGGCGCTGCAGGCGCGGCGTGTCCGGCCAGAACCGCCGCGTGACCGCCGGCAGCAGCACGGCGAGCAGCGCGCCGACGGCGAGCGCGCCGACGGACGCGGCGTTGCTCAGCGCCGCCCAGAGCAGGAAGATGGCGGCGGACAGGGCCGGATGCGGGAGCAGGCGTTTCATGGTCGCCTCTGCCGCCAGATCGAGCGGGTGTCCTTGCCCAGCACGGCGGCGATGTAGGCCTTCGGCGCGTGCAGCTGGGCGGCGGCGCGCGCCGTGTAGTCCGCCACCGGCCGCGCGAACAGCGCCAGCAGCGGACCGGCGGCGACGAGCAGGGCGATGGCCGTGCCGCGCCGCCAGCCGGCGGCCGGCGCGACCGGCGCCGCCAGGTCCGTCTTGCGATCCCAGAACAGGCGGCTGCCGTTGCGCGCCAGCGAGGCCATGACGAGGAAGCCTGCCAGCAGCAGCACGGTCCATACCATCGTTGCGGCGGGTGTCCCGCGGAACGCTTCGAGCAGCATCAGCTTGCCGATGAAGCCGGAGAAGGGCGGCAGCCCGGCGGCAGTCACGGCGGCGACCAGGAAGCCCAGCGCCAGCCACGGCGCCGCCGGCGCCGGTCCCGGCTGGAAGGCGTCGGACGCGTCGCCGCGCCGTTCCGCGATGCGCTCCGCCAGCAGGAAGAAGGCAGCGCCGGCGAGGGTGGACTGGACGAGGTAATACAGCGCCGCCGCGGTGAGGTCGACGCCGGCCAGCGCGGGCACGGCCAGCAGGGCGCCGGCGGAGCCGAGCACCAGCCAGGCGGCGAGCTCGCGCAGCCGTCCGGCGGCGAGCGCGCCGAGGGCGGCGAAGAGCACGGTGGCCAGCGCCAGCGGCATCAGCCAGCCGGCGAGCAGGTCGGCGGTGGCCGCCGCCGGGGCGAAGGCGACGACCTGCACGCGCAGGAGGGCGACGATGCCGACCTTGGTCATGATGGCGAAGAGGGCCGCCACCGGCGCGCCGGCGGCGGCATAGCTCATCGGCAGCCAGAAGGAGAGCGGCAGCAGCGCCGCCTTGAGGGCGAACACGGCGACGAGCAGCGCGGCGGCGAGCCGCACCGGCGCGAAGTCGTGCCCGAGGCCCTTCAGGCGCAGCGCCACGTCGGCGAGGTTGAGCGTGCCCAGCGTGCCGTAGAGCATGCCCAGCGCGATCAGGAACAGCGCCGAGCCGGCGAGGTTGAGCACGACGTAGGCGAGTCCGGCGCGGGTGCGGGCGAGGCCGCCGCCGTGGGCCAGCAGCGCGTAGGAGGCGAGCAGCATCACCTCGAAGAAGACGAACAGGTTGAACAGGTCGCCGGTGAGGAAGGCGCCCTGCAGGCCGACGATCTGCAGCTGGAAGAGCGCATGGAAATGGCGGCCGCGGGCATCGA
>WYAY01000253.1 GCA_011526165.1 Sulfuritalea sp.
CGACGATGGCGGTGTGCGAGGTGGCGCCGCCGAGGTCGGTGACGAAGCCGCCGATCTTCAGCTGCTTGAACTGGATGGTGTCGGCCGGCGACAGGTCGTGGGCGACGACGATCAGCTGCTCGCCGCGCCCGTGCTTCGGCGGGTGCCCCGGGCGGCCCATCAGCACCTTGAGCACGCGCTCGACCACCTGGACGACGTCGGCCTTGCGCTCGCGCAGGTATTCGTCCTCGATCTGCTCGAACTGCGCGACGACCTGCTCCAGCTGCTGCACCAGCGCCCACTCGGCATTGCAGCGGCGCTCGCGGATCAGCTGGCGCGTCGCCTCGGTGAGCAGCGGGTCGGCCAGCAGCATCTGGTGCACGTCGATGAAGGCGGTCAGTTCGGACGGGGCGGCGGCACCGGCGCCGGCCATCAGGGCATCGAGCTCGGCCTGCACCGCGGCGACGGCCTGGTCGAAGCGCGCCACCTCCTCGTCGACGTAGCGGCCGGGCAGGACGTAGTGCTCGACCTCGAGCGTCGCGTGAGAAACGAGGTGGGCATGGCCGATGGCGATGCCGTGGGAAACCGCCAGGCCGTGAAGGGTGAAGCTCACGAGACAACCTTCCCCCCGCCCCCCTTCCCAGGGAAGGGGGTGACGGTAGTTTGCGGGCTACGCCCGCTCCAGGTAGTTGACTGCGCCGCCCTTGGGACGGCCCGGCGGACGGCGCTCACTCCCCTTCTCCGAACTTGTCCGCGATGAGTTTTAGGATGGCCTGCAGGGCGGCGTCGGCATCGGCGCCTTCCGTATCGACGATGATGCTGGCGCCCTTGCCGGCGGCGAGCATCATGACGCCCATGATGCTCTTGGCGTTGACGCGGCGGCCGTTGCGCTCCAGCCAGACTTCGCTGGAGAAGCCCGTCGCCGTCTGGGTCAGCTTGGCCGAGGCGCGCGCGTGCAGGCCGAGCTTGTTGACGATCTCGGCTTCAGCCCGCGGCATCGCGCGCGCCCTTCATCAGCATGACGCCGTCGCGGCCGCCGGCAACCGTCTTGGTCACCAGGGTCTCCATGTCCTTGTCCCGGTAGGTCAGCGCGCGCAGCAGCATCGGCAGGTTCACTCCCGAGACGCCCTCGACGCGGCCGGGCTGCAGAAGCTTCAGCGCGACGTTGGCGGGCGTCGCCCCGAAGATGTCGGTGAGCAGCAGCACGCCCCTGCCCGAATCGACCAGTTTCATCATGTCGCGGGCGAGGGGCAGGGCGTCGAGCGGGTCGTCCTGCCCTGAGACGCCGAGCTGGACGATCTGCGGCGGCCGCTTGTTGAGGACGTGGCAGGCGCACTGGACGAGGGATTCGCCCAGGCTGCCGTGGGTGATGAGAAACAGGCCGATCATGGTCGTGACGAATATGGCGCCACGATTGTAACCGAGGCCGTCTCAGCGCAGGAGGAAGAAGAGCAAAGTCAGTCCCGCCAGGACGGCGATGGCCATGGCCAGGCGGCGCGCCAGGCGGGCCTCGCCGGCCTCCCGCGCGCGCTCGGCATCGACCCGGCGCCGCAGTCGGCGCAGGGCGTCGAGGCCGACGCGCCGGCGCACCATGCGGCTCACGTAATCGTCGTTCATGGCTCGACCGCGACCTTCATGTCGGACGACAGCAGGGTAAGCCTTTCGCGGAAAGCCGCCGTGACATGCATCACGCCATCGGCGTCGATGCGCAGGGCGTGCGTCACGCCAAGCGCCCGCGCCAGCCCGCGCCACTCGTCCGCTCCGGCGATGAACAGCGGCTTGCTCGCCGCGTCCGACAGCGCGCCCGCGCCCGCGCGCGGCGCGACCAGCACGCTCACCGCCTGCACGCCCTCGGCCGGGCGGCCGCTGCGCGGGTCGAGCAGATGGCAATAGCGCCGGCCGTCCAGCTCGAAATAGCGCTGGTAGTCGCCCGAGGTGCCGATGGCCTCGCCGTCGCGCAGCTCCAGCGTCGCCAGGGGCGCGGCGGCGCGCGGGTGCTGGATGCCGACGCGCCAGGACTGGCCGCCCTTGGCGCCGAGGGCCATGACGTTGCCGCCGATGTTGATGAGCGCGTTGTTTACGCCTTGCTGCTTCAGAATAGCGGCGGCGCGATCCAGCGCATAGCCCTTGGCGTAGCCGCCCAGGTCGAGTTGCACGGCGGGATTGCGGCTGCTGACGCGCTCGCCGGCGAAGGACAGGTCGCTCATGCGCGGCCGCGCCTTCACCGCGGCCTCGACCGCCGCCACAGCCGGCCGCTGCGGCTTGAATTCGTCGCCATGAAAGCCCCACAGCGCCACCAGCCTGCCCAGGGCCGGGTTGAACAGCTGGTCGGCGCGCGATGCGACGGCCGCCGCATCCTGCAGGACAAAAGTCAGTTCCGGCGAGACGGCGATGTCGCGCTCGCCCCGCGCGATGGCTTCGTTGAGCGCCGTCAGCTCGGACGGCTGCCAGGCGTGCAGCATGCGGTGCAGGCGGTCGAACTCGGCGAGCACGGCGGCGAGCGCCTGCTTCGCCGTTTCCGCCGATTCGCCCCACACCGAGACCTCGACGCGGGTGCCGAAGACGTAGGCCTCGCGCTGGATGAGCGAGGGCGCCTTCGCACAGGCGGCCAGCAGGAAAAGAAGGGAGAGCGCCAGCGCGGCGGTCAGGCGCCGCATGCCTTTTCCAGCACGTCCATGAACAGGCCCGCCACGTCGAAGCCGGTCTGCTCGGCGATCTCGACGAAGCAGGTCGGGCTGGTGACGTTGATCTCGGTGAGGCAGTCGCCGATGACGTCGATGCCGGCGAGCAGGATGCCGCGCGCGGCGAGGATCGGCGCCAGGTGTTCGGCGATCTCGCGGTCGCGCGGCGAGAGCGGTTGCGCCACGCCGGTGCCGCCGGCGGCGAGATTGCCGCGCGTCTCGCCCGGCTTCGGGATGCGCGCCAGGGCGAAGGGCACCGCTATACCGCCGATCAGCAGGATGCGCTTGTCGCCCTGCGCGATCCCGGGCAGGAAGCGCTGCGCGACGATGGTGCGAGCGCCGTCCTGCGTCAGCGTCTCGACGATGACGTTGCGGTTGGGATCGTCGCGCCGCACGCGGAACACTCCGCTGCCGCCCATGCCGTCGAGCGGCTTGAGGATGGCGTCTCCCGACGCGTCGATGAAGGCCTGCAGCGCTTCGGCCTGGCGCGCGACGACCGTCCCGGGCATGAACTGCGGGAATTCGAGGACGGCCAGCTTCTCGGAGTGGTCGCGCAGGGCGCGCGGCGCATTGAAGATGCGCGCGCCGCCGGCCTGCGCCCGCTCGAGCAGCCAGGTGGCGGCGACGTACTCCATGTCGAAGGGCGGGTCCTGGCGCATCAGCACGGCATCGAAATCCGCCAGCGCCTTGTCCCGCGGCGCGCCGGCCTCGAACCAGTCGCGGTCGTCGGCGCGCAGCGTCAGGCGGGAGCACGGGGCACACACCGCGCCGTCGCGCCAGACGAGGGCCGGGCGCATGAGGGCGGACACTTTATGCCCGCGCGCCTGCGCCGCGCGCATCATGGCGACGCTGGAATCCTTCCGGGCCTTCAGGTGCTCGAGCGGATCGAGGATGAACGCCAGTTTCATGCCAGATCCGGCGGCGGTGCCGACAACTCCAGCTCGACGGCGGCCGCCAGCATGGCCAGGCGCGCCACCACGCCGTAGGCGAAGAAGCGGTTGGGCGCGTCGTCCGGCGCGCAGTTGTAGTCGGGCATGGAGCAACCGCAGTCGAAGGCCAGCGGCTCGAAGCGCATGCCCGGCGCGTTGAGGTTCTCGTCGCGGCCGCGCTCGGTGTTCACGCGGTAGAAGCCGCCGACGACGTAGCGGTCGATCATGTACACCACCGGCTCGGCGACATTGCCGTCGATCGTCTCGAAGGTGTGCACGCCCTCCTGGATGATCACCTCGGTCACCTGCAGGCCCTCCTTGCCCACCGCCATCTTGTTGCGCTGCTTGCGGTTGAGGCCGCGCACTTCGGCGGCGTCGCGCACCGTCATGATGCCCATGCCGTAGGTGCCGGCGTCGGCCTTGACGATGGCGAAGGGCGGCTCCTTGACGCCGTACTGGGCGTACTTGGCCTTGACGCGCGCGAGCACCGCGTCGACGTTGGCGGCGAGGCATTCCTCGCCCTCGCGCGCCTGGAAATCCACCTTGCCGCAGACGGCGAAGTCGGGGTTGATCAGCCAGGGGTCGATGCCCATCGCCTGGGCGAAGTCGCCGGCGACGCGGTCGTAGGCGGCGAAGTGGCGCGACTTCCGCCGCACGTGCCAGCCGGCGTGCAGCGGCGGGATGATGGTCTGCTCGTGCAGCTCCTTGAGGATTTCCGGCACGCCGGCGGAAAGATCGTTGTTGAGCAGGATGGCGCAGGGATCGAAGCCGTCCAGGCCGAGGCGGCCGTTCAGCCGCTTGAGCGGTTCCAGCAGCAGCGTCTGGCCGTCGGGCAGGTCGAGCGGCGTCGGCGCGGCGATTTCCGGGATCAGCGTGCCGACGCGGACATTCAGGCCGGTGCGGTTGAGGATCGTCGCCAGGCGCACCACGTTGGTCAGGTAGAACAGGTTGCGCGTGTGGCTCTCGGGGACGAGCAGCAGGTTCTTCGCGTCCGGGCAGATCTTCTCGATGGCGCTCATCGCCGCCTGCACGCACAGTGGCAGGAAGGCGGGGTTGAGGTTGTTGAAGCCGCCGGGGAAGAGGTTGGTGTCCACCGGCGCCAGCTTGAAGCCGGAATTCCTCAGGTCGACCGAGCTGTAGAAGGGCGGCGTGTGCTCCTGCCACTGGGCGCGGAACCATTGCTCGATGGCCGTGGCGCGGTCGAGGAAGGTGCGCTCGAGGTCGAGCAGCGGGCCGGTGAGGGCGGTGGTAAGCCAGGGAACCATGGGGCGATGTTATATCAAACCGCGCACGGCAAACGGCGCGAAGTCCTCCGGCAGCAGCGCCTGTTCCAGGCTGCGCTGGGCGAAGAGGAAGCGACCGTCGCAGACGAAGCCGAGCTCGGCCCAGTCGACCCCGTTGAGCAGTCCGGCGAGGCGCGCCAGGTCGGCATCGCGGCGGTGCGGAAACAGGGCCAGGATCGAGCCGTCGTAATTGCGGCACCCGCTGAGGAAGAAGGGACGCGCATTGCGCGTCTTCTGGTTCACGTAGAGGCGCGGGGCGTCGGAGACGAAATGGCGCCGGCCCCACTTCCACCAGTTGGCCTCGTCGAAGCGCGTCACCTTGCGCGCCAGCAGCCTTTCCTTGAACGGCAGCAGGTATTCGATCGGGCCCTCGCGGTCGAGGAAGATCATGCGGCGCAGCTCGCCCGTCTGCGCCGTCTTCGAGCAGACGAAGTCGGCATTGCCCAGCTCGGCATTGGCGAAGATGTCGTCGGCGCCGGACACCGCGCCAACCTTCACCGAGAACACGCTGGCCAGCGGCACGCTGTAGATGCCGCGCGTGAGCAGGATCTGCCCCCCGGCCAGCACCATGCGGCGGCCGTCGGCGAGGCGCCGTTTCAGGTTGCCCTTCTCGAAGCGCCAGATGGCGCAGTTGGGCACCACGCCGTCGAAGACGCGGGCGTCGCCCAGCTCCTCGAAGTCGGTGAGCGTGCCCTGATCGTGGAGCCAGGCGTTGAGGCGCGCGGCGCCGGTGGCCTTGAGGAAGTCGCGCGGCGTGATGAAGATCAGCTCGCCGCCCGGATTCAGGTGGCGCACGCATTTCTCGATGAAGAAGAGATACAGGTTGGCGTGGCCGTTGAGCAGCTGCGAGCCGAGGTGGCGGCGCGTGGCGGGCAGGATGTCGCGCGCCTTGACGTAGGGCGGATTGCCGATGATGGTATCGAAGCGCTCCGTCTCCGGGTAGGCGAAGAAGTCGAGGTTGAGCGCGTCCGGCGGGCAGTGCCGGGCATCCAGCTCGATGGCCACGCTGCCGGGCAGGCGCGAGGAAAAGGCGCCGTCGCCGCAGGCCGGCTCCAGCACGCGGCCGGCATTGCGGCGCAACCTCAGCATGGCCTCGACGATGGCCGGCGGGGTGAAAACCTGGCCGTGGCAGGCAATGTCGAGCATCGGGAATTCCGTAAAATGGAAGGCGACGCAACGAAGCGCCGCCAAACGAGAAGAAATTGACGTCAAATCTTAACATGCAGGACGGCCTGCTCAGCCGCCTGAGCCGACTGCTGCTGGGCCTGTTCGGCTGGCGCGTCGTCTTCGTGCCGCCGCCCGCGCCGAAGGCGGTGGTGATCGTCTACCCGCACACCTCGAACTGGGATTTCCCGATCGGCGTTCTGGCGCGGGCGGTGATCGCCATTCCGATCGGCTTCATCGGCAAGGACAGCCTGTTCCGTCCGCCCTTCGGCGGCCTGTTCCGCTGGCTCGGCGGCATTCCCGTCAACCGCCGGCAGAGCACCGGCTTCGTCGCCCAGATGGTCGATCTCTTCGCGCGGCGCGACGGCCTCTACCTCGCCATCGCGCCGGAGGGCACGCGCGGGACGGTCGATCGCTGGAAATCGGGGTTCTACCGCGTGGCGCTGGCCGCCGGCGTGCCGCTCGGCCTCGCCTTCATCGATTACTCGCGGCGGGAAGTCGGCATTTCGCACTGGCTGACGCTCTCCGGCGACGAGGCGGCCGACATGGCGCGGCTGCGCGAATGCTACGCCGGCCGGCGGGGCAGGCGGCCGCAGCTGGAAGGCGACATCCGCCTGGGGTGAAGGCGCCGCTACTGCGCCTGCTGCTGTTGCTTCTCGAGCTGGCGGGCGCGCTCCTCTTCGCGCCTCTTGCGCTTCTTCTCGCGCTCGAGCGCCTTCTGCTCGGCCCTTTCCTCCTTCTGCCGCCGGGCCTCGAGCTTGTCCTGGCGCGCCCGTTCGCTTTCGCGGGCGCGGGCGCTGGCCTTCTGCGCCTCCTGCTGCTTCTCGGCCGCCTTCTGCTCGCGCTTTTCCTGCTGTTCGGCGGCCTTCTCGTGCTCTCGAGCGATCTTCTTCTCGCGTTCGGCCTGCTGCTTCGGCGCTGCCTCGGCCTGCTTCGCCAGTTTCGTCGCGCGGTCCCGCTCGCGCACTTCGCGTTCGATTTTCTTCGCTTCCACCTCGAGCTTGCGTGCCGCCGCCGTGCTGTCGACATAGGCGCGGCGGGCATCCGCCTGGCAGCCGGAAACCAGCGTCTTCTTCCAGCAGGCGCTGTCGGCCTCGGCATGCCGCTTCTCCGCCTCCGTCCTGATCCGGTCGGCTTCGGCCTTGAGGGATTTCGCCCGGTCGAGCAGCACTTCCCGCTCCGCCTCGGTAATGGCGGCAGGCGCGGGATTCTGCCCCCAGGCGGCGGAGGCGAACAGGCAGAACAAAGGGATCAGCAGGCGCTTCATGACGGTCTCTCGGACAAGCATGCGTACAATAGCGCCTTTTTCCCCGGGCGGCTGCCCTCATCTTGTAACGAATTGTGATCCTGCTGCGCAACCTCACCCTCGCCCGCGCCGGCCGGCCGCTGCTCGAAGGCGTCAATCTCAGCCTGCACGCCGGCTGGAAGGCCGGCGTCACCGGCGCCAACGGCTGCGGCAAGTCGAGCCTCTTCGCGCTGTTGTCCGGCGAGCTTCACCAGGAGGCGGGCGACCTGGAACTCCCGCCGAACTGGGTGATCGCCCACGTCGGCCAGGAGACGCCGGCGCTCGCCACCGGCGCCCTCGACTTCACGCTCGACGGCGACGCCGAGCTGCGCAAGATCGAAGCCGACCTGCGCGCGGCCGAGGACGCCCACGACGGCGAGGCCATCGCGCATCTGCACATGGACTACGGCCACATCGACGGCTACAGCGCCCGCGCCCGCGCCGCCGCGCTGCTGCACGGCCTCGGCTTCAAGGACGAGGATTTCGACCGCCCGGTGGCGGAATTCTCCGGCGGCTGGCGCGTGCGCCTCAACCTCGCCCAGGCGCTGATGTGCCGCTCCGACCTGCTGCTGCTCGACGAGCCGACCAACCACCTCGACCTCGACGCGGTGATCTGGCTGGAGGGCTGGCTGCGCGCCTACCGCGGCACCCTGCTGATGATCTCGCACGACCGCGACTTCCTCGACGCCGTGGTCGGCCACGTCATCCACATCGAGGGTCGCCGCGCGAAGCTGTACACCGGCAACTACAGCGCCTTCGAGCGCGCCCGCGCCGAGCAGCTGGCGCTGCAGCAGGCGATGTACGTCAAGCAGCAGCGCGAGATCGCGCATCTCAAGAGCTACATCGACCGCTTCCGCGCCAAGGCCACCAAGGCGCGCCAGGCGCAGAGCCGCATCAAGGCGCTGGCGCGCATGGAGGAGGTCACCGCCGCCCACGTCGACACGCCCTTCGAGTTCCGCTTCTTCGAGCCGGTCGGCAGCCCCGATCCGCTGCTGATGCTGGAGGACGCGGCGGCCGGCTACGGCGACACCGCCGTGCTGCAGGGACTGACTTTGACCCTGCGCCCGGGCGAGCGCCTGGGGCTGCTCGGCCGCAACGGCGCCGGCAAGTCGACGCTGATCCGCCTGCTCGCCGGGGAATCGGCGCCCCTGTCGGGCATTCGCCGCGAGGGCAAGGGCCTGAAGATCGGCTACTTTGCCCAGCACCAGCTGGAACAATTGCGGCCCGACGAGAGCCCGCTCTGGCACATGAACCACCTCGACCCGCGCACGCGCGACCAGGACTTTCGCAACTACCTCGGCGGCTTCAACTTCCACGGCGAGATGGCGACCCGCCCGGTCGGCCCCTTCTCCGGCGGCGAGAAGTCGCGCCTGGCCCTCGCCCTGCTGATCTGGCAGAAGCCGAACCTGCTGCTGCTGGATGAACCGACCAACCACCTCGACCTGGAAATGCGCCACGCCCTGACGCTGGCGCTGTCCGAATACGAGGGGGCGATGGTGCTGGTCTCGCACGACCGGCATCTCCTGCGCACCACCTGCGACAGCTTCTGCCTGGTTTCCGACGGCGGCCTGAAGCCCTTCGACGGCGACCTCGACGACTATCGCAAGTGGCTCGACCAACCAACGACGGTAAAAGTCAGTCCCCAGGAGACGGCGAAAGCGGCCGCGCCGCGCCGCGCCGGCGACCGCAACCTGGCGCGCGAAATCGAACAGCTGGAGCGGCGCATGGCGCAGCTCACCGAGGAGAAGGCGCGCCTCGATGCGCGCCTGGCCGATCCGGCAACCTATCAATCTGCCGACAAGGCGGCCCTGCAGAAAAGCACCGCCCGCCAGGCCGACCTGGTCCGCCTGCTCGGCGAAGCCGAGGAGAAATGGCTGGTGCTGCACGAGGAACTGGAAAAGCAGTAGCCAGCGAACTCCGCTAGAATCCGGGCATCATGCACGCGCAACGCCGCTATACCCTGACCGCCTCCTGCCCCGACCGCGTCGGCATCGTCGCCCGCGTCGCCACTTTCATCGCCGACAACCGCGGCTGGATCCTGGAGACCAGCCACCACGCCGACGACGAATCCCAGCGCTACTTCATGCGCATCGAGATCCGCGCCGACTCGCTGCCCTTCGACCTCGACGAGTTCCGCCGCCGCTTCCTGCCCATCGCGGACGAGTTCGCCATGGACTGGCGCATCGCGGATTCGGCGGAGAAGAAGCGCCTGGTGGTGCTCGTCTCGCAGCAGGAGCACTGTCTCTACGACCTGCTGGCGCGCTGGCAGTCGAAAGAGCTCGACGTCGACATCCCCTGCGTGATTTCCAACCACGAGACCTTCCGCGGCTTCGTCGAATGGCACGGCATCCCCTTCCACCACGTGCCGGTGACGGTCGACAACAAGCGCGAGGCCAACGCCGAGATCCTGCGCCTGTTCGAGCAGGCGCGCGGCGACGTCATGGTGCTGGCGCGCTACATGCAGATCCTGCCGCCCGAGCTGTGCGAGAAGCACCCGGGGCGGATCATCAACATCCACCATTCCTTCCTGCCCTCCTTCGTCGGCGCCAAGCCCTACCACCAGGCCTACCGCCGCGGCGTGAAACTCATCGGCGCCACCTGCCACTACGTCACCGCCGAGCTCGACGCCGGCCCGATCATCGAGCAGGACACCGTGCGCATCGATCACGGCGACACGGTGGAGGACCTGGTGCGCTACGGCAAGGACATCGAGAAGGCGGTGCTGGCGCGCGGCCTGCGCTACCACGTCGAGGACCGCGTGCTGGTGAACGGCAACCGCACGGTGGTGTTCCGCTAAGGCCGGGTATTTGCCATTTACCGGTAACCGGTATATCCTGACGCCGTGATTGTTTCCTTCGCCGACAAGGACACGGCCGAGCTGTTCGCCGGCAGGCGGGTGAAGCGCTTCGCCAACATTGCCGCCGTGGCCGAGCGCAAGCTGCAGCAACTCGACAGCGCCGTCACCCTGGGCGCTCTGCGTTCGCCGCCGGGCAACCGGCTGGAGGCGCTGTCCGGAAACCGCAAGGGCCAGCACAGCATTCGCATCAACGATCAGTTTCGCGTCTGCTTCGTCTGGGCCGAGGACGGCGTGAGGGACATCGGAATCGTCGATTACCACTGAGGACAAGCCACCATGCGCACATCTGCTCCGAAGAACGCCATGCGCCCGGTGCACCCGGGCGAGATCCTGCGCGAGGACTACCTGAAGCCGCTCGGCATGAGCGCCAACGCCCTAGCCAAGGCGCTGCGCGTGCCGGCCTCGCGCATCAACGACATCGTGCTGGAGCGCCGCGGCATCACCGTGGACACCGCCATGCGCCTGGTGCGCTACTTCGGCGGCGACGTGCAGAGCTGGATGAACCTCCAGGTCGCCTACGAGATCAGGACCGCCGAGAAGACCCTGGCCAAAAAGGTCGAAAAGGAAGTGGCGCCGCTGGCCGCCTGAATCGCACCGCCGGCCAGAACCATCGCCACCGGCACCCGCTACGGCGCGCCTTCGACGCCGACCATCGCAAGGGAGGACCGACCATGTGGCAGAAAAAGTTCATCAGCTACGAATGGGATGCGATCGCCGGCATCCTGACGGCGGTTGCGGCCATCGTCCTGCACCATCTGCACCTGCTGGACGATCGGGTCGTCATGCCCGTCTTCCTCGGCCTGATGGCGCTGCTGTTCATCAATTTCATGCGCCATTCCCGGAACAACGAGCTGACCGCGGAAAAGGTGGCCCATGCGGAACGCATGCTGGAAGGCATGCAGGAAGCGCTCAGGCCCGCCGAGGTGGCACTGATCGGCCCGCGCCGGCTCCGTTCCGAGAACGAGCGCTTTGCGCGCACGATGCGCGGCGACACGCTCTGGTACAACGTCTGCCTGTCGATGTACGCGCCGGAGCCGCTCTTCGACGCCTTGCTGCGGCCGGCCATCGAGAATCCGCAAGTCGACTCGATCCAGTTCGTCCTCGATACGGCGCAGCGCCCGTTGTGGGAGCAGACGATTCAGGCCCGCATCATGGCCTGCCCCGGCCATGACAAGGTGCGTCCGCCGCGCTGGCGCAGCCTGCCCGCGAATGTATCGTTCATCATGGCCGACGGCGAAGCGGGGGGTGCCGAGGCGCTGCTCAGCTTCTGGGGCGAGCCGTTCATGTCGGAAGCGACCGGGCGCAGCATTCCGCGCTTCGTTTTCCATGTCCGGCCGGGCGCCGAACTGCTGCCGCACCTGGTCGAGCTGGCGCGCGCCGCGGCGCAATAGCCGCTAGACCATCTCCTCCGGCCGCACCCAGCGGTCGAAATCCGCCGCGCCGACCAGGCCGAGCGCCAGCGCCGCCGCGCGCAGCGAGGTGCCGTGCCGGTGCGCGTGCTTGGCGATGCGCGCGGCGTTGTCGTAGCCGATGTGGCGGTTGAGCGCGGTCGCCAGCATCAGCGAATCGCGCATCAGCGCAGCGATGCGCCTGCGGTCGGGCGCGATGCCGCGCACGCAATGGCGCTCGAAGCCGGCGCAGGCGCGCGCCAGCAGCGTGGCGCTGTGCAGGAAGTTGCGGATCACCAGCGGGCGGTAGACATTCAGCTCGAAATTGCCCGAGGCGCCGCCGATGCCGAGCGCCACGTCGTTGCCGAACACCTGGCAGCAGACCATGGTGAGCGACTCGCATTGCGTCGGGTTCACCTTGCCCGGCATGATCGAGCTGCCCGGCTCGTTCTCCGGCAGGCGCAGCTCGCCCAGGCCGGCGCGCGGCCCGGAGCCGAGCCAGCGGATGTCGTTGGCGATCTTGAACAGCGCCGCGGCCAGCGTCCGCAGCGCGCCGTGGGCGTGCACCAGGGCGTCGCAGGCGGCAAGCGCGGCGAACTTGTTGGGCGCGCTGACGAAGCGCCGGCGCGTCTCGCGCGAGAGCCCGGCGGCGACGAGCGCGCCGAAGCGCGGGTGGGTGTTCAGCCCGGTGCCGACCGCCGTGCCGCCGATGGCCAGCTCGCGCAGCCCCGGCAGCGCCGCGCGCAGGCCGGCGCGCGCCTGCTCCAGCTGGGCGACGTAGCCGGAGAACTCCTGGCCGAGCGTGAGCGGGGTGGCGTCCTGCAGGTGGGTGCGGCCGATCTTGACGATGGCGGCGAAGCGGCGCGCCTGGCGCCGCAACGTGGCGGCGAGCACGGCGAGCGCCGGCAGCAGATCGTCCTCGACGGCGAGCACGGCGGCGACGTGCATGGCGGTCGGGAAGACATCGTTCGAGGACTGGCCGAGATTCACCTCGTCGTTGGGATGCACCCGGCGGCGGCGCCCGACGCCGCCGCCGAGCAGCTGCGAGGCGCGGTTGGCGAGCACCTCGTTCAGGTTCATGTTGCTCTGGGTGCCGGAGCCGGTCTGCCACACCGCCAGCGGGAACTCGCCGTCGTGCCGCCCGTCGAGGATTTCCCCGGCCGCCTCGGCAATGGCGGCCGCCTTCTCCGGCGCCAGCAGGCCGAGCCGGCCGTTGGCCCGCGCCGCCGCGCGCTTGACCCGCGCCAGGGCGCGGATCACCGCGACCGGCATCGTCTCGCCGGGAAAGTCGAAGTGCTCCAGGCTGCGCTGCGTCTGCGCGCCCCACAGCCGCGCCGCCGGCACGGCGACCTCGCCCATCGTGTCGCGCTCGATCCGCGTTTTCGCCATGACATCCTCCGCCGTTTCTTCTACTTTAGCGCGGACGCGCACGAAACGAAACGGGCGCCCGCAGGCGCCCGTTCCGCTTCCGCGCTTCGGCGAAATCAGTGGTGATAGGCGCTCTCGCCGTGCGAGGTGATGTCGAGACCCTCGCGCTCTTCCTCTTCCGGCACGCGCAGGCCGACCGTCAGATCCACGATCTTGAAGGCGACGAAGGACACCACGCCGGACCAGACGATGGCGGTGCCGACGCCCCAAAGCTGGCTGACGATCTGCGTGCCCATGCTGAACTCGCCGACCTTGTTGGCGACGTAGTCGTAGACCCCCGTGCCGCCCAGGTCCGGCGAGACGAAGACGCCAGTGAGTAGGGCGCCGACGATGCCGCCGACGCCATGCACGCCGAAGACGTCGAGCGCGTCGTCGGCGCCGAGCAGCTTCTTCAGGCCATTCACCCCCCACAGGCAGACTGCGCCCGCCACCAGGCCGATGACGATGGCGCCCATCGGGCCGACGAAGCCGCAGGCCGGCGTGATCGCCACCAGGCCGGCCACCGCGCCGGAGGCGGAACCCAGCATCGAGGGCTTGCCCTTCAGCAGCCACTCGGCCAGGGTCCAGGACAACGTCGCCGCGCCGGTCGCCACCAGGGTGTTGAGGAAGGCCAGCGCCGCGGTGCCGGTCGCCTCCAGGTTGGAGCCGGCGTTGAAGCCGAACCAGCCCACCCACAGCAGCGAGGCGCCGATCATGGTCGTCGTCAGCGAGTGCGGCGCCATCGACTCCTTGCCGTAGCCGACGCGCTTGCCAACCAGGTAGGCGCCGACGAGGCCCGCCACGCCGGCGTTGATGTGCACCACCGTGCCACCGGCGAAGTCGAGCGCGCCCTTCGCCCACAGCCAGCCGGCCGCCGCGGTGACCTTCTCCAGCGAGGCGGCGTCGGTGATGGCGTCCGGGCCGTCCCAGTACCACACCATGTGCGCCATCGGCAGGTAGGCGAAGGTGAACCAGATCACCGAGAACAGCAGCACCGCGGAGAACTTCATGCGCTCGGCGAAGGCGCCGACGATCAGCGCGCAGGTGATGGCGGCGAAAGTGGCCTGGAAGGCGATGAAGGTCAGCTCGGAGATGACCACGCCCTTGCTGAAGGTGGCGGCGATCGAGTCGACGGTGACGCCCTTGAGGAACAGCTTGTCGAAGCCGCCGTAGAAGGAACCGCCGCCGCCGAAGGCCAGCGTGTAGCCGTAAAGCGCCCACAGCACGCTGATCAACGAGAAGATGACGAAGACCTGCATCAGCACCGAGAGCATGTTCTTGGCGCGCACCAGGCCGCCGTAGAACATCGCCAGGCCGGGGATGGTCATCAGGATCACCAGCACGGTGGCCACCGTCATCCAC
>WYAY01000254.1 GCA_011526165.1 Sulfuritalea sp.
GGCGCGATCCTGCCGGTGCCGGAAGCGGCCGCCACGCTCGTCGAGGTGCTCGAGTGGCACGCCGCGCGCACGCCGCAGCGCACCCACGTGCTGCTCTACGAGGACGGCGAGCGCATGACGCCGATCGGCTATGCCGAGTTGCTCGCCGCGGCCCGCCGCATCGCCGGCGGCCTGGTCGCGCGCGGCCTGCAGCCGGAACAGGCGGCGGCACTGATGCTGCCGACCGGCCGCGACTACCTCGCCTGCTTCTTCGGCATCCTGCTGGCCGGCGGCATACCCGTGCCGATCTACCCGCCGGCGCGCCTGGCGCAGATCGAGGACCACCTCAGGCGCCACGCGCGCATCCTCGACAACGCCCAGGCCGCCTTCATCGTCACGGTGCCGCAGGCGAAGACGGTGGCGGCGCTGCTGCGCGCCCAGGTGCCGAGCCTGGCCGAGATCGTCACGCCGCAGGAACTGGACAGCGAAGAGCGGCCGCTGCTGTATCGCGCCCGGGCCGACGACATCGCCTTCCTGCAATACACCTCCGGCAGCACCGGCGACCCGAAGGGCGTCGTGCTGACGCACGCCAACCTGCTCGCCAACCTGCGCGCCATGGGGCCGGCCTTCCAGGTCAACAGCGAGGACGTCTTCGTCTCCTGGCTGCCGCTCTACCACGACATGGGCCTGATCGGCGCCTGGTTCGGCTCGCTCTACTTCGCCATGCCGCTGGTGCTGATGTCGCCGCTCGCCTTCCTCGCCCGCCCGGCGCGCTGGCTGCAGGCCATCTCGCGCCATCGCGGCACCCTCACGGCGGCGCCCAACTTCGCCTATGAGCTGTGCGCCAAGAAGCTCGACGACGCCGACCTGGCCGGCCTCGACCTGCGCTCGCTGCGCCTGGCGCTGAACGGCGCCGAGCCGGTCAGCCCGGCGACGCTGGACGCCTTCATCCAGCGCTGCGTGCCGCACGGCCTGCAGCCCGAGGCCATCACCCCGGTGTACGGCCTCGCCGAATGCTCGGTCGGCCTGGCCTTCCCGCCGCTCGGGCGCGGCCCGCGCATCGACGCCATCTCGCGCGAGGCGCTCGTGCGCAATGGCCGCGCCATGCCGGCGGACGAGGGCGGCTCCGATGCCCTGCGCGTGCCGGCCTGCGGCCGCGCGCTGCCTGGCCACCAGATCCGCATCGTCGACGAGGCCGGCGCGGAACTGCCCGACCGCCGCGTCGGCTGCCTGCAGTTCCGCGGCCCCTCGGCGACGCGCGGCTATTACCGCAACCCGGCGGCGACGGCGCGCCTCCTTCGCGACGGCTGGCTCGACTCCGGCGACTACGGCTATCTGGTCGAGGGCGAGGTCTATCTCACCGGCCGCGTCAAGGACGTCATCATCCGCGGCGGGCGCAACCTCTATCCCTACGAACTGGAGGAGGCGGTCGGCGCCCTCCCCGGCGTCCGCAAGGGCTGCGTGGCGGTGTTCGCCAGCACCGACCCGGCCAACGCCACCGAGCGCCTGGTGGTGATGGCGGAAACGCGCGAACACGACCCCGCCGCGCGCGAGGCGCTGCGGCAGAAGATCAACGAAGCGACCCTCGACGTCATCGGCATGCCGGCCGACGAGATCGTGCTGGCGCCGCCGCACGGCGTGCTGAAGACGTCCAGCGGCAAGATCCGCCGCGCCGCCTCGCGCGAGGCCTTCGAGCGCGGCGAGGTCGGCAAGCCGCCGGCGCCGGCCTGGCTGCAGCGGGCCCGGCTGGGGCTGGCCGCGGCAAAAGTCAGTCTGCAGGGCACGGCGAAACGGGCCGGACGCGGGCTCTACGCCGCCTGGTGCTGGGGCGTCTTCGCGCTGCTTGGCGTGCCGGTCGCGCTGGCGCTCGCCGCGCTGCAGCGCCCGCCGCTCGGGCGGCGCATCGGGCGATCGGCGGCGCGCCTGTTCCTGCGGCTCGCGGCGATGCCGGTGCATGCGCAAGGCATCGAACGCCTGCCGCGCGGGCCGCACCTGCTGCTGGTCAACCACACCAGCTATTTCGACCCCCTCGTGCTCTACGCCGCGCTGCCGCCCGACTACGCCTTCGTCGCCAAGCGCGAGCTGGTGCGCCAGCCCTTCCTGCACGCCGTGCTGCGCGGCCTGGGCACGCTGTTCGTCGAACGCTACGAGGCGGCGAAAAGCGCCGAGGATGTCGAGGAGGCGGTGGCGGCGCTGGCGGGCGGCCAGTGCCTGGCGGTCTTTCCCGAAGGCACCTTCTCGCGCGAGGCCGGCCTCAAGCCCTTCCGCATGGGCGCCTTCGTCGCCGCGGCGCGCACCGGCGTGCCGGTGGCGGTGGCCGGACTGCGCGGCAGCCGCGCCATCCTGCGCGACAAGACCTGGCAGCCGCGCCACGGCCGGCCGGAGTTCGAGGTCGGCGCCGTGCTGCGCGCGCAAGGGCAGGACTGGGCCGCCGCCGTGCGCCTGCGCGAGGCCGTGCGCGCCGAGATGCTCAGGCTCTCCGGCGAGCACGATCTGGGCGGATTCCTGCCTGAGCTGCCTCCCCACTAGCCCATGATAAAATCGCTTTTTTCTTCAACCCGTTAAGCCTTCTCCCATGTTCTCCAGAAAAAACACCCTCGCCAAGGTCGATGCCGAGTTGTTCGCCGCGATCGAGGCCGAAAACCGCCGCCAGGAAGAGCACATCGAGCTGATCGCTTCCGAGAACTACGTCAGCCAGGCCGTGCTCGAGGCGCAGGGCTCGCAGCTCACCAACAAGTATGCCGAGGGCTATCCGGGCAAGCGCTACTACGGCGGCTGCGAGCATGTCGACGTCGCCGAGCAGCTGGCCATCGACCGCGCGAAGAAACTCTTCGGCGCCGATTGCGCCAACGTGCAGCCGAATTCCGGCTCGCAGGCCAACCAGGCGGTGTTCTTCGCCTTCCTCAAGCCGGGCGACACCATCCTCGGCATGAACCTCTCGATGGGCGGCCACCTCACGCACGGCATGCCGCTCAACATCAGCGGCAAGTGGTTCAACATCGTCCCCTACGGCCTCGACGAGCAGGAAGAGATCGACTACGCCGGGATGGAGCGGCTGGCGCGCAGCCACAAGCCGAAGCTGATCATCGCCGGCGCTTCCGCCTACGCCCTGCGCATCGACTTCGAGCGCTTCGCCAAGGTGGCGAAGGAAGTCGGCGCCATCTTCATGGTGGACATGGCGCACTATGCCGGCCTCATCGCCGCCGGCGTCTATCCGAATCCGGTGCCGCACGCCGACGTCGTCACCACCACCACGCACAAGACCCTGCGCGGCCCGCGCGGCGGCCTCATCCTCATGAAGGCCGAGCACGAGAAGGCCATCAA
>WYAY01000041.1 GCA_011526165.1 Sulfuritalea sp.
GAGGGATTGACGAACTTCCACCACACCACCCAGCCGAAGTACCAGCCCTGCCAGGCCAGCAGCAGGAGAACGAGGACGGCCAGGCCGCGGCGCGTCCAGCGCCAGATCACAGGACCATCCCCCCGCCCCCTGCCCCACGGCAGGCTTTGCACAGCCTGCCGGCTCGGGCGGCGCGGAGCAATGCTCCGCGAAACCCCTCCCTCGCCCCGCGGAAGGGGGTGACGGTCGTTCGCCGCTGCGCGGCTCCATGTGTTGACTGCGCCGTCCTTGGGGCGGCCCGGTGGGCGGCGCTTACCGCCCCCATCCCCCGCCCATTGGGCGGGAGTCACGGCGGTTCGCGGGCTGCGCCCGCTCCGGGTGGTAAACTCGTGCGATGAACAAGCTCAAAAACGACACCTTCCTGCGCGCCCTGCTGCGCCAGCCGACCGACTACACGCCGATCTGGCTCATGCGCCAGGCCGGGCGCTACCTGCCGGAATACTGCGAGACGCGCCGTCGCGCCGGCAACTTCATGAATCTGTGCAAGAACCCGCGCCTGGCCTGCGAGGTGACGCTGCAGCCGCTGGCGCGCTACGACCTCGATGCGGCGATCCTGTTTTCCGACATCCTGACCGTGCCCGATGCCATGGGCCTGGGCCTGTATTTCGCCGAAGGAGAAGGTCCGAAGTTCGAGCGCCCGCTGCGCGAGGAATGGGAGATCCGCAACCTGGCCGCGCCCGATCCGGGCGTGGAGCTGCGCTATGTGATGGATGCCGTGGCGGAGATCCGTCGCGCGCTGGACAACTCCGTCCCGCTGATCGGCTTTTCCGGCAGCCCGTTCACACTCGCCTGTTACATGATCGAGGGCGGCGCTTCGGAGGACTTCCGCACCATCAAGGCCATGCTCTACGACCGGCCCGACCTGCTGCACCACGTGCTGGAGGTGAATGCCGCGGCAGTGACCGCTTACCTCAACGCCCAGATCGAGTGCGGCGCGCAAGCCGTGATGATCTTCGACACCTGGGGCGGCGCCCTCAGCCATCGTGCCTACAAGGAGTTCTCGTTGGCCTACATGCAACGCATTGTTGCCGGGCTGAAGCGGGAGCACGGCGGCGCGCGCATCCCGAGCATCGTGTTCACCAAGGGCGGCGGGCAATGGCTGGAAGACATCGCCGCGATCGGTTGCGATGCCGTCGGACTGGACTGGACCACCGACATCGGCGCGGCGCGCAGGCGCGTCGGCGACTGCGTGGCCTTGCAGGGCAACCTCGATCCGGTGGCACTGTTCGCCCAGCCGGAAAAAATCGCGCGGGAGGCATGCGCCATCCTCGACGCCTTCGGGCCGGGCAGCGGCCATGTCTTCAATCTCGGCCACGGCATTTCCCAATTCACGCCGCCGGAACACGTCGCCGCCCTGGTCAATGCGGTGCACGAGCACAGCCGCAAACAGCGCCAAATATAGGTTTTCCCGACCCCCCCGCCGAATCCCAGGCGGGGCGCGGATCGGCGCGGTACCCGGCCCGGAAAGCGCATGAAAAAAGGCTTTCGGAAGGGGCGCCCATACTTGACTTATGCACAATTCCTTGTTCTCGGGGAGGGAAATACCCGCCTTCCGCCTTTGTTTCGGCGCATTTTGTAGGATATTGATTTAATGATGATTTTTCCAGTTCAAATTTTGGGCAAAGCAAGGAAAAGCCTTGTCCGAGGCCGAGTTAAGGCAATTGGAAGTGGATTTCCCACAAAGTTATCCACAGATTTTGTGGACAAGAATATTGCGCTTTTATTGCAGTGGCTTAGCGTCGATTTCAATACTTCGCGCGAAGATGTGAAACCAAGCGCAGAGTAAATTGGGAAATGAATTCGCCGATCGTCCGCGTTGCGCTCGATGTGCCCGTGCCGCGCACATTCGATTACCTTGCGCCGGATGCGATTGCAGCGGATGTCGGGCGGCGCGTGTGCGTGCCTTTTGCTCGCGGCGAAAAGATCGGCGTCGTCGTGGACATCGTTGCGACAAGCGAACTGCCGCCGGGAAAGCTCAAGGCGGTGCGTGCCATCCTGCGCGATGCGCCGCCGCTTCCCGCCGACTGGCTGGCGCTGGCCGAATTCTGCAGCCGCTATTACCAGCATCCGCTCGGCGAGGTCGTTGCGCTGGCCCTGCCGCCGGCATTACGGCGGCGCAATGCGCTGCCGCGCCTGCCCGAGCGTGAAACATTCTTCATTACCGAAGCGGGACGTGACGCCCTGCCCCGACTGGCGCAGCGCAGCATCGCCGCGCGCCTGCTGGCGACCCTGGAACTGAACGGCGGCTTGACGCGCCGCGAACTGCGCGCGGTGTCCGCATCCGCCGCGAAGCAGCTGCCTGCATTGCTGGAAAAAGGCTGGTTGCGCGCCACAGTCGAGGCACCGGACCGCAGGGCGGCGCCGGGCCCTGAATTGCTTCCCGAGCAAGCCGCGGCGGTTGAGCAAGTGACGCAGGCCTACGGCCGCTTCGCGCCGTTCCTGCTGCACGGCGTCACCGGCAGCGGCAAGACGGAAGTGTATTTGCGCCTGATCGAGCAAACGCTGGCATGCGGTGGCCAGGCCTTGCTGTTGGTGCCGGAGATCGCGCTGACGCCGCAACTCGAAGCGCGTGTGAGCAATCGCTTTCCCGCTGCGCGGCTGGTGAGCCTGCACAGCAGCCTGGCCGAGGGCGCGCGCGCGGCCGGCTTCCTGGAGGCGCTCGGCGGCGAGGCCGACATCGTGCTCGGCACGCGACTCGCGGTGTTTACCCCGCTGCCGCGCCTCGGCCTGATCGTGGTGGACGAAGAGCACGATCCTTCCTTCAAGCAGCAGGAAGGCATGCGCTACTCGGCGCGCGACGTCGCGGTTTGGCGCGCCAAGCAGCGCGAGGTGCCCATCGTGCTCGGCTCGGCTACGCCCTCGCTGGAGAGCTGGGCGGCGGCGCAGGCCGGCCGCTACACCCTGCTCGAGCTGACCACGCGGGCGGTGGCGGAGAGCATGCCGGCAGTGCGCTGCGTCGACACCCGCCGCGAAAAACTGCAGGACGGCATGAGCGAGCACTTGCTGCGCGCCATCGCCGCGCGGCTGGAACGCAAGGAACAGAGCCTCATCTTTCTCAACCGCCGCGGCTACGCCCCGGTGCTGGCCTGCCCGGCCTGCGGCTGGGTCAGCCGTTGCCCGGGCTGTGCCGCCAACCTGGTGGTGCACCTGGCCGACAAGCGTCTGCGCTGCCACCACTGCGGACGCGAAGAGCATATTCCGGTCGCCTGCCCCACCTGCGGCAACCAGGACATCCAGCCCTTCGGCCGCGGCACGCAGAGATTGGAGGAAGCACTCGCTTCGCGTTTTCCGCAGGCGCGCATCCTGCGCGTCGATCGCGACAACACTAAAAGTCAGTCCCGCTGGCACGGCGTGCTGGAAGCCATCCACAAAGGCGAGGCCGACATCCTGGTCGGCACGCAGATGCTGGCCAAGGGCCACGACTTCCCCAACCTGACCCTGGTCGGCGTGCTCAACGCCGACGCGGCGTTGTTTGCCGCCGATTTCCGTGCGCCGGAGCGGTTGTTCTCGCAACTCATGCAGGTGGGCGGCCGCAGCGGCCGTGCCGCCCTGCCGGGCGAGGTGCTGATCCAGACGCAGTACCCAGACCATCCGCTCTACCGCGCGCTGGCGGCGCACGACTACGCCGCCTTTGCCGCGGAACAGCTCGCCGAGCGCGGGCGCGCCGGCTTCCCGCCCGTCACCCACCAGGCCATGCTGCGCGCCGAGGCGGCGGAACTGAAGCAGGCGCTCGCTTTCCTCAAAACGGCCGGGGAAATAGGGGCTGGTCTGGCGCAAGGAAAGGTGGCGCTGTACGACGCAGTGCCGATGCGCCTGCACCGCCTGGCCCATCTCGAGCGTGCGCAACTGCTGGCCGAGTCGGGCAGCCGGCCGGCGCTGCAGGCTTTTCTCGCGCAGTGGCTGGCGGCGATCCGCGAATTGAAGGCGCCCAAGGCCCTGCGCTGGCACATCGACGTCGATCCGCTGGAGTTCTGAGCCGAACCGACTTAGACTGGGCGGCATGCACCTGACCGCTTCGGAGAGTCGCTGCCTGTCCCGCCTATTCGGCCTGCTGGCCGAGGACATGGCCGAGCGCGAGGTGCGCGAGCGCGTCGGCTTCGAACTGCTCGACCTGCTGCGGGCCGACTACTTCGCCTCGTTCGTCTGGGATGAGTCGGCCCACCGCTTCGGCGGCCGCGTCACGATCAACATGAACGACGACACGCTCGGCAGCTACGAGGCCTACTACCAGTTCCACGATCCGATCACCTACGCGCTGCAGGCGCGACGCGTGCCGACCCTGGTCACCCAGGTCATGCCGCAGCGCGAGCTGATGCGCACCGAGTTCTTCAACGATTTCCTCGCCCGCGACGGCCTGCACTGGGGCGTCAATGTCTACAGCTATGTGGACGGGCACAACATCGGCGACCTGCGCATCTGGCGCGGCAAGCGGCGCGACAACTTCGACGGGCACACGCTCGACCTGCTCAAGCTGATCGAGCCGGCCTTCACCGGGGCACTGCACCGCGCTTCCTTGCGGGCGCGGCTGGCCGGCGCGGCGGAAGCGCCCGCTGCCGAGCTGTCGCCGCGCGAGCTGGCGGTGGCCCGCATGGTCGGCGCCGGCCTGACCGACAAGCAGATCGCCCAGCGGCTCGGCGTCGAGCTGTCCACCGTACGCACCTACCTCAAGCGCACCTTCACCAAGCTCGGCGTGCAGCGCCGCGGCGGCCTCGCCGCGGCGATCGGCCGACCGCGGAACGACTAGCCGACCCTTAGCGCTTCGGCGCCGGCAGCCTGCCGAAGACTTCCTCCAGCGCCAGGCCAATGGCGATCAGCTTGCGGTCGCTGCCGGCCGGGCCGTCGAGCTCGAGCCCGACCGGCAGCTTGCTCGCCGCGCCCAGCGCCAGCGGGATCTGCAGGCCTGGGATGCCGGCGTTGCTGCCCGGGTCGGTGTTCTGGATGTAGGTCACGAAATTGGCGATGCTGCTCGAATCCGGGTTGGCGTCGATCGCCACCTTCGGCACCGTCGGGAAGGCAAGGGCGTCGAGCTTGTGCTTCGTGAAGGTCTCCTTGTAGAGCTTCTGCAGCGCCGGCCGGCCGGTCATCATGGCGGCCTCGTAGGCGGGTTTGGCGTCGACCACGGTGTTGTCGGGCCCGGGCAGCTTGCGCGGGATGACCAGGCCATCGTAGGTGCCCTTCACGTCCGGGCTGGAAATCTCCTTCGCCACGTCGGCGATGGTCCTGCCCGCGCCGCTCGCCTTGAGGTATTTCACCATGTCGTCGTAGGCCTCGTAGAGCGCCAGCGGGAAGCCGACGGCGCCGTTCAGTTCCATCAGCTTCGGCATGTCGACGTCCACCACCGTTACGCCGGCGGCCTTCATTTTCGCCACGGCGGTGTCGAAGGCGGCCCGGGTGTCGGCGTCGAGGTTGGCGAGCAGGGCGGCCGTCACGCCGACGCGCAGCTTCTTCAGCTCGGCCGGCTTGATCGTCCCGCCGCCGGCGATGGCGCGGTCGAGCAGCGCCACGTCGGCCATCGCCACGCCCATCGGCCCGGCGGTGTCGCGCGTGTGCGAGATCGGCGCGATGCCCTTCTGCGAATAGCGTCCGATCGTCGGGCGCAGCGAGGCGCAGCCGTTCAGCGCGCAGGGGATGCGCACCGAGCCGCCGGTGTCGGTGCCGAGGCCGGCCAGCGCGATGCGCGTGCCGATCGCCGCGCCGCTGCCCGAGGACGAGCCGCCGGCGATCTTCGCCGCGTCGTAGGCGTTGCGCACGCCCGGCTGGGCGCCGCTCTTGAACGCCGTGTTGTAGCCGGAGATGCCGAAGGCCAGCTCGTGCATGTTGGTCTTGCCGAGGACGATGGCGCCGGCGGCGCGCAGCTTCGCCGCGACGGGCGCGTCGGCCTTCGGCACGAAGCCCTTCAGCGC
>WYAY01000042.1 GCA_011526165.1 Sulfuritalea sp.
CATGGCTCGAATGAACGCCGTCCCGCGGAGACTGACTTTTTCCCGCGGCTTCACCCTCATCGAACTGGCGCTGGTGCTGGTCATCGTCGCCATTTTCCTCGGCGGCATGCTGATGACCATGGGCGCGCAGGACGAGAACCGCCGCTACAACGACACCCGCGCAACGATGGCCACCGCGCAGGAAGCGCTGCTCGGCTACGCCGCCGCGCACGGCCGCCTGCCCTGTCCGGCCTCGGCGGCATCGAACGGGCTGGAAGACCCCGTCGGAGGCGGCGCGTGCACGGCTTCGGCCAACATGGTGGCGCTCGGCTTCGTGCCCGCCGCCACGCTCGGTCTGGCGCCGATAGACAATGCCGGGCGGCTGGTCGACGGCTGGGGTATCCCGCTGCGCTATGCCGTGACGGCGGAGTACACTTCCGCGGCCACCACCGTCGACGGCATCAAGGGCAAGGGCATGGCGAACATCACGAACGATCTGCTGATCGTCTGCAGCAGCGGCAGCAGCGGTGCCGGCATGGTGAACGAAGGTACCACCACGGCCGATTGCCCGGCGGGCAGCGCTGCGCTGACGAAAACCGCGGTCGCCGTGCTGTACTCGCTGGGCAAGAACGCCGCCTCAGGCGGCGGCGGAGCGGACGAGCGTCATAATCCGAACCCGAATTCCGTGCTCGCCGACGACCGCGCCTTCGTCAGCCACGAGCCGGCGCCGGCGGATGCGCCCGGCGGGCAATTCGACGACATCATGGTCTGGCTTTCTCCAAACATTCTCTACAACCGCATGATCGCCGCCGGCAAGCTGCCCTGACCCGCATCCCCCATATGCACTATGCCGCCATCCTTGCCAGTGCGGCATAATCCTGCGAAACTTCGTTTAAAATCGGGGCAGCCCAGCCCCGACAACCCAGACGGAGACCCGCATGGCAGGCGGCTCGAACGGCCTCCTCGACCGGCTGCGCACCGCCGGCATCGACCCCAACGACAGCGACGAATTGCGGCTGAACAAGTCGCTGCTGATGTTCGCCACCGGCCTGGCCAGCGTCGCCTCGATGCTGTGGCTGGTCATCTACTGGAACCTGGGGCCGCAGTTCTCCTCGACGCTGCCCTTCGCCTTCCAGATCCTGCTGGCGGTCAACCTGGCGATCTACATCAGGTGGGGCAACTTCGATTTCTTCCGCTTGAGCCAGCTCACGCTGCTGCTCTTTTTTCCCTTCGTCGTGCAGTGGAGCATCGGCAACTTCATCACGGCCAGCGGCATCGCCATCTGGGGCCTGCTGGCGCCGGTCGGCGCCCTGTTGTTCTTCGGCGTGCGCGAGGCCTTCGGCTGGTTCATCGGCTATCTGTTCCTGCTGGCAATGTCGGGCTTCTTCGACTACTACCTCGCCGAGTCGGAGTTCCAGACCAAGACGCAGGTCCCCGTCAGGACGGCGGTGGTCTTCTTCGCCCTCAACTTCGCCGCGGTGGCGACGATCATCTTCCTGCTGCTGCGCTTCGCCATCGTCGAGAAGCAGAAGGCCCAGGTACGCCTGAACGAGGCGCACCGGCTGCTGCAGATCGAGCAGGAGCGCTCCGAGCGCCTGCTGCTCAACATCCTGCCCGGCCCGGTCGCCGAGCGGCTGAAGAGCAGCAGCCAGACCATCGCCGACGGCTTCGCCGACGTGACGGTGATGTTCGCCGACATCGTCAACTTCACCCGCGTCGCCGAGGGCATGGCGCCGACGCAGGTGTTCGCCATGCTCAACCGCATCTTCTCCACGTTCGACGAGCTGGCGGAAAAGTTCGGCCTGGAGAAGATCAAGACCATCGGCGACGCCTACATGGTGGCGGGCGGCCTGAACAAGGGCGACATGGACTATTCCGACGCCATCGCCGACATGGCGCTGGCGATGCGCGACGTGCTGCGCACCGACTTCAACGTGAACGAGTCGCACCTGGAGGTGCGCATCGGCATCGGCACCGGTCCGGTGGTGGCCGGCGTGGTGGGCAAGAAGAAGTTCATCTACGACCTGTGGGGCGACACGGTGAACATCGCCAGCCGCATCACCAGCGAGGGCGTGCCGGGCATGATCCAGGCGGACACCGTCACCTGGCGCCGCCTGAAGGACCGTTTCGACTTCCACGAGCCGCAGACGATCTACCTGAAGGGCAAGGGCGAGACTGAAGTGCACCGCCTGATCGGCCGCAAGGCTGCCGCCTAGGCTTCTCTGTTTTCCTCCAGTTCGAGGCAGACCCGGCCCGTCTCGTTGGCGCTGACTTTCAGCGCGTAGCCGTAGAACCCGGCATGCCGCGCCGTCTGGTAGAGGCCGATGCCAAGGCCCGTCTGCGAGGCAACCGGCGCGCGGAACAGGTCGCGCGCCGCTTCCTCGGAAATCGCCCGGCCGTCGTCGCTCACCCTGAGCCTGACCCGCTCGCCCGCCTCGAACTCGACGTCGATGCGCAGCGCGGGCGTTCCCTGCTTCTTGATCAGCGCGTTCTGGATGAGGTTCTCCGCCGCGCTGTTGAACAGCGTGGCGGGGATCTTGCGCTCGCCGTCGATCTGCGCCGGCGCGAAGCGCACGCCCGCCGCGGCATAGCGGGCCTGCAGGCCGGCCCACCACTGCCCGGCGGGCGTGAACTGCGCGCCCTCCTGCTCGGGGCGGCGCAGCTTGTCCATGGTCTGCTGCAGGCGCTGGGCGATCACCGGCAGCTGGCGGCGCAGCAGGGCCTGGTATTCGGGCGTAGGCGCATCCGCCTCGTCCGCCGCCGCGAGGCAGAGGGCGTTGAGCGACTGCAGGAGGTTCTTCACGTCGTGCGTCAGCCGCGCCCCGGTCTGGTGGATGGCCTTGACGTAGCTGAGCTCCTGCAGTTCCAGGGCGCGCAGCTTGGCCTCGTGGAACTCGCCGAGCAGTTGCGCCAGCAGATTGAAGTGCCAGTTCAGCGCCGGGCTGAGCGGCTGCTGGGTGTAGATGTCGAGGGTCAGCTGGCCGTGGCGGAACTGGCTGTGGCGGCCTTCCTGCCGGCCCGATTTGCCGGCGCTGTCGGTGGCCTGCCATTCGCAGCCGTTCACCCACGGCAGGCGCACCATGCCCTCCAGCGATTCCGCGAGAAACTGCTCCGGCCGTTCCTCGCGCTGCATGTTGTCGGCCAGCTCGTGCAGCCAGCGCTCGAAGGGCAGGCCCAGCGACAGCATGTAGCGGGAAAAGAACATGCCGAAGCCGGCGAAGCCGAGGCGCGGGTTCCAGGCCCAGGCCATCATCAGCAGGAAGGCCGCGCTGGTGATGATCGTGGCCACCAGGGATTCGAAATAGCCGCGCTTGAGCAGCAGCATGGTGGCGATACTGCCCAGCACCAGCACCGCCAGTAGGAGGAAGACGAAGGCGCTGTAGGCGAAATCGACCACCTCCACCCCTTCCTCAGCCTCTTGTTCCATCGGCAATACGGCCATCACGAGGAAAAGTCCCGGCAGCACGTATTTGGCGAGGAACAGAAACTCGCCCAACTGGGCGTGGCCGCCCGGCAGCACCTGCGGCACCAGCAGGACCAGCAGGACGCTGATCAGATAGGTCAGGACGAGCAAATAGAAGGCCTTGGCCCCGCGGGCGGCGTAAAAGAACACCTTGCCGCCGACGATGCCGGCCAGCGCCATCGTCCAGAAAATCATCGTCCAGGTGCCCGCCCACAAGGCGGCGGCGGTCACGATCGCGGCAATCACAGTGAGTTGCGCAATGCTCAGGCGTTGCTCGGCCCGTACGAAGGGCTGCCAGAGAATGAACAGGCCGATGTGCCCGACCAGCAGGGTGCGGCCGACGCCGCCGTCGATACCCTCTAGAAGCAGCAGATGCAACAAGCCAAGCTGGCCGAGCAACAGCCAGCGCCGCTGATTGTGCGTCAGCCTGACGATGGCCGAATCCCGTGCCCTATGAGTGGTTTCTGACGGCATTGCGACAGTATTGTCGAAACTTCGACGCTTATCCGTGAAATATTCACTATCCGGGTGCCGAACAGGCTTTTTTTGCCTGGCCCGTTTATTGCTAAATGCAGGACGTAACTCTTTCATACTCAGGAGAATACCGTGAGACAAAAACAGATGGGCTTCACCCTAGTCGAAATCGCCATCGTATTGGTGATTATCGGCCTCTTGCTCGGCGGCGTATTGAAGGGACAGGAATTGATCACCCAGGCGAAGATCAAAAATGTCGCAAATGACCTGAATGGCATCAGCGCGGCAATCTATGCCTATCAGGACCGTTACAAGCGCTTGCCTGGCGATGATCCTGGTCAAACCCGCTGGTCAGTCGGTGGAACTGCCTTGACCGTAGCTGCTGATTCCGGGGATGGCGACAACCAGATCGAGGGCAGTTATAGCTCAACGACAGATGCGAACGAGTCGCGCAAATTCTGGCTGAACCTGCGCCTCGCGGGTTTCGTGGCTGGCGCCACGGATACGGTGGCGAACGGTTCAGCTCAGCCGATCAATGCAGCCGGCGGTATCATGGGCGTTCAAACGAGCGGCTTCGGCCTGGCCGGGACGATCATCTGCACCGGCAGTCTACCGGCAAAGATCGCCCAATCAATCGATTCCCAATTCGACGACGGCAATGCGACGACGGGGAATGTGCGTGCCTTGTTGGAAACAACCCCACCGACTGCCGTGACCACGACGGTGCCGACTGCGAACTATGCCGACCAGGGAACGAATCTCTACGTTCTTTGCAAGAACATCTGAAAACGCTTGGCGAACCATCTTTCGGTTGAGGATCGAGCCGGAGAAATGGCAGTACTAGCGGTGTCATGAGATAACCGGGGGCAGACCCCGGTTTTCTTTTGTGGGTCTCCCAAAAGTCAGTCCCCGCAGGACGGCGCTTCGCTAACAACGCGTTCACCCCTTAAGCAGCCGGTTCTCCGCCGCCGCCAGCCCGTCCGGCTCGCCCAGCAGCACCACCACGTCGCCGGCCTCGAGGCGCGCTTCCGGCGTGGGGCTGACGGCGCGGATGCCGCGGCGGCGGATGAGCGAGACGGAGACGCCGAAGCGCTCCAGATCGGTCTCGCCCAGGTTGCGGCCGACGGCCCAGGCGCCGGGGTTGAGCACCACCGAGTGCAGGCGCGGCTGGCGCGCGTCGTCGAGATCGTCGGCGGCGTCGGTGGCGCCGTGGAAGAAGCCGCGCATCAGGTCGTAGCGCTGCTCGCGCACTTCCCGGAAACGGCGCAGGACGCGGGCGATCGGCACGCCGAGCAGCACCAGCGCGTGCGAGGCGAGCATGATGGAGGATTCGAGCACCTCCGGCACCACCTCGGCGGCGCCGGCCTGGGAGAGACGGTCGAAGTCGCTCTCGTCGGTTGCGCGCACCACCACCGGCAGCTCGGGGCGCAGCTCGCGCACCACGGCCAGCACGCGCAGCGCCGAGCCGGCGTCGGCGTAGGAGACGATCACCACGCTGGCGCGCATCAGGCCGGCGGCCACCAGGGCCTCGCGCCGGGCGGCGTCGCCATAGACGACGGTGTCGCCGGCGGCGGCGGCTTCGCGCACGCGCTCCGGGTCGAGGTCGAGGGCGACGTAGGAGACGCCCTCCTGCGCCATGAAGCGCGCCAGGTATTGGCCGCTGCGGCCGTAGCCGCAAATGATGGCGTGCTTCTCCGTGGCGAGGG
>WYAY01000043.1 GCA_011526165.1 Sulfuritalea sp.
GCGTTGTCGAGGAAGTAGCGGTCGTGGGTCACCGCCACCACGGTGCCGGGGAAGCGCGTGAGGAACTGCTCGAGCCAGTCCACCGATTCGGCGTCGAGGTGGTTGGTCGGCTCGTCGAGCAGCAGCATGTCCGGCTTGGAGAGCAGCAGGCGGCACAGCGCGACGCGGCGCTTCTCGCCGCCGGAGAGGTTGGCGATCTTCGCCTCCCAGGGCGGCAGGCGCAGGGCGTCGGCGGCGACTTCCAGCTGCTGCTCGGCGGTGTGGCCGTCGGAGGCGGCGAGGATCGCCTCCAGGCGCGCCTGTTCGGCGGCCAGCGCATCGAAGTCGGCGTCCGGCTCGGCATAGGCGGCGTACACGGCGTCGAGCTTCTGCTGCGCCTCGAACACCTCGCCGAGGCCCTCCTCGACCGACTGGCGCACGGTTTTTTCCGGATCGAGCTGCGGCTCCTGCGGCAGGTAGCCGATGGACAGGTTGGGCATCGGCGTGGCTTCGCCCTCGATGTCCTTGTCCACCCCGGCCATGATCTTCAGCAGCGTCGATTTTCCCGAACCGTTCAGGCCGAGCACGCCGATCTTGGCGCCGGGGAAGAAGGACAGCGAGATGTCCTTGAGGATGTGGCGCTTGGGCGGGACGATCTTGCCCACGCGGTTCATGGTGAAAACGTATTGGGCCATGCGCGACGGTGTTGAATGAAGAAAGGTGGGATTCTAGCCGAGCGCGCTCAATCGGTCTCGATCGTCAGCAGCAAGGCGCCTTCGGGCACGCTGTCGCCCTCCGCGACGAACACCCCGACCACCCGGCCGGCCTGCGGGCTGGGGATGTCGAGCGCCACCTTGCCGGTTTCCAGCACCAGGATGGTGTCGTCGCGGCCGATCTCGTCGCCCGGTCGGACCAGCAGGGTTTCGATGACCACCTCCCCGCTGCCGCAATTGCCGCAGGTCTCCCAGCATTCGGGATATTTGGGCATGCGCACTTCGACAAGACGGCTCATGTTTTTCAGATTCCATCCGTATGGCTAAGGTAATAGGCAATGCTTCAAATATGTTGCGTGATTGGGTCAATAGGAAAATTTATTATCCCATTCACAAATATCTATTAGATTGTCGTGAGAAAACAATGTCTCAATACGACATGAAGCATTACGCAAGCTGTCGCAAGGCGTCGTTTTAGGAGAGGTACTCATGATTGTCCGCAAGCTGATCGGCATCCTTTCGATGGGCATCGCCCTGTTCGCCTGGCAACCTGCCGCCGCACAGGAAAGAGCCTATCTTCTCGGCGTCATCAGCTACGGTAACAGCGCCCAGATGATCGCCTCCGAATACCAGGGGCTCACCGAATACCTCGGCAGGGTGCTCAAGCGCCCGGTGCGAATCGAGGGCGCGCGCGACTTCACCAGCTTCGGCGAGCGCGCCAAGGCCAAGCGCTACCACATGATGTTCGTCGCACCCTCCGCCGTAATCGAGGCAAACCGCTCCGCCGGCTACCTGCCCGTCGCCAAGATTCCCGGACTGCTCTCGGTGTCCTTCATGGCGCCGACGAAAAGCGGCATCGCCTTTCCCGAAGACATGAAGGGCAAACGCATCGGCTTCACCGGCAAGGATGCCATGATCACCCAGTTGGCCTTCGTTGAGTTGAAAAATCTGGGCATCAAGGAGCCGGAGAAGCATTTCAGCAGCCTCGCCTATTACAACGACGCCGACGGCGTGCTGGCCGGCATGCAGATGAACCTGATCGACGTTGGCGTGGCCAACTCCGGGCTGTTCAACGTGTGGACCAACAAGGGTTTCGACATGAACCTGATCCACTCCGGCAAGGGCGTGCCGCATCTGACCTTCGCCGTGCGCGGCGACCTGCCCGAGTCCGAGCGGCGCGCCATCACCGAAGCCCTGCTCAAGGCGACCCAGGACAAGGACGCGCAGGAGTTCCTCCGCTTCAGCAACTTCCCTGGCTTCGAGCCGGCCAAGCTGGCCGATTACGATGAACTGGCCAAGATGCTCGGCATCAAGTAGCAACGGCGAACCTCTCCATTCCGAATGAAACGTTCGATCCCGTCGCCGGCGTCGCGACATTTGTCCGCAGAATATCAGCCGTCCTGAATATGAACGGCCTTGATCCCTCAATCACAATATTTAGGCTTGTCCGGGGCGTGCACGGCTGTAATAATCGCGCAAAATCAAGCGTGAAATGGAATAGGACGCAGGCAAAACGCGTCGCCTTCGCGGCCGGACGGCATGGCATTCGAAGTACAGCCGGTGCGCAAAAGTCAGTGCCGCCGGGACGGCGTTTCCACCTCCGCATCGGATAACCGCCGGCACAGCCGGCTTTATGAAATGATCTATTCGAAATGAGCGAAAACGAAAAAAACGAGAAGCACAAGGGGGCCCGCGCCATGCTGCGCACCCTGGTCATCGGCATCATCGGCGGCATCGCCATCTGGGGCGGCCTCAACACCGCCATGGAATGGACCAACCGCTCCGAGTTCTGCATCTCCTGCCATGAGATGACCATCCCCTACGAAGAACTCAAGAAGACGGTGCACTACAAAAACCGCAGCGGCACTACCGTGCAGTGCGCCGACTGCCACGTCGCCAGCAGCAAGACGCCCACCGACTACATGTTCAAGTCGTTCCAGAAACTGATGGCGGCCCGCGATGTGGTCGGCCACATCCTGGGCACCATCGATACGCCCGAAAAATACGAGGCCTACCGCCTGACCATGGCCAAACGCGTCTGGGAGAGGATGGAAGCCCGGGATTCCAAGGAGTGCCGCAACTGCCACGACTTCAAGACCATGGATCCCGAAAAACAGAAGGACCGCTCGGTGGTGAAGCACGAGGGCGCGATGGAGGACGGCAAGACCTGCATCGAGTGCCACAAGGGCATCGCGCACAAGCCGGTGCATCAGCAGGCCGAGGGCGGAGCCGCGGCCAAAGAGGGTTGATCCGCGAAGCCGGTGCGACGCGTTGCCGGAATCGGTATGTTAATGTTTGCCCGTCGGGGCATTGCAACAGGAGCGAGCATGAAAAAGATAGTGATTGCGTTGGCGGGTGTCTTCCTGGCGGGATCGGCCGCAGCCGCGCCGGACTGGAGCAAGGTGCCGGTGCGCAAGATCAAGGTGTTCTACCCCGGCCAGGCCAGTCTGGAGTGGGTCATGAACAAGCCCGACCACTCTGCCGTGCCCGACATCGTCGACAAGAAGCGCCCTTGCGCCAAATGCCACGAGGGCGATGCCCAGGACGTCGGCAACATGATCGTCGCCGGCAAGCCGGCCGGCAGTTCGAAGACCGTGCTCGAGCCGAAGCCGATCGCCGGCAAGGTGGGCTGGCTGCCGGTGCAGTTCCAGGCCGCCCACGACGGCGAGAAGATCTACTTCCGCTTCGAGTGGGTGCCGCCGATGGTGGGCAGCGTCAAGATGGACAAGAAGAACGAGATGAAGCTGACCATGCTGTTCGACGGCGGCGGCACGGTGGAGGGCGCCGATCTGAACGGCTGCTGGGCCACCTGCCACACCGACCTGCGCACCATGAAGGACGGCAAGGACGACAAGAAGACGAAATACGTCAAGGGCGCCGACCTCGCCGGCGGCAAGTTCTACGACCTGATCCAGTTCAGGAGCGGCAAGGGCGAGAAGCCGGCCGACGGCTACGTCGCCGACAAGCGCGTCATGGAAGGCGGCAAGGGCCTCGTCAAGGCGGAGGGCGTCAAGGAAGGCAACAAGTGGGTCGTCACCTTCGAGCGCACGCTCGCCGGCGGCGGCACGGGCGACCACGCCATCGCCGCGGGCAAGGTCTACAACTTCGGCTTCGCCATCCACGAGGACCACACCGAGGCGCGCTATCACTACGTCTCGCTGGGCTACCAGTTCGGCCTCGACAAGCCGAACCCGGACGTCAGGAACTACTACAACGTCGCCAAACCGTGACGTTGCAGCATGAGGGAGAATTATCGAGCAGTACTTTTTTCACGCAAAAGGAGGAGATGCTTATGAAAATAAGTCGATTCAAGTGGGCGCTGTCCGCTGCCGCCCTGGCCCTGTCGGCGAGCGCCTTCGCGGCCCCGCCGACGCCGGCGATGATTTCCAACGCCTGCGCCGGCTGCCACGGCACCAACGGCGCCAGCGCCGGCCCGAGCATGCCGAGCCTGGCCGGCCACAACAAGGAGTCCATCGTCACCGCCATGAAGAAATTCAAGAGCGGCGAGCGCCCGGGCACCGTCATGGGCCGCCTGGCGAAAGGATACAGCGACGCGGACTTCGCCGCCATGGCGGATTTCTTCTCCAAGCAGAAGTTCCATGCCACCAGCCAGAACCTCGATCCGGCCAAGGTCGCCCGCGGCAAGAACCTCGAAGAGGAAAGCTGCTCGCGCTGCCACATGGAAAGCGGCAAGGAAGGCAAGGACGACTCGCCGATCATGGCCAGCCAGTGGCTGCCCTATCTGCAGATCCAGATGGGCCAGTATCTGAGCGGCCACCGCAAGATGCCGGAAAAAATGGCCGAGAAAGTGAAGCCGCTGTCCAAGCAGGACCTGGACGCCCTGCTGCACTTTTACGCCAGCGTGAAATAAGGGAGGAGAGAACATGACTATGGAACGCAGAAGTTTCCTCAAGCTGATCGGCGCGGGCGCCGGCATTGGCGCGGCCAGCGTGCTGACCGGCTGCGCCGGCCTCGGCATGGAAGGCCCCACCGGCGGACGCCGCGTGGTGGTGGTCGGCGGCGGCTACGGCGGCACCATTGCCGCCAAGTACATCCGCATGATGGACAAGAGCATCGAGGTGGTGCTGGTCGAGCGCAACGACCACTTCGTCTCCTGCCCCTTCTCCAACCTGTACATCGGTGGCCTGATGAAGGACATGGCGCCGCTCACCATCAACTACGACAAGCTGGCGGCCAATCACGGCATCAAGTTCGTGCAGGCCGAGGTCACCGGTGTCGATGCGTCAGCCAAGCTGGTGCGCACCTCGCGCGGCGACATCCGCTACGACCGCCTGGTACTCTCCCCTGGCATCGACTTCCGCACCGAGGAAATCAAGGGCTACAATTTGGCGTCAACGCCGGATGTCATGCCGCACGCCTGGAAGGCCGGCCCGCAGACCGTGCTGCTGAGGAAGCAGCTGGAAGCCATGCCCGCCGGCGGCACCGTCGTGATGAGCATCCCGCTGGCGCCCTTCCGCTGCCCGCCCGGGCCTTACGAGCGGGCCAGCATGATCGCCATGTACCTCAAGCAGCACAAGCCGAAGTCGAAGATCGTCGTGCTCGACGGCAACCCGGACATCGTCTCGAAGAAGGGCCTCTTCCTCAAGGGCTGGAAGAAGCACTACGAGGGCATCATCGACTACCGGCCGGCGAAGAAGGTCACCGAGATCGACGCGGCCAAGAAGACCGTGCTGATCGAGGGCCTGGAGGACGTCCGCGGCGACGTGGTGAACCTCATCCCGCCGCAGC
>WYAY01000255.1 GCA_011526165.1 Sulfuritalea sp.
AGGCGGGCCTGCGGGCCTGGGTGCTGGCGCTGGCGGACTGGATGGCGCACCTCGGCAAGCCGCTCGCCTTCGGCCTGGTGCTGCTCGCCTCGGTTCTGGCGGCGACGGGCTACTTCGGCGTGCGCCTGGCCTGGCGCTATTACCTGGTATGGGCCTGGCGCAAGCGGCGCCAGAAGAGGAAGCCGGGCTAGCCGAGCACGCCGTCGTCCAGCGTGAGCGTGCGCTGCGCCTTGGCGGCGAGATGCGGGTCGTGGGTGACGATGACGAAGCTGGTGCGGTGCGATGCGTTGAGCGCCAGCATCAGGTCGAACACCGCCTCGGCGGTGTGGCGGTCGAGGTTGCCGGTCGGCTCGTCGGCCAGCACGCAGGCCGGCTGCGTCACCAGCGCACGCGCCACCGCGGCGCGCTGGCGCTCGCCGCCGGAGAGTTCGCCCGGCGTGTGCGCCAGGCGATGGCCCAGGCCGACCTCCTTCAGCATCGCCGCCGCCCGCGCCTCGGCCTCCGCGCGCGGCAGGCGCCGGATCAGCAGCGGCATGGCGACGTTCTCCAGCGCGGAGAACTCCGGCAGCAGGTGGTGGAACTGGTAGATGAAGCCGAGGCTTTCGTTCCTCAGCCGGCCGCGCTCGGCCTCGCTCACCTGCGTCAGCTCGCGGCCGAGCAGGCTGACCGTGCCCGCCGACGGCGCATCCAGCCCGCCGAGCAGATGCAGCAGCGTACTCTTGCCCGAGCCCGAGGCGCCGACGACGGCAACGCGCTCGCCGCGCGCGACCTCGAAATCGACGCCCAGCAGCACCGGCACTTCGACCTTGCCCTGGGCATAGGTCTTTTTCAGGCCGCGGCAGGAAAGAACGGTTTCGACAGGTGGATTCACGATGTGCCACACCTTGGGGCAGTTATAAACGTCGGTGGATTATAGCTTTGACGCCAGCCTTGAAAGGCAACGCTCCGAAAAACCCCACCGGCATTTCATCCATTCGTAATACAATCTCTGCAAGAACTCGCAGTTCAAGGAGGCGGAATGGCCATTTCCGGTTTCCGGCATATCCCCTGTGGTACGCCGGTAAATGAGAGCGAGCGGCTTGCGATCGAAAGGCTCAAATCAAAACTCCAGGGCATACCCGGTCCCTGGCTTTTGCTGTCGAACCTCAATCATTCGCCGGGTGCAGGCCGTTTTTCCGACGAAATCGACCAGATCGTTCTGGGCCCTTCCGGCGTATTCGTCATCGAGGTCAAGCATTGGGATGCGGCATACCTCAAGCAACGCTATGAGATCGCGGAAGCAGAAGCAGAGCGGCTGCATGAAAAAGCGAAACGTATCGCCGGCAAACTCAAGCCGTCCTTCGACCCGGGTTTTGTAGCGCCCCGTCTCCTGCTGACCCGTGGCGGCACGGGAATGCAAGCCGGCCAGCGAATCAAGGTACGCGCCGTCGAAGTATTCGGCCTTGGCGAGTGGAAAGACTTGGTGCGTGCCGAGCATACCGGCGTATTGGATGCCGACAAGATTGAGAAAGCCGCACGGATTCTGGAACCGGCCTCGCGCATCGCACTAAGCGGGGAACTGCGCAGCTTTGCCGGCCTGATCAACATGGAACGCCTTTCTCCGCCCGAGGAAGCCTTCCATCGCGTCTATCGCGGCCAACATCCGACCCGCCGCGACCGGGTAATCCTCCACCTCTACGATCTATCCGCCACTGACGAAAAAGACCCGAAAAACCGCGCCGAGCGGGAATTTCAGGTCATTCAGCGCTGGCAGAAATCGCCCTGTCTGCCAAACCTGCTCGATTCGTTCCAGGAAGCCGAACACTATCCGGGCGAACTCCACTATTTCTCTCTGGTCGACCCGGCCGCGCCTGCCCTGTTGGAACGTGCCAAGGACGTTTCCTGGAGTCTGGATGACCGCCTGCGCTACGCACGCCAGGCATTGCTTGCGCTGGCGGAATTCCATCATCCCACCGAAGCCGGACTGCCGCCCCTGGTCCATCGCCATATCACGCCGAACACCCTGCGCGTGCGCCACAACGGCCAGCCGCTGTTCACCGATTTCAGCCTCGCCCGCCTCTCGGACGCACAGACCATTTCCGCAGCCACTCCCGATTTCGGCGCCGACTCACCCTATGTTGCGCCGGAAGTCCTGCAAGGCGGGCTTGCCATGGCGGATGCCCGCTCGGACGTATTCGCCTTGTGCAAGACGCTGATGGTCATGTTCGGCGAACAAGATGCCAAAGGGCGGGAAGCCAGGGCCTTCCTTGAGCAGGGCTGCGCCACCAACCCGGAAGGCCGCGAACCCCTGACAGAACTTGCTGCCGTCCTTGAACGGAATACCGCCCCGCCGACGGCACCGGCGCCCGCTCTTCCCGCCCCGAAATTCTGGGACGAAGACACCATCGTGCCGTTCCAGAATTCACGCTACAAGATCGTCGGCCGGCTGGGCGGCGGGGGGATCGGCGAGACCTTCAAGGTGGTGGAACTTGACCAGTCCTCCGACGAGCTTTTTGGGACTTACGTCGCCAAGCTCATCTACCGCCAGGGCGATGCCGAAGGTGCCTTGCGGGCTTATCGCAAGGCCCGCGCCCATACCATTCACCCGCATTTGTCGGCCATTCACGAATACGCCCACGAATGGCGTGCGGACGGTTTCGTCGCCCTGCTCAAATGGATCGAAGGCATGCCGTTGTCCGATCTGAGCGGTGTTCTCTCCCTTCATGCCGAAGAACTCGGCGAAGCGACCTTGCAGGAGTTGTTGCTGCGCTGGCTGCGAGACCTCTGCGACGCGCTCTGGCAGCTCCATCGCGTCGGACTGGCGCACGGCGACGTGAGCCCGAAGAACATCATCGTCCAGGGCGGCGAGGTGGTGCTCACCGATTACGACACCGTCACCGAGGCAGGAACGGCGCCCCGGCATCGGAACGCCCTCTATGCCAGCGAAGGCGTTGAGTGTCTCGCCGCCATCCTGCCCTCCGACGACGTATTTGCCCTGGCTGCGAGCTTCTTCCACGTACTGTTCGATCGCGAGCCCTTCCTGTTCGGCGCGGAACGCAGCAAGACCCGCGGCCTCAACCGGGAGGGGCTGGATACCGCCGGGCTCGATACGGTGATCGCATTCATCGAGCGCGCCACCTCTCCAGACAGCAAGGCGCGTTTTGCCGACGCCCGCGAAGCCCTGGCTTTCCTCGCCGCAGGAAAGCCAGCAGATGGCGCGCCGACTCCGCCGCCTCCGGGCCCGGCCCTTCAGGACCAATCGGTTGCCCGCCTGCGCGAACTGCTCACCGCCTATCCCGGCTCCCGCCATGGCAATGCCGAAACCCGCGGCCTGGATTCCGAGTTCGCCGCCGCAACCTACGTGGAAACGCGGCTTGATAGCGCGCTGAAGGAGGAGATCGAAAAGGGCGAAATCGCCCTCGCCATACTTTTCGGCAATGCCGGCGACGGGAAGACCGCCTTCCTCCAGCATCTGCTGCAGGAGTTGGGATTGCCGGAAACCCACTCGTCCCGCCGCCTGCTGGAGCGCCGTCTCGGCGACGGCCGCATGCTCCGGGCCAATCTGGACGGCTCGGCCGCACTGCAAGGCAAAAGCGCCAACGAATTGCTGGACGATTTCCTGAAGCCTTTCCAGGAAATGAAGTTCGAAGGCGTCGCCCGCCATCCCCGCGTTCTGGCCATCAACAGCGGCAAGCTCCTCGAATGGCTGGATGAAGGCAGTCAGGACACCCCGCTCACCGAGCATCTCTATACCGCCCTTTTCGAATCGGAAGACGAACAGGCGCAGATACTCGATCCGCGCATACGCCTCATCGACCTCAACCGGCGCTCGCTCGTCGGCGGCATCGAGAACAACGAACTCCGCGCCGGCTTCCTTGATGCCTTGATGGATCGCTTCCTCGGCATTGGCATGCCGGCCGATCCCTGGCAACCCTGCGACGTCTGCACCGCACAGGATCGCTGTACCGCCTGGCATTCCGTGAAATGCCTGCGCGACACAACCCTCGGCAGTCGCATTCGGCAGCGACTCGCCGATGCCCTGCAGGCATGCCATCTGCGCGGCGAAATCCACATCACCGCGCGCGAGCTGCGCGCTGGACTGGTCTTCATCTTCTTCGGTGTCCACGACTGCGCGGAGCTGCATGCCGAACCCGAGCTTGTCCCGCCACGCTACTGGAACCGGGCATTCGACGCCGAAGCGCCGCAGCGCCAGGGCGAACTGCTGGGAGAACTGGCCCGCTTCGATCCGGCGCTCGACTGCAATCCCCTGCTGGATCGTGCCCTGCTCAAGGCCGCCGCGGCCGAAGGCGGCAATGCGGCAAAGCTCGCGGACGGCGCTCCACAGGCACGCGCTGTGGCGCTCGCCTCCGCCCGTCGCCGCGCATGGTTCGAGTGGGGAGAAACCGATTTCGCCGATATCAAGCTTGTAGCCGATGCCTTGCCGCTTTTCGGCGGCCGGCATCTGGATCGTTTTCGTCGCGCCCCGCTCATGAGCGAGATGGAGCGCGCCAATCTCTGTCGCGAACTTTGCGAAGGCATAGCACGACTGGAAGACCTGCCCGAAGCCGCCTTCGCCCGCGAGCGCGGGCTGCCCCTGCGCATCACACCGCGCACGCCTACCGAGAGCGCTTTCTGGGTAGTGAAGCCTTGGGACCGTTTTTCGCTGCAAGTGCCGATCTCGCGCGGCGCCGAGGGGCTGGAAACACTGCACACCCACCTGCTGGTCGTCTATCGCTACGCCGCAGGCGGCGAAGAGCGGCTGCCCGTGGGACTCGAACTCTTCCACCTGTTGCTGGCGCTTCGGGACGGCGCCCAACTGTCCGGCACCGGGCAGGAAGGTATCTTCGCCCACCTGGAGATATTTACCCAACGCCTGGCCCAGGAAAATGCCCGAGAGCTGCATGGCTGGCATCCGGGGGACGAGGAAAACGTCTTCCGACTGCGCATCGAGGCGCGCGGCGGGCGGCAGATGCTGGTGCGGGAGGCGCTATGAGTGAGAAGAAGAAGACGGCAAGGGACATCGTCGAGGAAGTACTAACGCCGGCACGCACCAGGGAGCTATGGACGGCGAACTATTTCCCGGCTCTACCTTTTACACCGCAGGATTTCGAGATCGGTAGCCTTCTTCCTGCAATGCTATACATGGCACGCTGGGGCCACCGGCGAGGCAAGGGCAAGTTCGCCGACACCTTTGGGCACGAAGAAAAGGACAAGAAAGGACATACCAAGAAGGTGGTCTTTCTCGAAGATGTCGCCAAACGGCTGCTCATGGAGGATGGCGGCAGTTTCGAAGGATTTGCCGATGGCCACGGCCACACCATGCTTGCCGACCTATTGCTTACGTATTGCCTGGAAAATAAGGATCATGAGCTTGGGCACCAGCAGCAAGTTCAGAGAGTATTCCCGACTCATTACTTAGCAAGCTGGCTCGATTTGCCAAAAGATGTAGGAAATCTGAGGGGAGTACCTGAGTTGTTGACAGCCTTACTCGCTTGGCAGGACAAAGGCGAAACACTTCAATCTGGTAGTGATAAACCCCGCTTCCCAGTAGGTGCCGGCAATTTCACGGCAAACCCTCTGCTCTCGCTCTTCGCACGTAGCATGGCCATCCATGGCCCGCATGCTTCCCAGCAGGCTTCAGACCGTTTTCTTGAGGAAGAGGCAAATAATCTGGGCATCGATGAACTGCTGTCCGTACGCCTCGCCCAAGCCTGCGGTCACGCACCAGATAAGACAGGTAAGGGCAAAGGTGAGTCTGCCGGCATCCCCAACCGCTGGCCGATTGCCGATGAAGCAGCAAAGCATCTTCGCCGCGATCTCGCTACCTTCGTGGAGGTATATGGCTCGGCTATGCCACGTCAGTCATTCCTGCCCATGCTGGAAGCCGGCATCGGGCTGGGCATGGCCAACCTGCTGCTCTCCACAGCTGCCTGCCTGCTGGAATGGGAGCGTACTGGCACAGTGCCTAAGGAGCAGGCACCCATGCCGCTTTTCGTCGATTGCTCGCATGGCCTTAACAAGCGGCTACGTCAGGTATCGGAGGCCACTATGGGAGAAGTGCTGGCCCGCTACGAAAGGCTACCTGTCTTACTGATGCTGCTGCGCGTACTGGACGACAGGGTCAGACATCACCCTAAATTGAAGAATGATTTGCCGTCACAATCCCCCGACGCACGTGCATGGTTGGACCTGATGGGAGGAATCTACCACCAGCAGCATGGCAATTCAGACTCGATCATGGAGCGTTTGGACGAAGATTGCATACGGCTTTCTGACGAATTGGAATCCGTGGGCGAGGCACAGGACGTCGTGCGAGGACTAAGAGCCAACAATGTCATATCTGCATTACGGTTGGCTGAAGGAATAGTAGAACTACATGGATACCATCAGCAAGGTAGGCAGGTAATCAATGCATTTGACAGTGCGCTCATGCCCAACCGACCCAACGGCCTCGCCTTCAAGCGCCGCGTCTCCCGTGCCGAAGCCGGAACGAAAAAGTCAATCGATTTGCGCTCCATCGTCCTCTCCCATTCCCTGCTGGACTTCCTCGTCCATCGCCATCTGCGCAAGGACGGCAAGGGCAAGACGGAACAGCCGCTCAGCCTGCGCCGCTTCCTCGACCTGCTGCGCGGCCGCTATGGCCTGCATGTTGACCGCGAACCTCCAGGGATGGCTGTGCCGCAGGAACTGCTGCGGGAGAACAAGCTCTGGCTCGAACGACGCCTGCGCGACCTCGGCCTATTGGTCGGGGTGAATGACGCCGAGTCGATGAAACAGCTCAGGGCGCGGTTTGAAGTGCCAGATCAGGAGGCGGCTGCATAACATGAGGCTCATGCCATGAGCTTGTCGTCACATCAGAATTCTGAGGTGCACATTCTGAATTCCGTATGGAGAAACACCCCCTGACTTGGAACATTGACCATGGCAAGGCGCAACAAGAGGAAGAAAGCTTGGATGTTGGGCGAACCCGTCAGGATGGGTATTGCCGATGCCATGCGACGGGAAGGGGAAGTCATCGGAAACAGCAAGGAATCCGGGCTGAGTGCATACCAGACATCCTCCGCATGCAGCTGCGGAGGAGAGAATCCGCACTGTTTCAAATGCGATGGAACGGGTTACTACGTGAAAACCGTGCTGCTGCAGCCACCGATGGAAGATGGAAGCAACTCGCTCCAAGGAAACGGATTATCCGGCTTCTCCAGCGATTCGCGCGGCGGGGATTATTCGATCAGACAACGCGGCCAATTTTCGAGCAACCCGCTTCACGATGATTACGGCGATGAGTCCGGGTCGTAGCTATAATGACTACGCTTGTAGCCATTTAAGCGACAACATGCTTGCTTCCCTGCTTTTCGGCAACTATCGCCAGCGCGTCCTCGGCCTTCTGCTCCTGCATCCGGAGCAGACCTATCACGTGCGGGAAATCGCCCGTCTGACCGACACCAACGCCGGCACGCTGCACAAGGAACTGGCCCGGCTCGCCGCAGCCGGTTTATTGATCCGTGAGCAAGTCGGCAACCAGGTGCGCTATGGCGCCAACCGCCGCTGTCCGATTTTTGAGGACCTGGCGAATATCCTGCGCAAGACTTCCGGCATCGCCGACGTGATTGCCGATGCCCTATCCGGAATTGCGAAGCGCATCCGCGCCGCACTGATCTTCGGTTCGGTGGCGCGGGGCGAAGAACGCCCGCGCAGCGATGTCGACCTGCTGATCGTCGGCAATGTCTCGTTTGCGCAAGCCGTCAAGGCACTGCAGGAGGCACAGGAACGGATCGGGCGCGAAATCAACCCGGTCGTCATGACCGAAACGGAGTTTGGCCGCAAGCTCACGGGGAGAGACCCCTTTCTGTGCGGGCTGCTGGCCGGGGAGCGGATTCGTTTGATCGGAGACGTAGGTGACCTTGGAAAACCTGCTGGCGATTCATCGCCTGACGCGCCATGAGGCCTCGCGGGAAAGCATTCTCAAGCTGCTTGCGGCCGCCGAACGCAACCTGATGGACGCGCGGGCGACTATTATCAGCGCCGAGAACCGCTTCGACGCGGCGTACAAGGCGATCCTTCAATGCGCCATGGCGGCACTCTGGGCGAAAGGCTATCGCACGCCGACCAGCGAGCCGGGGCATCACCAGACGTCGATCCAGACCCTGCCCAAGACGCTCGGGGTGGATGCCGATACGGTGATCGTGCTCGACGCGCTGCGCCGCCAGCGCAATCTCAACGACTACAGCGGCGACAGTGTCAGCGATGCGGTGCTGGCCGAATGCCTGGATCAGGCGGAATCTCTTCTCAATCTCTGCCGCAAGACCCTGGGAAATACCTGAAATGAATCTGCCAACCAATGCAGCGCCTTTGCTCGCGCAAACCCTGACCGGTCTGCTGGGGCCGGCGGCGCCGGGCAGCATGGCCTTCATTCGTTGCCTGCCGGCCGACGTGGCGCGGGCACTGGCGGCCGATGCAAGGTTCGATGTTCCAGGCTGGCGCATCGCCCTCGTCAGCCGCGCCGCGGACGACAATGCCCGTGCCATCACCGCGGATGTGGCGGTGGAATGGCGGGAGGACAAAGCCGAAGCGGTGCTGCTCATGGTGGACACCGAGTCGGCCGGCGCCGGCATGGATGGCATCTACAGCGCGGCACGGGAAGTTGGTGAAGCGGATTTGTTCGCTCAGGCGAAAGCCGCCGTGCGCGAGAAACTTCCACAGGGCGGCAAGGGGTTTGCTGACAAGGCGCTGGCCAAGGCGCGACGCCTTGCGCGCAACCAGTCATCGTCTCCCTGGCGGGAATTCGCTTATGTATGCCGCGCTTCCTATGGCATTGCGCATCTGGGCGGCGCATTGGCGGAAATTGGCCTCTGGCCGATCGCCATCGAAGACAAGCCGGATGGGGACGATCTGGAGAAATCCGCTCGGCTCGTTGACCGCCTGCTGCCCCGGCAGGGGTCGCGGACAACACCGGAGGCCCGGGTCGCCGGTCTCATGATTTCCGACAAGGCTGCGCAGGAAGCCTTGTCCGCTTTTCTGCGCGAAACCGAATCCTTGCCGCGGCTGACAGCACTCGCCATGCTGGCGGACAAGGAGGAGCTGTGGCTCAACCGCATCCGGCCTGGGCTCTTTGATGCGCAAATCCTGCAAAGCCTGAAACTGGTGCCCTGGCGCGGCAAGAACGGCAAGCCGATGGCCTGGACGGGATTGCAAGCGGATGACGACAATCGCCTGAACTTCCGCCTGCCGCTGGAAGACAACCCGCAGCAGCGGGTACGGCTGGAGGTGCGCTGGGAAACAGCGCCGGCGAATCTCGCCAAGGGATCGGTGGATTACGTGATCGAAGTGCGCGCAGGCGGCGACGTGCTGGCCGAAAAGACGATCGCGCACATTGCCAAAAACCCCCAGAAATGCATCTTCACGGCGGATGATTTCGGCGAGTTGGAGGAATCGGCGCGTTACGAGGCGGAGATCGTTGTCCGCGCCCTCGTCGCGGAAGACGAGTCGGCAGCCGAGCCCGGCCCGTACAAGGACACGAGCGAGGATTTCGTTCTTTGCTTCGGAGACACCGACGCCCCCGCCAAGGCAAGCGCCGGCCGCGTGCTGCCGACGCTGGCCCTGGCGGCCATTCATGTCGCCGGGGAGATCGACGGATTCGACCGGCTGGCCGACAACCCCGGCGACAAGCAGCGGCTGAGCCGCGACGCGAAGGGTTACATCATCTGCCGCGAGGATGGCAAAGCCGCCCGCGTACTGTGCCCCAACCTGTTGCTCGACCTGGCCCAGGACTGGGGCATGCGTGCCGGCAAACCCGGCCGCTGGCGGATCAAGGTGCGGGCCGATGGCAGCACGGAAGGCAAGCCCGAGTTCGTGCCGGTGCCCGTCACCTCCGACGACCTGGGAAAGCGGTTCGAGCAGGCGTCGCAGGATTTTTTCAACTGGCTCGGGAAATCCAGTCTCGGGCCGCTGGCGGTGCTCTATACGGATCGCAAGCAGCTCACCGACTACGTCAATGCCGCTGCAGCCTGGTGGGAAACGGCGCCCGCCCGCGCCACCCTGATCCATACCCTGGAAGTGACCAGTGTCAGCGGCCGGCGCGTGGGCCTCATCGTGCTGCCGACGCATCCGCTGCGGGTAGCCTGGCAGCAGGGCTTCGACATGCTGGCGCGCCGCCATCGCTACGTGGAAGGCGCATCGGCCGTCAAGGTGGAAAAGCTGCTCGGCACATTGGCAGGCGCCCATTATCCGGCGATGCTCCCGGGCTTCGAGGAAGGAGAGGCTTTTCTCTTCGCCGACAGCCTGGGATTCCACGCCGTCGCCATGACCGCCGCGGACGATCCGGAGCCGAAAGCGGCCGTCGCGCTGCTCTCGCGGCTGCTGGCCGACGGCGACAGCAAGGGCGAGGAACTGATGGCGCCGTCTATTGGCAAGAGCGCGGCCGAGCTGTTGGGCGAGGAGATCGCACGCTATCTCGGCCTGCACCCCGAAATGCGGCGGATTCGCGTGCACGCCCTGCGCCCTGGCGATGCCATGCCGGCGGCCCGTGCGCTGGGCTGCGCCCTGCGCACCGTGGAGGCAGCCGATAAGGACGGGGAAGAAGAAACGAGGCAGGAGCAAGAGAAGCATTCCTTCGATCTGGAGCTTTTCCCCGCCGAAGGCCGGCAGGCGATGGCAGGGCGTTTCCTCTCGGCCACCGCCGAGCGGCGGCGCAGCGGCGCCGGCGCGGTGCCCGAAGAGGACCGCTGGCTCCTCGACAGCGTTGCGCGCCCCGGCGGCATCAGCCTGCCGCGACTGTCCTGGACGCGGCGCGCAGCGGCCACGCCGGACACCCCCGCCCACCTGGCGCTGGCTTTCGATATCTTCGAGAGCCGGATCGAATGCATTCCGGCAGCCCGGGTCCCCGCCGGTGCGCTGGAGGTTCATGGCCTGGCGCTGACGCCCGAGCGGCGCTTTACGGCAACACCCTTGCCACGCTGGGAGTCGTCGGTGCCGACCAATCCGGAAGGGGAAAAACATCCCATGTCGCGGGGATTTACCGAGCGGCTGGTAAAGGCGCACACGGCGCTCCTGCGGTGCGTTGCGCGGCGGCTGGGCAACAGCCAGGACACCTGGCCCGTCCTGGTGACGGAAGTTTCGCCAGACCGCGGCGACATGCTGGAAAGCCTGCACCGGATGTGCGACTGGGTGGTGACGGTGGACCGGCACGCGGGCGTGGAATACTTCGATTCGCCGCAGGACTTGCCGCGTTTGTACGAGAACTATCTCATCGACTGCGTGCCGGAGCGCGACGACCTGGGCTTCCTCCAACTCATCACGTCGACCGCTTCCCTGGATGAAATCGTCCGCTTGCTGGATACCGCTCTCGGCGAAATGGGGCTGTCCGCCAGTCCGAAAAACTGCGCCTTTCTGCTCGATGCCCTGAAAGCGTTAAGCGGCCGGCTGGCCATGCGCCTGGCGCAGTCGGGTACGGTAGCCCAGGAACTGGTGGCGCTGTCGCTCGTGCAAAGCCACTGCGCCATCGCCGACGAGGGAAATGCCTGCTGGCTCCCTCTCAGGGAGGGATTCTTCGTGCCGTTGGATGATGTGCCGGAACTGCTGAGAGCCGTGGGCGAAAAGAAGGAAGCCGTCAGCCAGCGCGCGGATCTCCTTTACGTCGCGGCGGGCAAGAGAGGCGGACTGAGGTTTACCTTTGTGGAAGTGAAGTTTCGCCGTTACCTGAAGACAGCTCGGGCCACTGACCTCGTCGATGCTGTCTCTGGTCAACTGGATGCCACCTGCCGGCAATGGGAAAAACTCTTCGGCACGGAAACCACACCGCTTGAAAAGACTGTTCAGCGCGCACGTCTGGCAAGAGTACTGCGCTTTTATGCGCGCAAGGGGCGCCGACACACACTCTCCAGCGAAGCCTTCGAGCGCATCGAGCGCGAGATAGCGAAACTCGCCCGGGAAGGCACAACCTATGCCCTTCCGGAACTGACTGATCAAGAAAAAGACAGAACGGGCTTCGTCTTCTGCCCGGAATTCGGCGGAGCGACACCGACGCAAATAGGCGCGGACATTTGGTTATTCGGCCCGGCTCAACTGCCGGAGTCCGGCCGAGCCAGTCAGCCGGCTCTGCCATCCAATGTAGGTAAAACAAGGCCTGAGCAAATATCAGTAGTCAAGGTAAAGCAAACGCAGGACACATCCATCGAGCCGGCAGATTCCATCGAGCCTGCATCGTCGAATACACCTGCCACCGGCACCGCACCGGCTGTGGAATTGATCCTCGGACAGCGCGATGGAAGCGACGAGCCGGTGCAATGGCATGTCGGCATACAAGGAAATCCGCACCTGATGATCGTCGGCTTGCCCGGCATGGGCAAAACTCATTGCCTGATCAGCTTGTGCCGGCAACTGGCTGAACAAGGCATTGCTCCAATCGTCTTTTCCTATCATCAGGACATCGACGAGAAGCTCGGCGCTTTGCTGGGCGATCGTCTACGCATGGTCAGTTACGCCGGACTGGGTTTCAACCCTTTGCAGGTAACGGGAGACGGGCCTTTGGCCTGGATGGACAATGTTTCAATGCTGCGAGACAACTTTTCCACCATCTTCCCTGATTTGGGCGATGTACAGCTAGGGCGCGTTCGTGAGGCGATCAAGCAAAGCTATGCAGATCAGGGATGGACTGTCGGCGGAGACCGCGGAGCCATCCCTCCCTTCGGCGCGTTCTTTGACATCCTCAAGGCGGAAGCCAAGCCGGACAAGGGCATCATGACCCGGCTTTCAGAACTCGCCGACTACGGGATGTTCGAAAGCATGTCAGGTGCACCAAGCCTGCTCGACGATGTCGTGCCAACACTGGTGCAAATTCATGGATCGCCCAATGAAATGCTTCAGTGTGCCTTTGCCACTTTCGTGTTGCACAATCTTTATCAGACCATGTTCCGTCGTGGGCCGCAAAAGCGCATCACCCATGCGGTGATCTTCGATGAAGCCCACCGGGCTGCCCGACTCAAGCTGATTCCCACCATGGCCAAGGAATGCCGCAAGTATGGCCTGGCTTTCGTGGTGGCCTCGCAGGAAGTCCGCGACTTCGACCCTTCCCTCTTCCCTGCCATAGCCAGTTATCTGGCGCTGCGTTCGCACGAAGCGGATGCACGGCACCTGGCGAACATCATGGCACCCTCCGACAAAGTAAAGCTGTACGCCGACCGTATCAAGCAGATGGCCAAGTTCAAGGCATGGTTCCACGCGGAAGGAATGAAAGCACCGGTACCCGTTGCGCTGTCGTCCTGAGCACCGGAAACACCTACTCGTAGCGCAACGCCTCGGCCGGATTGACGCGCGATGCGCGCCAGCTCGGATACAGCGTAGCCAGCAAAGTCAGCGCGAAGGACACGGCGGCGATGATGCCGACGTCGCGCCACTGCAGGTCGGAGGGCAGCTCGGAGATGTAATACACCTCCTTGGCGAGGAACTGGGTGTTGAAGAGGCGCTCGATGGCCGGCACCACCACGTCGATGTTCACCGCCAGCGCGACGCCACCAACCAGCCCCAAAGCCAGGCCGATGACGCCGATCAGCGCGCCCTGCACGATGAACACCTGCATGATGCTGCCCGGGCTCGCCCCCAGCGTGCGCAGGATGGCGATGTCGGACTCCTTGTCGGTCACCGCCATCACCAGGGTGGACACGATGTTGAAGGCCGCCACGGCGACGATCAGCAGCAGGATGATGAACATCACGTTCTTCTCGATCTGCACGGCGCGGAAGAAGTTGGCGTGGCTGCGCGTCCAGTCGGCGATGAAGACGTCGGCCTCGACCAGGGTGAGCA
>WYAY01000044.1 GCA_011526165.1 Sulfuritalea sp.
CGTCTCGGGCGCGCCAGCTTTTCTTCAGTCCTGCTTCGACACCTTCAGGCATCGGCGCACTTCGTTGAGGATGTGGTCTCGCGCCGCATCCGGCGAATCGGCGGCCGAGCGGCTTTGCAGGTCGAGCAGGGCCGCTTCGAGGCGCGCCGCATCCATCTGGCGGCCGGTGGCCGCCACGACCAGCGACATCGCCTGCTCGACCGACTGGAAAAGATCGGCGAGAGACTGCCGGAAATGATGCGAGTCGCGCAGCCGACTTTCGAACTCCTCCCTGTCCATTCTTCCTCCCCCATTTTTATGGGGGCGATTGTAGCCGAAAAACCGGACAGGATTACGTTTTGCTTTATTGCAGTTGCGAGGTGCAGTGCGGGCAGCGCGTCGCCTTGAGCGGGATGGTGGACAGGCAATGCGGGCATTCCCGCGTGGTCGGTTCGGCCGGCGGGGCGGCTTCCTCGGCGCGCTTCAGGCGGTTCATCACCTTGATGGCCATGAAGATGGCGAAGGCGATGATGATGAAGTCCACCACGGTGTTGATGAACATGCCGTATTTCACCAGCGGCGCGCCGGCTTTCTCGGCGGTTTCCATGGTCTCGAAGGCCTTGTCGCCGAGGTTGAGGTAGAGGTGCTTGAAGTCGACGCCGCCGAGCATGCGCCCCACCATGGGCATCACGACGTCCTTGACGAGGGAATCGACGATCTTGCCGAAGGCGCCGCCGATGATGACGCCGACCGCCAGGTCGACGACGTTGCCCTTCATGGCGAACTCCTTGAATTCACTGACGATGCTCATGCCGCTTCCTTTCCGGTCGGGAGAATGTCGAAGTCTTGCTTGAATCGGCGCCAAATGCAATATGCCCCGTCGATAGTGGGCCGTGGCGTTCTCTGCTAACCTAGGTCGACCGCATTGCCGGAAGGAGCCGATTCATGAAAGCCGTCAAGATTATCGCCTTTGTCCTCGGCGGGCTGGTTGCGCTGCTGGCGGCCGTGGCCGCGTACATCGTCGCCACCTTCGATGCCAACAAGTGGAAGGGCGAGATCGCCCAACTGGTGCAGAAGGAGAAGAACCGCAGCCTGAAGATAGAAGGCGACCTGTCGCTCTCGCTGTTCCCTTCCGTCGCCGTGCAGCTGGGCCGCGCGACGCTCTCCGAGCACAACAGCGAACAGGTATTCGCCGCGGTGAACAGCGCGCGCATTTCCCTGCGGCTGCTGCCGCTGCTGTCGAAGCAGGTGGTGGTCGACACCGTCGAGCTCGACGGCGTCAAGGCGCGGCTGGTGCGCTTCAAGGACGGACGCCTGAACATCGACGATCTCGTCTCCAAGGACGAAAAGGAGAAGACGCGGACGCCCTTCGATATCGCCGGCGTGAAGTTTTCCAACGGCGAGCTGGCCTGGCGCGACGAGAAGGCCGGCCAGGAGGTGACGCTGTCCGGCCTCAACCTGAAGACCGGCCGTCTCGCCAACGCCGCGGCGGATAGGTTCGAGCTGTCGGCGCAGCTGGCAGGCAACAAGCCGAAGCTGGCCGCCGCACTAAAGGCCGGCGGCGAGTATCGCTACGACCTCGACCAGAAGCGCTATGGCGCCGGCAAGCTCGACCTGCGGCTGACTGGCGATGTCGCCGAGATGAAGGGGCTCGAGCTGGCGCTGGCCGCCGCCGCGCTGCAACTCTCCGGCGCCGGCGAACTTGGCGTGGAGCAGCTGCTGCTGACGGCCAAGGGCAAGGAGGGAGCCGATGCCTTCGAGGCACGCGTCGAGGCGCCGCAGCTCGCCCTGACGGCGGAGAAGGCCAGTGGCGCCGCGGTGAATGCTTCCCTCAAGCTGGCAGGGGCCCAGCGCGCCGTCGACGCGAAGATCGTCCTCTCCGGTGTCGAGGGGAAAAGTCAGTCGCTGCAGGCCGGCAAGCTGACGCTGGAGCTGGATGCGCGCCAGGGCGAGACGACGCTGAAGGGCAGCCTGGCGTCCGCCCTGGCCGCCAATCTGGAGAAGCAGACGGTGGAGCTGCCGGCCTTCAGCGGCGAGCTGAACGTGGCCAATCCGCAGATGCCGATGAAGAGCGTCAAGCTTCCGCTCACGGGCGGCCTGCGCGCCGACATCGACGGCCAGACAGCGGCGCTCAATGCCAACACCCAGTTCGACGAGAGCAGGATCGCGGCCAAGGTGAATGTCTCGCGCTTTGCCCCGCTGGCGCTCGCCTTCGACCTCGACATTGACCGCCTCAATGTGGACAAGTACCTGCCGCCGAAAGCGGCGGACGCCAAGGGAACGGAAGGCGGCAAGCCGGCGCCGGAGAAGCCCATCGACTTCTCGCCGCTGAAAGGTCTCAACGCCAGCGGCACAGTGAAGATTGGCCAGCTGCAGGTATCCAACGTCAAAGCCAGCAACGTGCGCCTGGAGGTGAAGGCTGCCGGCGGCAAGCTCGACGTGGCGCCGCTGACGGCGAACCTTTACGATGGCAGCCTGAACGGCGCGCTGTCGGTGAATGCCAACAACAACCAGGTGGCGCTGAGACAGAATCTCGCCAACGTAAACATCAACCCGCTCATGAAGGATGCGCTCGACAAGGACGTGCTGGAGGGGCGCGGCAACGTGGCGCTGGATGTCGCGACCGCCGGCACCACCGTGGCGGCGATGAAGAAAGGCATGGGCGGCACGGCCAGCCTGAACCTGAAGGACGGCGCCATCAAGGGCATCAACCTGGCGAAGACCTTCCGCGAGACCAAGGCCGTCTTCACGATGCGCAAGGACGCCGTGCAGCAGGCGAAGCAGACCGAGAAGACGGATTTTTCCGAGCTGTCCGCCACCTTCCGCATCGCCAAGGGCGTCGCCCGCAATGACGACCTCAGCATGAAGTCGCCCTTCATCCGCCTCGGCGGGGCGGGCGACATCGACATCGGCGAGGACCGCATGGATTACCTGGCCAAGGCCAGCGTAGTCGCCAGCACCGGCGGCCAGGGCGGCAAGGAGCTCGATCACCTGAAGGGCATGACCGTGCCGGTGCGGGTGAGCGGCCCCTTCGACAAGCTGGCCTACAACATCGAGTTCGGCGGCCTGGTGGCCGAGGCCGCCAAGGCCAAGGTCGAGGAGAAGGTGAAGTCGAAGATTGGGGAAAAGGCCGGCGGCGCGCTGAAGGGTCTGTTCGGAAAGTAGCCTGCTGCGTCAGGGCTCGCGCAGGGCGCGCCGCACGTAGGCGGTGACCGGGTCGAGCAGATATTCCAGCGCGGTGCGCTCGGCCGTCTTGATGAAGATCTCGACCGGCATGCCGGCCTGCAGCTTCAGATCCCCCGCTTCCCGCAAGGCCTGGGCCGGCACGTCGACCTGCACCGTGTAGTACGCCAGGTTGCTGGCGCGATCGATCAGGCGATCTGCTGAAACATAGAACACCTTGCCGCCGACAACGGGCGTGGTGCGCGACTTGAAGGCGACCAGGCGCACGTCCGCTTCGCTGCCGACCTGCACGAAGTTGATGTCCTCCGTGCGGATGCGGCCTTCCATGATCAGCTTGCCGTCCTTCGGTACGATGTCGAGCAGGGCATCGCGCGGGCCGACGACGGCGCCGGGCGAGGTCACTTTCAGGTCCACGATCTCGCCCGCGATCGGCGCCACGATGCGTTGCCTTTCGGCGGCGTCCTTCGAGGGCCGCAGCCGCTCCTCCAGGTCGAACAGCTTGTTGCTGCTTTCCTTCAGCTCATCCGCCGCCGCCTGCATGAACTGGTTTTCCAGGGTCTTCACGCGCAGCGCGAGTTCACTGGCGCGCTGGTGCGCCTTGGCCAACTCGGCCTGCTGTTCGCCCAGCCGCGATTCGTAGTCCGCTGCGGCGCGGTCCACGGTCTTCACCCGCATCGCGCCGACGAAACCCTGGTCCATGAGGCGCTTGTTCGCCGCGAGCTCTTCCCGCTGCAAGGACAGGGCGCGGGACTGTGCGCGGATCTGCCGCCGCAGCGCAGAGGCCTCTTCTTCCGCCTGGCGCGCCTGCTGTTCGAGCAGCCGCGCCTGTTCGCGCAGCGTCTGCCGGCGCGCCCTGAACAGCGCTTCCTCGCGCTGGAGTACTTCAGCCACCTTGGGCTCGCGTTCGGCGCGCGCGGTCAGCTGCTCGGGAAACACCAGGCTGTTGGCAAGCATCCGGTCGGCGGACAACCGGGCATTGCGCGCCAGTTCGGAGTCGAGCTGGGTTTTCAGGGAATCGTAGGCGGCATCGACGCGCACATCGTCAAGCACGATGAGCGGTTGGCCCTGGCGCACGCGGTCGCCGTCGCGCACGAGGATTTCCTTGACGATGCCGCCCTCCTGGTGCTGCACGGTCTTGCGGTTCATGTCGATCTTGACGGCGCCTTGGGCAATGATGGCCCCGGCAATCGGCGCCAGCGCCATCCAGCCGCCCGCCGCGACAAAGGCCAGGACGATGACGATCAGCCCGGCGCGGGTGGAATAGGCTGCGTCCTGCGCAGCGCCGACGCCGAGGCGGGGCAACGCCAATTCCTGAGTGTGCGGGGTCACGCCGACCTCCTCGTTGCGCCGCCGGCCATGGCCGGCGTCGGCACCACGGCGGGGGCGGGCACGGCGCCCCGCGTCAGCCTCGCCAGCACTTCGGTGCGCGGCCCGAACAGCTCGACGGCGCCTTCGCGGAGCACCAGCAGCTTTTCCATGCCGGCCAGCAGCGAGGGACGGTGGGAAATGACGATGAGCGTGATGCCTGCCTGCTTTAGACCGTTCATGGCCTGGACCAGGGCGGCCTCGCCCTCGCCGTCCAGGTTGGCATTCGGTTCGTCGAGAACGACCAGGCGCGGCTTGCCGTAAAGGGCGCGCGCCAGCCCGATGCGCTGGCGTTGTCCGCCGGAGAGCGCTGCGCCGCCTTCTCCGATCTGCGTGTCGTAGCCCTGCGGCAGTCGCAGGATCATCTCGTGCGCGTTGGCGCGCTGTGCCGCGCTGATGACGGCCTGGGCCTCCGGCTCGCCCAGGCGGGCGATGTTCTCCGCCACCGTGCCGGCGAACAGTTCGACATCCTGCGGCAGGTAACCGATGTATTTGCCGAGGCGCTTGCGCGGCCAGCTGGCGATATCCGCGCCGTCAAGCCGGACTTTGCCCGCGGTCGGTTGCCAGACGCCGAGGAGTAGGCGCGCAAGGGTCGATTTGCCCGAGGCGCTGGGGCCGATGAGGCCCAGCGATTCGCCGGCTTCCAGTTCGAAGGACACGCCCTTGATGATGGCCTTTTCCGAGCCCGCCGCGGCAAACAGGACACGCTCCACAACGATTTTGCCGGACGGCTTGGGCAGCGCCAGGTTGTGCTCCTTGCCCTTGCGCGAGCGCAACAGGCCGTCGAGCCGCAGCCAGGCGCCCTGCGCTTCGACCAGGGTGCGCCAGCCGCCGATCAGCATTTCGACCGGCGCCAGCGCCCGGCCGAGAATGATGGTGGCGGCCATCATGACGCCGCCGCTGACATGCTGCTCTATGACGAGGAAGGCGCCGGCGCAGAGCATGGCGATCTGGATGAACTGGCGCATGAACTTGGTCAGGCCGTTCATGCGCGCGGCCAGCCGGCTGGTCTCGAGCTGGAGCTTTTCCACCTCGGCATTCATGCCGATCCAGCGCCGCGTCAGCGCCGGCAACATGCCCAGCGCACTGATCACCTCGGCATTGCGCAGGCTGGTGTCGATATAGCGCGAGGTCTTGCGCGCGTTGTCCTGCAATTGCTCCAGCGGCGCGTGCGACAGTTTTTCGTTGACCACCGCCAGGGCGACCAGCATGGCGGCGCCGGCGAGGGCAATCACCCCCAGAAGGGGGTGAAACAGGAAGATGATCAGCACGTAGAACGGCAGCCAGGGCGCGTCGAAGATGGCGAAGATGCCGTTGCCGGTGAAGAAGCCGCGCAGCACCGACACGTCGCGCAGACCATATACGTAATCCGTGCCGCCCAGCCGCGAGGCATCGGCCAGCACGCCATCCAGCACGCGCGGGCCGAGCAGCGCATCCATGGCCACGCCGGCCGCCGCCATGAGGCGGGCGCGAAACAGGTCGAGCAAGGCCATGACGGCCAACGCGCCACCGGCCGCCAGGGTGAGCATGACGAGCGTTTCGCCGCTGCGGCTGCCGATCACGCGATCGAACACCTGCAGCATGTACAGGGAGGGAATCAGCAGCAGCAGGTTGATACAGAGGCTGAACAGGCTGGCGTAGAGAAAGTAGGGCTTGAAGCGCCGAAACAGCCTGTGCATGTTGAGCGAATGTGTGTCGTTGTCCGGAGACATCCGATTCCCCTTTTGTTTTCAGTCGATTAAGACGCCCGTAGTGAATTCGTGTCGCCGCCGCCCAACGTATTGATCGGGTCGAACCCCCTACCGATTTGGTCGGCGATCATTTCCAAGCCGTTGAATTCAAAATGACTCTGTTGGCAAGAGGCGAATCGGGCATATCACTTGCGTAATACATCAAGCAAGAAGCCTGCTCAAAGCGCAGCCGGGTTCTTTTTCGCGTTTATAAGATCAACGTCTATTGGGAGAACAGCCATGCCGAACGTCGGATCGACCAGTCAGGTCAAAACCTATTCCCTCGCCCATCCCATCGCCGGGACCACCGGCACCGGGCTGGACCAGTTTGTCGAATTCATTTATGCGGACAACGGCTTGGCCGGCGCCACCGACGGTCGCGACATCACGAAAGGCGCTTCATACGCCGACCGACTGAACCAGCGCATCCTAGAAGCGGCCAATGCCACGGGTGCTGCGGCCGACGGCAAATTTACGGTGGAGGAAGTGGTGGCGATGAACCAGTACATTCGCGCCAATCATCTGGCCGAATGGACCGCTCTGCATGGCGATGACGAAGGGGGCGAGGAAACCGGCTTCCATCTGGTGCAGAACGACGGTTCGACCACGCAGTACCGGGGCAACAACCTGGTGAATACGGTGGCCGACGGTGTGTACCACCTCGGCTTCGAGATCCAGGGCAACAATTTCCTGAACGAGGACGGCGACGCCAATGCCACACTGCAGCAGATGGCGGAATGGCTGACGCAGTTCTACACCGACCATTCGACCACCAACACCGGCCTCGACCGTATCACCAACCTGATCATGGCCGACAAGGGACTCGATTGCCGCATCCCCGACAGCGAAATCGCGGCCGGCGCCGATGCGGCCAACGGCATGAACCAGATGATCGTTGACGCGCTGGCCGCGACAGGCGTGGCGGCGGACAACGATATTTCGGCCGCAGACGTGGCCGCCCTGAACGGATTCATCCGCGCAGACCAGGCAAGAATCGAGCAGTGGACCCAGCTCCACGGCGACGACGAGAAGGGCGCGGAAACCGGATTTCACCTCGTTCAGAACGATGGTGCCAACACGAAGTACTTCGGCCAGAACCTGGTGAACACCGTGGCGGACGGCATCTACCACCTTGGCTTCGAGATCGAGAATGGCCGGCTGCTCAACGAGGACGGCGACGAGAATGCGACGCTGGAGGACGTCGCCGACTGGATGACCTACTTCTACGTCGACCAGTCGACGACCGGCACCGGCCTCGACAGGATCGTCGACGTCATCAAGACCGACACCGGCCTGGCGCGGAACACCAATGCCGGTGACATCAACGACGGCGCCGGGTACGCCGATGAGTTCAACCACATTATCGTGGATCTGATCGGATCGACCGGCGCCAACGCCGACGGCTGGATCACGGCCGAGGACCTGCGCGCCATGAACGCCATCATCCAGGGCGACGCCGACCTGCTGGCGCACTGGACCGAACTGCACGGCGACGACGAGGGCGGCGAGGAAACCGGCTTCCATCTGGTGCAGAACGACGGGGCGAGTACGAACTACTTCGGCAAGAACCTGGTGAACACCGTGGCGGACGGCATCTATCACATGGGATTCGCCATTAAAGGCGATCGCTTCCTCAACGAGGACGGCGACGCCAATGCCACGCTGGCGGATGTCGCCAGCTGGCTCAACTTCTTCTACAACGAGGCGGTGCTGGTCAATGGCGACGGCAATGCCAACGCCATCAATGGCGGGGACAACGGCGAGCAGATCAATGCCGGCGGCGGCAACGATGTGGTCAATGCCGGCGGCGGCAACGATCTCATCTACGGGAGTTCCGGTACTGACAGGGTCGACGGCGGCGCCGGCGATGACCTGATCTACGGCGGCAGCGGCAACGACGTGCTGGCCGGCGGGGAAGGCAATGACACCTTCCGCGTCACCAACAGCAAGGCCAAGTGCCTCGAAGGCTACGACAGCTACAATGGCGGTGAGGGCAACGATGTCATCGCGGCAGTCGGCGCCGCGGTGGACATCGGCATGACGAACTTCTCGGCTGCCGACGGCATCGAGGTCATCGACGCCACCGGCGCGACCGGCCCGGTGCGCGTGCTCGGTGACTGGAAGGCCAATAGCCTCGACTTCAGCGGCACCACCTTCGCCGGCGATGTCACCATCAACGGCGGCGGCGGGAACGACACCATCACCGGCAGCGCCGGAAACGACGTGATCGAAGGCGGCGGCTGGGGCAACCAGACCATCGACGGCGGCGCCGGCGACGATCTCATCTACGCAGACAAGGGCAACGATACGGTCAGCGGCGGCGATGGCAACGATACTTTCAAGGTCAGCGGCAACAAGTGTGCCGGCTTTGAGGGCTGGGACAAGTATGACGGTGGCGACGGTAACGACAAAATTGTCGTGTTTGGCGAAAAGGTAGATATTGGCCTGACCGCATTCAGTGCCGCCAACAGCATTGAAACCATCGATGTCACCGGTGCCACCGGCCCCGTGCGTCTGCTCGGCGATGGCAGTGCCAACACGCTGGACTTCAGCGGTACGACCCTGGTGGGCGATATCATGATCGATGGCGGTGGCGGGAACGACACCATTATCGGCAGCGCTGGTGCTGAAATCATTCGCGGCGACTCCGGCAACGACGTGCTGAACGGCGGCGCAGGGAACGATCTGCTGAACGGGGGTTCCGGTCTCGATGTGTTCGACTTCAACCAGGGTTGGGGCCGCGATACGTTGGCCGATTACCGCGACAACTACGATAAGTTCGACTTCAGGGACAGCGGAGCGGCCAGCTTTGCCGGCGTGACAGTGGCCCAGGTCGGCCTCGATACGGTGATCAGCGTCGGCGGGGACGAGGTGGTCCTGCTTGGTATCAACGCCGCCACCATCACCCAGTCCGACTTTATCTTCGCGTAATACCGCTCAGGACTTGCCGGACAATCCCCGCACGAGCTGCGGCAGGATTGTTCCGGCAGGGCCCTGCAGCGAAAACTGCGCATGGCGCGTCAGCGCCGTGCGTTCCGGGTTGATCTCCACCACCGCGGCGCCGGCGGAGAGAGCCCGCAGGGGCAGCTCGGCTGCGGGGTAGACCTGCGCCGAGGTGCCGATGCTGAGGAACACCTCGCAGTGTTCGGCCGCCTCTTCTGCCCGTGCCAGGGCATCTGCTGGCAGCATTTCGCCGAACCAGACCACATCGGGCCTGAGGAAGGCGCCGCAATGGCAGCGCGGCGGTGACGCGTCTTCCGGGATGGGGTTGACCACGGTTTCCTCCACCGAGCATTTCACCCGTGCGATGTTGCCATGCAACTGCACCACCTCGCGCGAGCCGGCGCGCTGGTGCAGGCTGTCGATGTTCTGCGTTACCAGGGTGAAGCGCTCGAAGCGCTGCTCCAGCGCGGCCAGCGCCAGGTGGCCGGGATTGGGCTGCACCCCGGCGATGCGTTGCCGCCGCTCGGCATACCAGTCCCATACCAGCTTCGGGTTGCGCGCGAAGCCCTCCGGCGTGGCCAGCTCC
>WYAY01000045.1 GCA_011526165.1 Sulfuritalea sp.
AATGACGACTACCTTCGGAGGGCAGTACTCTATCCAGCTGAGCTACGGGCGCGAGGCTGCACAGCATAGCGTTTTTCACCCTCAGCGTCCAATCCGGGCCGCTATAATCCCCGCTTCGACAGCACCTTGAGGAATCCGACATGGCCGAACAAAACGAACAGTGCGGCGGGCTGTGCGCCTCGCCGGCGGTGATTGCCATCGCCCTGGTAGCCGCCATCGCGCTTCCGGTTGCCGGCTTTTACGTCGCCAGGCTGCTCGGCGGCACGCCGTCTGGAGATCTCGGCGAGGAAGCAGCGCTGCGCCGCATCCAGCCGATGGCGCAGGTGACATTGGCCGGCGGCAGCGGCGGCGCCAAGGCCGCCAAGGGCAGCGAGGAAATCTACAAGTCGGTGTGCGCGGCCTGCCACGACAGCGGCGTGGCCGGCGCGCCCAAGACGGGCGACAAGGCGGCCTGGGCATCGCGCATCGGCATGGGTCTCGAGAAGCTATCGGCCTCCGGCATCAAGGGCAAGGGCGCCATGCCGCCGAAGGGCGGCGCGGACGTGTCCGACCAGGAATTCGCCGCCGTCGTCGCCTGGATGGCCAACAAGTCCGGCGCCAGTTTCAAGGAGCCGGCCGCGCCGAAAGCGGCGCCCGTCGCCAAGGAAGAAACGGTCAAAGCGGAGGCTGCGGTGGCGGCGCCGGCAGAGAAGAAACCGGAGCCGGTGGCAACAACGCCTGCGGCCGCGCCGGCACCCGTTGCGGCGGCACCCGCAGCGCCCGCGCCCAATGCCGGCAACGGCAAGAAGGTCTATGACCGGGCCTGCGTGGCCTGCCATGCTTCCGGCGTGGCCGGCGCGCCGAAGCTGGGCGACAAGAAAGCCTGGGCACCGCGCCTGGCCACCGGCCTCGACGCCCTCACCGCCAGCGCGATCAAGGGCAAGGGCGCCATGCCGCCGAAGGGCGGCAACACCTCGATTCCGGATGCGGACATCCGCGCCGCAGTCGAGTATATGGTCGCCTCGGTGCAGTAGGCGCCTCGGCCGCCGTCCTACGCAGACTGACTTCTCGCCAGCAGCGCCTTCATCTGCGCCAGCCGCGCCGCGCCCGAGGCGCGGTCGGCCGGCTCCGCGGCCTTGCCACCGGTCATCTTCAGATCGTCGCCCAGTTCCGCGATGAAGCGCGACGGCTCGCAGGTACGCCAGTCCTTGCCGGCCTTGCGCCGCTCGCAGTATGAAACGGTCAGGCTGCGCTCGGCGCGCGTGATGCCGACGTACATCAGGCGGCGCTCCTCCTCCAGCGTGCCGGCCTCGACCGATTCGCGGTGCGGCAGCAATCCTTCCTCGACGCCGACCAGGAAGACGTGCTTGAACTCCAGCCCCTTGGCGGCGTGCAGGGTGGCGAGCTGCACCTGGTCGCCGCCGTCCTCGTTCTTGTCGAGCATCGAGATCAGCGCCACGGTCTGCGTCAGTTCCAGCAGGGTCTTGTTCTCCTCCTCGCCCTTCTTCGACAGCCAGTCGACGAAGTCGCGCACGTTGGCCCACTTGGTCTCGGCCTCGCGCGGGTCGCAGCTGTCGAACAGCCAGGCCTCGTAGGCGACGGCGCGCAGGAAATCCTCCAGCACCTGGCGCGCCGGCTCGCGCTGGGCGCGCCACTCAAGCTTGTTCACCAGCTCGCCGAACTCGCGCACGGCCGCGAGCTGTTTCGGGTTGAGGTAGCCCGCCGCCGCATCGTCGAAGGCGGCGGCGAAGAGCGAGGCGTGGCGCACGCCGGCCAGCCGTCCCAGCCCCTCCAGCGTGGTGGCGCCGATGCCGCGGCGCGGCGTGGTGGCGGCGCGGATGAAGGCCGGATCGTCGTCGCTGTTGGCGACGAGGCGCAGCCAGGCGACGAGGTCCTTGATCTCGGCCTTGTCGAAGAAGGACTGGCCGCCGGAGATGGCGTAGGAAATCTTCTGGTTGCGCAGCTGCTGCTCGAAGACACGCGCCTGGTGGTTGCCGCGGTAGAGGATGGCGTAGTCGCCCCACTTGCCGCGGTGCTCGAAGCGGTGCGCCATCAGCTTCATCACCACCTGCTCGGCCTCCTGCTCGTTGTCGCGGGCCACAGAGACCTGGATGGCGTCGCCGTGGCCGTGCTCCGACCACAGCCGCTTGTCGAACAGCTTGGCGTTGTTGCCGATGAGGGCGTTGGCGGCCTTCAGGATGCGCGTCGTCGAGCGGTAGTTCTGCTCCAGCTTGATGACCTTCAGCTGCGGAAAGTCAGTCTGCAGGACACGGAGGTTCTCGACGTCGGCGCCGCGCCAGGCGTAGATGGCCTGGTCGTCGTCGCCCACCGCGGTGAAGGCGGCGCGCGGGCCGGCGAGCAATCGCATCAGACGGTACTGGCTGCGGTTGGTGTCCTGGTATTCGTCGACCAGCAGGTACTGCAGCTTGCCCTGCCAGCGCAGCAGCACGTCGGCCTCCGACTCGAACAGCCGCACCGGCAGGCGGATCAGGTCGTCGAAGTCCACCGCCTGGTAGGCGCGCAGGGCTTTTTCGTAGTCGCCGTAGAGCCGCGCCGCGGCCAGCCCCAGCTCGTCCTCGGCCAGCGAGAGCGCTGCCTCCGGCTCGACCAGCGCGTTCTTCCAGCCGGAGATGCGCCACTGCAGGGATTTCAGGCGCGCCTTGTCGGCCTCCTTCGCCAGTTCGGCGAGCACGGCGCCGCTGTCGGCGGCATCGAAGATGGAGAAGCGCGGCTTGAGTTGCAGGGCCTTCGCTTCCTGGCGCAGGATGCGCGCGCCGAGGGCGTGGAAGGTGGACACGTTGAGCGATTCGAGCGGCTGCCCCGGCAGCAATTGCTTCGCCCGCTCGCGCATCTCCTTCGCCGCCTTGTTGGTGAAGGTGATGGCGGCGATCTGCTCGGGCTTGTAGCCGCGCTGCTGGACCAGGTGGGCGATCTTCTGCGTGATGACGCGGGTCTTGCCGGAGCCGGCGCCGGCCAGCACCAGCAGCGGGCCGTCGAGATATTTCACCGCATCGCGCTGCGGCGGATTGAGTGTCGAAACCATCGAAAAGTCAGTCCCGCCGGGACGGCGGGAGCATTTATCTGAGCGCGCCGAACACCTTCTGCAGCAGGCTGCTGGCCTGGCCCAGCGGATTCTTGCGGATCGCCCGCTCCTCCTCGCCGATCATGAGGAACAGGCCGTCGAGCGCCTTCTCGGTGACGTAAGCCTCGAGGCTGGCGTCTTTCTTGTCGATCAGGCCGAGCTTGGCGCCCTGCTTGGCGTAGCGGTTGTATTTCTTCGCCAGCTCCACGCGCTCGGTGGCCTGTCTGACGATGGGCAGGAACCGCTCGGTGAGCGGCGCCGAGGTGGTGCGCTTGAAGTATTGCGTGACCGAGTCGTCGCCGCCGGTGAGGATGGCCTTGGCGTCCTGCAGGGTCATCTGCTTCACGGCGTTGAGGAGCAGCTCCTTCGCCTCCGGCACGGCGGCCTCGGCGGCGCGGTTCATGGTGACGATCAGCTCGTCGGCGTATTTGCCCATGCCGAGCTTGCGCATCATCTTCTCCGCCTTCTGCAGGTTCTCCGGCAGGGGAATCTTCACCTTCGGGTTGCCGAGGAAGCCATCCGTGCGGCCGAGATTCGCCACCGCGGCGACGGCGCCCTGGGAAAGCGCCTGGCGCAGCGCGCCGCCGCTTTCCTCGGCGCTGATGGCATCCAGGCCGGCGGCGTGCGCGGGGAAAAGGGTGACAAGCAAACTCAAAGCGATGAAAATGCGCGACAGGGCAGCCATGGTGAACTCCGCTTGGACTGTCTGCATTCTCGCACGAAGGAGGCAAGATGGGTGCGCCAAGCTGGAAGCAGTATTTCATCTACCAGGCCGACTACCAGCACTGGGCCAACGAGGTGCTGTTCGAATGCCTCGACCGGCTCGACCCGACGGCGCTTGCCGAATCGCAGGGGCTGTTCTTCCAGTCCATCCACCACACTGCGGATCACATGCTGGTGGTGGCCGAGCTGTGGCGGCTGCGCCTGCAGGGGGAAAGCCCGATCGTCGATTACAAGCGCCTGCACCATCCCGACTGGCGCGAGCTGAAGAACGCCCTGCGCCTGGAGCTGCGCGGCCTGCAGCACTGGCTGGAGACGCGGCCGGAGAGCTTCTTCGAGACGGAAATCGCCTACCGCGGCTCGGACGGCCGGGAGCGCCGCAACTGGGTGCGCGACGTGCTCACCCACATGATGGGACACATGGTGCACCACCGCGGCCAGATCTCGGCGGTGGCGACGCGCCTCGGCGCGCCGGCGCCGGAGATGGATTACATCTACTACAAGCGGGCGGTCGACGCCGCCTTGAGACGATAGGCTCCTTATAGGAGCGGCTTGAGCCGGGCCTCCAGCGCGTCGCGGCCGAGCGGGCCGGTGCGCGCCAGGCGCAGCACGCCCTTGCGGTCGATCAGGTAGAGGGTCGGCGTAGCGCGCACCGGGCCGAACGCCTGCGTGTGCGCCGGCGCCTTCATCGCCACGGGAAAGGCGTACTCGTGGTCCTTCCAGAATTCCTCGACGACGAACGGGTCGGCGTCGATGGACAGCGCCAGTATCTCGAAACCCCGGCCGCGGTATTGCTCGTAGAGCGCCTGCAACTCCGGCAGTTCCTTCTGGCAGGGCGGGCACCAGGTGGCCCAGAACACCACCAGCACGGCCTTGCCCGCGAGCGCCTGCGCGGGAAGCTGCCTGCCGTCGAGCAGCCGGGTGTCGAACGGCGCCACCGCCTGGCCGACCTTGACCTGCGCCTGTGCGCCGAAGGCGCAGCACAGCGCCAGCAGGAAAAGAATTTTCTTCAGCATGACAGAGGCTCTCTCAGGTGACGCCGGCGAGGTGCGCCTGCAGGTCGGCGTGGTAGCTCGAACGCACCATCGGCGCGCTGGCGGCGTGGGAGAAGCCCATCGCCTGCGCCTCGCGCCCGAACAGCGCGAAGACGTCGGGATGCACATAGCGCAGCACCGGCAGGTGGTGGGCGGAGGGGGCGAGGTATTGCCCGATGGTGAGCATGTCGACGCCGTGCGCGCGCAGGTCGCGCATCACGGCGAGGATCTCCTCGTCGGTCTCGCCCAGCCCGACCATCAGGCCGGACTTGGTCGGCAGCGCCGGATTGCGCGCCTTGAACGCCCGCAGCAATTCCAGCGAGTGCGCGTAGTCGGCGCCGGGGCGCGTCTGCCTGTAGAGCCGCGGCACGGTCTCCAGGTTGTGGTTGAAGACGTCGGGCGGCGTGGCCGAGAGGATGTCGAGCGCGATGTCCAGGCGGCCGCGGAAATCCGGCACCAGGATTTCGATGCGCGTGGCGGGGGAGGCCGCGCGCACGGCGCGGATGCACTCGGCGAAATGCTGCGCGCCGCCGTCGCGCAGGTCGTCGCGGTCGACGCTGGTGATGACCACGTACTTGAGCTGCATCGCCGCCACGGTGCGGGCGAGATGCGCCGGCTCGTTGGCGTCGGGCGCAAGCGGCTTGCCGTGGCCGACGTCGCAGAAGGGGCAGCGCCGCGTGCACACGTCGCCGAGGATCATGAAGGTGGCGGTGCCCTTGCCGAAGCATTCCCCGATGTTGGGACAGGAGGCTTCCTCGCACACCGTGTGCAGGGCGGCCTCGCGCAGGATGCGCTTCACCTCGCCGAAGCGCGCCTGGCTGTTGCCGGCCCTGGCGCGAATCCACGCCGGCTTCTTCAACGGCACGGCGGCCGGCACCACCTTGATGGGGATGCGCGCGGTCTTCGCCTCGCCCTTCTGCTTGTGCGGTTTGTCGTCGCTCACTTTTCGATCTGTCGCTTGAGTTGTCCCAGCAGGGCTTCTCCGGTCTCCTGCCAGCCGGCGGCCACGCCCAAATCGCGCAGCTGCGTCACCTTCAATCCGGGATAGCCGCAGGGATTGATCGCCGCATAGGGCGCAAGTTCCATGTCGACGTTGAGCGCCACGCCATGGTAGCAGCAGCCGCCCCTGACGCGCAGGCCGAGGGCGGCGATCTTGGCGCCGCCGACATACACGCCCGGCGCGCCGGCCAGGCGCTCGCCCTGCACGCCGAAATCGGCCAGCATGTCGATGACCGCCTGCTCGATGCGGCTCACCAATTCGCGCACCTTGAGGCCGCGCCGCGACAGGTCGATCAGCAGATAGGCCACGGCCTGGCCGGGGCCGTGGTAGGTGATCTGGCCGCCGCGATCGATCTTCACGACGGGAATGCCGATGTCGCGCAGCAGGTGTTCCGGCTTGCCGCCCTGGCCTTGCGTGAACACCGGCGGGTGCGCGGTGAGCCAAAGCTCGTCGGGCGTGTCCGCCGTGCGCTCGGCGGTGAAGCGCTGCATCGCCCGCCATGTGGCGGAAAAGTCAGTCTCCCCGAGACGGCGCTGAACCAGCCCGCTCACAGCACGACCTTCACCAGCGGATGCGCGGAGAGTTCGGCGTACAGCGCATCCAGCTGCGCGCGGGAGACGGCGCGGATGGTGCAGGTCAGGCTCATGTAGTTGCCCTTGGCGCTGGGCCGCATCTCCATGGCGGCGGCGGCGTAGTCCGGCGCATGGCGCAGCACCACTTCCAGCATCGCCTGGGCGAAGCCGTCCTGCCGCCGGCCCATCACCTTGATGGGGAAATCGCAGGGAAACTGAAGAAGCGTCTGCTCACTCACCGGCGCGCATCACCGTACGCTTGAAGTCCTGGTACCAGGCGTACATCCGGGCGAAGACCGGGCCGGGGCGGCCGTCGCCGACGGGCCGGCCGTCGAGCAGGACGATGGGCAGTACCTCCTTGGTCGAGGAGGTCATCCACAGCTCGTCGGCGCCGCGCGCTTCCGCCTCCGCCACCGGCCGCACTTCGACCGGCAGTCCGTGCGCGGCGGCCAGTTCGAGCACCACGTCGTAGGTGATGCCGGGCAGCATCAGGTTGTTCTTCGGCGGCGCCAGCAGCACGCCGTCCCTGACGGCGAAGATGTTGGAGGCGGCGCCCTCGGTCATGAAGCCGTCGCGGAACAGGATGGTCTCGACGCAGCCGGCGTCCACCGCCTGCTGGCGCAGCAGGCAGTTGGCCAGCAGCGAGATCGCCTTCAGGTCGCAGCGCAGCCAGCGCACATCGGGCGCCGAGATCGTCGCAATGCCTTGCTCGCGCTGCGCCGGCGGCGGCGTCACCAGCGGCTCGGACAGGATATAGACCGTCGGCGCCACCCTGGCCGGGAAGGCGTGGTTGCGCTTGGTATCCGCGCCGCGCGTGATCTGAAGGTACACCGACTGGTCGTCGCCCTCGTTGCGCGCGACGATCTCGCCGATCAGCCGCACCCACTCCGCATCGTCGTGCGGATTGGCGAGGCGGATGCCCTCCAGGGTATGGCGCAGGCGCGCCAGATGCTCGGCGAGGCGGAAGGGCCGGCGCGAATAGACCGGGATCACCTCGTAGGCGCCGTCGCCGTAGAGGAAGCCGCGATCCATCGCCGAGACCTTCGCCTCGGCGATCGGCATGAACCGCCCGTCGAGATAGACGGTGCTCATTCGAACCACAGGCGCAGGGTGTCCCAGGCGCGCCCGAACATCCCGGCCACCGGCACGGTCTCCAGCGCGACGACCGGGTACTCGCCGATGGGCTTGTCGTCGAGCGCGAGCTTGAGCGTGGCGATGGGCTGGCCCTTCTGCACCGGCGCCACTAGCGGCTGCCGGCTGACCAGACTGGCCTGCACCTTGTCCGCCATGCCCTTGGGCAGGGACAGCGTGAAATCCTCGAGGAAGCCGGCCTTGACGGTGTTCTGCGCGCCCTTCCACACCTTGAGCTGCGAGACCGCCTGGTCCTTGCCGTAGAGCTTCACCGCATCGAAGAACTGGAAGCCGAAGTTGAGCAGCTTCTGCGACTCCTGGGTGCGCATGGCATCGGAGGCCGTGCCCATCACCACCGAGAGCAGGCGGCGCGGGCCGCGCTTGGCGGAAGCGACCAGACAATAGCCGGCGTTCTCGGTGTGGCCGGTCTTGACGCCGTCGACCACCGGATCGAGCCAGAGCAGGCGGTTGCGGTTGGCCTGCGTGATGCGGTTGTAGGTGTATTCGCGCTGCGAATAGAGCGGATAGTGCTCGGGGAAATCGCGGATCAGCGCCGCCGCCAGCGTGCCCAACTCGCGCGCCGTCGAGTAGTGCTGCGGATCGGACAGGCCGGTCGAGTTGGCGAAGCGCGTGTTCTTCAGCCCCAGGCGCTGCGCCTCGCGGTTCATCGCCTGGACAAAGGCCTCTTCGCTGCCGGCCACGGCTTCCGCCAGCGCGATGCAGGCGTCGTTGCCGGACTGGATCACCAGGCCGTGCAGCAGTTCGTCCACCGTGACCGGCCGCTTCGGCTCGATGAACATGCGCGAGCCGGGCGCCTTCCAGGCGCGCTCGGAGACCGGCACCGTCTGCCCAGGCTTGATGCGGCCCTCCTTGAGCGCGCCCAGCACCACATAAGCCGTCATCAGCTTGGTGAGCGAGGCCGGCTCGACGCGCTCGTCCGGGTTGTAGGCCGCCAGCGCCTGGCCGGTCGAGTAGTCCAGCAGCAGCCAGGACCTGGCCGCGACGGTAGGCGCCTGCGGCAGGATTTGCGCCTGGGTCATGGCGGAGAACGCCGCCAGGAAAAGGAAGACGAGGAACTTCATGGGGCTGCAACCGGGGAAAGGACTCGAATTATACGTCAGCGCTGGATGACGAAGGGCTTGAAGGCGAGCGTTTCGCGAATCCGCTCGGCAACGCGGCCGGCTTCCTGCGCGTCGCGATAGGGGCCGAGGTGCAGCCGGTACATGCCGTCCCTGGCCTGCACATGGATGGCTTCGCCCAGCCAGTCGAGCTGGCGCAGGATGCGGGCGCGGAAGCTCTCGGCATTCTCCTGGCTGCCGAAGGCGCCGAGCTGCAGGAAGATGCCGCGCAATTCCTGCACGGCGGGCAGGGGCGGCGGTTCCGCCGGCGCGGCGGCGACGAGGTCCGCGATCGGGTCGCCCGCCGGCGCGGCGGCGGGCGGCGCGGCCGCCAGCTGCGTTGCCCCCGGCAGGATGCTCTCCACTTCGACCTGCGTGCTGCCGCTGCCGATGTAGCCGAGCTTCCAGGCGGCGGCGTAGGAGAGGTCGATCAGACGGTCGTGCAGGAAGGGGCCGCGGTCGTTCACCCGCACCACCACCGACTTGCCGTTCGCCAGGCTGGTGACGCGCACGTAGCTGGGAATCGGCAGGGTCGGGTGCGCTGCGGTCATGGCGAACATGTCGTACACCTCGCCGCTGGAGGTCTTCTGGCCGTGGAACTTGCGGCCGTACCAGCTCGCCACGCCGCGCATCCTGTAAGGCTTCAGCTCCTGCGCCGGCACATAGTCCCTGCCCAGCACGGAATAGGGCCGGTTGGCGAAGCGGTGCAGCGGCTCGGCCCTCGGCTGGGCGTCGGGAATGGCGTCGAGATTGTCAGGAATGGTGTCGCCCGGACCGTCGTCCTGATAGAAACCGCCGCCGCGCTTGAGGCCGTATTGCGGTTTCTGCGGCGCCGACTTCGCGGCAGCGGGCGGTGGTGCAGCCGACTCGTCGCGCTCGATGGCGCGCGGCGGCTGCGAGCCGCAGGCGGCCAGCAATATGCCCATGGCCGACAGACAGAAAAGGCGCAGTCTCGCCGCCGGGCCGCGCCCTGAAGGGCGGGCGAAGCCGCCCTGAAGAAGTACTCCTGGGGTGCCCCAAGGCGAGACGGCCCGTTCGCGACGCGAACAAGCACGACCACGCCCGTTAGCCGCGACCCGTAACAACCGAGCGCAGCAAGCAATCAGGCTCCCCTGCCCCGGGGCAGGGGTCGGGGGTTGGGGGATCATTTCTGCACCAGCATGCGATGCTTGTGAATCGACATCAGTATGCCCACGCCGGCGAACAACGTCACCAGCGCCGTGCCGCCGTAGCTGACGAAGGGCAGCGGCACGCCGACCACGGGCAGGATCCCGCTCACCATGCCCATGTTCACGAAGGCGTAGGTGAAAAAGATCAGCGTGATGCTGCCGGCGAGCAGGCGCGAGAACAGCGTCGGCGCGTTGCCGGCGATCATCAGGCCGCGGCCGATGATCAGGGCGTAGAGCACCAGCAGGAAGCCCGCGCCGAGCAGGCCGAATTCCTCCGCAAGCACGGCAAAAATGAAGTCGGTGTGGCGCTCCGGCAGGAACTCGAGGTGAGTCTGCGTACCGCTGCCCCAGCCCTTGCCGAGAATGCCGCCGGAGCCCACCGCGATGGTCGACTGGATGATGTGGAAACCCCTGCCGAGCGGATCCGCTTCGGGGTCGATCAGCGTCAGGATGCGCTGGCGCTGATAATCGTGCAGCAGGCTCCACGCCAGCGGCAGGCTGGCGAGGCCGCCGACGAACAGGGTCGCCAGCACCTTCCACGACAGCCCGGCCAGGAAAATGACGAAAAAGCCGGCGGCGAACACCAGGATCGCCGTACCCAGGTCCGGTTGCCGCACGATGAGGCCGACCGGCAGCAGCAGGATCAGCGCGGCGGCCAGCCAGTCGCGGGCGCGCAGCATCGCCTCGTGTTTCTGGAAGTACCAGGCCAGCATCAGCGGCACGGCGATCTTCATGATCTCGGAAGGCTGGATGCGCATGAAGCCGATGTTCAGCCAGCGGCGCGCGCCCTTCGAGATGTCGCCGAACAGCGCCACGGCCACGAGCAGCAGGATGCCCGCCACATAGAGCGGCAGCGCCAGGTGCATCAGCCGCTGCGGCGACACCTGGGCGGCGATGCGCATCACCACCAGCGCCACGGCAAGATTGATGAATTGATTATTGAGTCGCTCCGGCGAGGCGCTGACGAGCAGCAGCCCGGCGTAGGCCAGCAGGATGGCGAGCAGGCCGAAGGTGACCGGGTCGACCGGCGCTGCCAGGCGATGCAGCCAGTCGCGCGGGTTGAATACGAAGTCACTCATCCTCGACGGCCTCCTCGTCGAAAGGCGCTACTGACTGGGGCTGCTTGCCGAGCAGCCAGTAATCGAAAACCTGACGCGCGATCGGTGCCGCCGATTGCGCGCCGAAGCCCCCGTTCTCCACCAGCACGGCGAGGGCGATCCGCGGCGCATCGGCCGGCGCGAAGGCGATGAACAGGGCATGGTCGCGCAGACGTTCCTTCACTTTGTCACGCTGGTAGGAGCCGCCGCGCAGGCTGTACACCTGCGCCGTGCCGGTCTTGCCGGCAGCCAGATATTCCGCGCCGGCGAAGGCGCGCGCCCCGGTGCCTTCCTTGTTCACCCCGACCATGGCCTGCTTGATCACCTCGATATTGGCCGGCTTGAAGGGCAGGATGCGCATGGGCTCGGGCTCGATCGCCCGCCGCTCGCCAGTTTTGATGTTTTCGACGTACTTCACCAGGTGCGGACGGAACATCACGCCGTCGTTGGCGATGGCCGCCGTCGCCTGCGCCAGCTGGATCGGCGTATAGGCGTTGTAGCCCTGGCCGATGCCGATGGAGATGGTTTCGCCCGCATACCATTTCTGCTGCTCGGGTTTGCGGAACCGCTTCTTTTTCCATTCGGGGGAAGGCAGCACGCCCTCCGATTCGCCTTCTATATCGATGCCGGTCCGCTGGCCGAAGCCGAGCTGGCGCATGAAGTTCGAGATGGCATCGATGCCCATGTCGTTGGCCAGGACGAAATAATAGGTGTTGCACGACTGCACGATGGACTTATACATGTCCACCATGCCGTGGCCGCCTTTCTTGTCGTCCATGAAGGTATGGCCGCCGAAATTGAAATAGCCCGGATCGGCAATGCTCTGCTGCGGCGTGCGCTTGCCCAACTCGAGCGCTGCCAGCGCCATGAAGGGCTTGAAGGTCGAGCCGGGCGGATAGGCGCCGTTCAGCGCCCGGTTGACCATCGGCTTGTCCTCGGAAGTGTTGAGCGCCTCCCAGTCCGCCAGACCGATGCCGTCGACGAAAAGATTCGGGTCGTAGCCGGGCATCGACACCAGCGCGAGAATGCCGCCGGTGGACGGTTCGATGGCGACCAGCGCGCCGCGGCGGTCGCCGAAGGCCTGCTCGGCCACCTTCTGCAGCCTGGCATCGAGCGTCAGCGCCAGGTTGTTGCCCGGCAAGGGCGGCGTGCGGTCGAGCACGCGCACGGCGCGTCCGCCGGCATCCACTTCAATCTGCTCGAAGCCGGTCTGGCCGTGCAGCTCGAACTCGTATTTCTGCTCCAGCCCGGTCTTGCCGAAATGCTCGGTGCCGCGGTAATTGTCCTCGCCATTGTGCTTCTCGATGGTGGCCAGGTCGCGGTCATTGACGCGGCCGATGTAGCCCAGGGCATGCGAGGCCAGCGCCCCCTGCGGATACTGGCGGAACAGGCGCGCCTTGATGTCGACGCCGGGGAAACGGAAGCGCCGGGCGACGAAGCGCGCCACCTCCTCGTCGGTCAGGCGGGTGCGGATCGGCAGCGACTCGAAGTTCTTGCTCTCCTCGAGCAGGCGGCGGAAGCGCTTGCGATCCCTCGGCTGGATGTCGATGATGCTCGCCAGATCATCGATGACCGCCTCCAGGTCGGCCACCTTGCCCGGCGTGATCTCCAGCGTGTAGGCCGAATAGTTGCGTGCCAGCACGGCGCCGCTGCGATCGACGATGAGGCCGCGATTGGGCACCACCGGCACCAGCGAAATCCGGTTTTCCTCGGCGCGCGTCCGGTAGTGCTCGTGCTGCACCACCTGCAGCCAGAAGAAGCGCACGAACAGCAGGAAGAAGGCGGCGAGCACCAGACCGCCCGTCACCGCCAGGCGGCCCTGGAAGCGCTCGATTTCCTGCTCGGGGTTCTTGAACTCGGCCGGACGCATTTCAGCCTTCCGCCGGGCCGTTCCAAGGATGGCTGAAGTCAACGGCGCGAAAGCTGCGTAGCGGCTGAACCTTCGTTTGCCCCTTCCGCAGGAAGGGGGGGAGGGGGAGGGTTGTCATATCGGCCGGTTCTCGTCCTTCTCGATCGGCTGGTACTGCGGCAGCAGCAACATGAAGGTGAGCGGGAACCAGAGGAGCGCGCCGCTGAAGCTGCCGAGGAAATAGCCCCAGCCGGGAAAATCGGCGCCGCCGACCAGCCGCGTGACCACCATCACCAGCTGGGTCGCCAGCAGCAACGGCAGCACGTGCAGCGCCTGCTGCACGAGCGGGAACCACAGGATGCGGCGCGACAGGCCGCCGGCGGCGTAGGCCAGCAGCAGGTAGGCAAGCGAATGCTGGCCCATGACGCTGCCGGCGGCGACATCCATCAGCACGCCGAAAACGAAGGCGGTGCCCATGCCGACGCGCAGCGGTTCGCGCACGCACCAGAAAGCCAGCGTCAGCGCCACCCAGTCCGGCACGCCGATGGCGTGGCCGAGCGGGATCAGGTTGAGGAAGAAGGCCGCCGCCAGCGAGAACAGGATGAACCACTGCCTGACGGGCAGCAGGATGCGGCGCGAGCTGTGGGTGGGCTGGATGGTCATGGCTGCGCTGCCGGCTCCTTGCGTTTCGCCTTACGCCCCTTCGACGGCTTGTCGCGCGGTTCGGTTTCCTCGATCTGCGGCGGCAGTGGCTCGCGTGCGCCGAGGATCAGCACCTGGCCGTGCCTTTCCACGCCGGCCACCGGCTCGCACAGGATGCGGGCGAAGGAGTAGGCGGCATCGCGGTCGACCCGCACCACCTTGGCCACCGGCAGGCCGGGCTGGTAGATGCCGTCCAGCCCCGATGTGACGAGGAGATCGCCCGGCTGCACGTCGGCGTTCGCGGCGAGGAAGCGCAGTTCGAGCTGGCCGCCGGAGGCGCCGAACAGCACGCTGCGCAGGCCGTTCCTGACCAGCTTGACCGGCACGGCCTGGTTCTTGTCGGTGATCAGGGTCGCCTCGCTTTGCATCGGAAACACGCGCGTCACCTGGCCGAGCACGCCGGATTCGTCCACCACCGCCTGGCCGGCGACGACGCCATGCTGGCCGCCCTTGTCGACGACGACGCGGCGCGAGAAGGGATCGCGCGCAGTGTAGAGAATTTCGGCCAGCGTGCCCGGCACTGGCTGCTTCGCCCTCATGTCGAGCAGTTCGCGCAGCCGCTGGTTCTCCTGCTCGAGGTGCTGCTGCCGCAGCAGCCAGTTGGCGCTTTCCAGTTCCTTGCGCTTCAACTGTTCGTTTTCGCGCTGCACCGCCGCCAGGCTGGTGAAATAGCCGCCCAGCTGCCCATAGAGATCGACCGGGGCATAGGCGGCGCGCTGCAAGGGGTAGAGCACCGCCGCCACGCCCTGGCGGGCCAGCTCGAGATAGCGGTACTTCAGATCGAACACCAGCAGGGCCAGCGAGAGAACGACGAAGAAGGCCAGCCGCGCCAGCGGAGCGGGACCGCGTTTGAAGAAGGGAGGCGGCTGGTGACCGACGACCGACATCGGCAGCTAGAGGCGTTGCGGCGGCATACCGGGAAGCCCGTGCCGCACGCCCTTACTCATTCGCGAAGATGCTCCCGAGGGTATCCACCTTCTCCAGCGCCAAGCCGGAGCCGCGCACCACGCAGGTCAGCGGATCCTCTGCGACGATCACCGGCAGGCCGGTCTCTTCCATGAGCAGGCGGTCGAGGTCGCGCAGCAGCGCGCCGCCGCCGGTGAGCACCATGCCCTTCTCGGCGATGTCGGCGCCCAGCTCGGGCGGCGTCTGCTCGAGCGCCTGCTTGACGGCGCCGACGATGGCGTTGAGCGGCTCGGTGAGCGCCTCGAGGATCTCGTTGCTGGAGATGGTGAAGCTGCGCGGGATGCCCTCGGCGAGGTTGCGGCCCTTGACTTCCATTTCCTTCACTTCAGAGCCGGGGAAGGCGGAGCCGATTTCCTTCTTGATCGACTCGGCGGTGGTCTCGCCGATCAGCATGCCGTAGTTGCGGCGGATGTAGTTGATGATGGCCTCGTCGAACTTGTCGCCGCCGACGCGCACCGAGCCGGCGTACACCATGCCGCCCAGCGAGATGACGCCCACCTCGGTGGTGCCGCCGCCGATGTCCACCACCATCGAGCCGGTGGCGTCGGAAACCGGCAGCGAGGCGCCGATCGCCGCCGCCATCGGCTCCTCGATGAGATACACCTGCGAGGCGCCGGCGCCCAGCGCGGATTCGCGGATGGCGCGCCGCTCGACCTGGGTCGAGCCGCAGGGCACGCAGATGATGATGCGCGGGCTGGGCGAGAACAGGCGCGAGTCGTGCACCTTCTTGATGAACTGCTTGAGCATCTGCTCGGTGACCGTGAAGTCGGCGATGACGCCGTCCTTCATGGGCCGGATGGCGGTGATGCTGCCGGGCGTCTTGCCCAGCATCTGCTTGGCGGAATGGCCGACCGCCATGATCGTCTTCTTGGCGTTGGGGCCGCCTTCGGTGCGGATCGCCACCACGGAAGGCTCGTTCAGCACGATGCCCTTGGTGCGCACGTAGATCAGCGTGTTGGCGGTGCCGAGGTCGATCGCCAGGTCGTTGGAGAAATAGGAACGCAAGAAACCAAACATCGGAAATGCCTTTGCGGGGTGCGGAAAGTAAATGGCCTATGATACTCTATTGCGCCTTGCATTATTAGACTTGCCCCCCGCCATGTCCCTCAGTCTCGACCAGGTCCGGCGCATCGCCGAGCTCGCCCGCATCGAACTCGCGCCCGGAGAAGCCGAGCAGACGCGCGACCAGTTGAACGGCATCTTCGCCCTGATCGAGCAGATGCAGGCGGTCGACACCGGCGGCATCGCGCCGATGGCCCACGCCCGCGACCTCGCCCAGCGCCTGCGCGAGGACCGCGTCACCGAGCGCGACCGGCACGCCGACTTCCAGAAGATCGCCCCCGAAACCGAGGCGGGCCTATATCTGGTGCCGAAAGTCATCGAATGATCCATGCAAGCCTGAAGGAACTCGCCGCCACCTTGGCGGGGAAGAAGATTTCCAGCGTCGAGCTGGCGACCCTCTTCCTCGATCGCATCGCGCAGCTCAATCCGGGGTTGAACGCCTTCATCACGGTCGATCCCGAGAAAACCCTCGCCATGGCGCGCATCGCCGACGCCCGCCTGGCGCGCGGCGAGGGCGGCCCGCTCACCGGCATCCCGCTGGCGCACAAGGACATCTTCTGCGCCGAGGGCTGGATCACCACCTGCGGCTCGAAGATGCTGGCGAACTTCCTCAGCCCCTACGACGCCACCGTGATCGAGCGCTTCAAGGCCGCCGGCACGGTGACGCTCGGCAAGACCAACATGGACGAGTTCGCCATGGGCTCGTCCAACGAGACCTCTTTCTACGGCCCGGTGAAGAACCCGTGGGACCCGGCCGCCGTGCCGGGCGGCTCTTCGGGCGGCTCGGCCGCGGCGGTCGCCGCCCGCCTGGCGCCCGCCGCCACCGGCACCGACACCGGCGGCTCGATCCGCCAGCCGGCCGCCCTGTGCGGACTGACCGGCCTCAAGCCGACCTACGGCGTCGTCTCGCGCTGGGGCATGATCGCCTTCGCCTCCTCGCTCGACCAGGGCGGGCCGATGGCGAAAAGCGCCGAGGATTGCGCCCTGCTGCTCAATGCCATGGCCGGCTTCGACCCGCGCGATTCCACCAGCCTGGAGCGGCCGGCCGAGGACTACGCCCGCGATCTGGAGCAGCCGCTCGCCGGCCTGCGCATCGGCCTGCCGAAGGAATTCTTCGCCGAGGGCCTCTCCGCCGACGTGGCGCAGGCGGTCGAGGCGGCCATCGCCGAATACCGCAAGCTGGGCGCCGTCACGGTGGACATCTCGCTACCCAACATGAAGCTGTCGGTGCCGGCCTACTACGTCATCGCCCCGGCCGAAGCCTCGAGCAACCTGTCGCGCTTCGACGGCGTGCGCTACGGGCACCGTGCGCCGCAGTACGGCGACCTCGCCGACATGTACTGCAAGAGCCGCGCCCAGGGGTTCGGCGCCGAGGTGAAGCGGCGCATCCTCATCGGCACCTACGTGCTGTCGCACGGTTATTACGACGCCTATTACCTGCAGGCACAGCGCATCCGCCGTCTCATCGCGACTGACTTTTCGGAAGCCTTCAAGACCTGCGACCTGATCATGGGGCCGACCAGCCCGACGGTGGCCTTCGACCTCGGCGCAAAGAGCACCGATCCGGTGCAGATGTACCTGTCCGACATCTACACCATCGCCGTCAACCTGGCCGGCCTGCCCGGCCTGTCCATCCCCTGCGGCTTCGGTGCCGGCGGCCGGCCGGTCGGCCTGCAGATCATCGGCGACTATTTCGGCGAGGCACGCATGCTCAACGCGGCGCACCGCTACCAGCTCGCCACCGACTGGCACACGCGCCGCCCGGCACTCTGACCATGCGCGCAAGGCTTGCCGCCGGCTTCGCCATCCTGCTCCTGGGTGCCTGTGCCGCGCCGGAGAAGACGCCACCGCCAGTAGCGACGACACCTGCCGAACCGGCCGGGGCGGCGAAGCCCGCCGCCGGACCGCAGAAGCCCGGGCCCATCCCGGTACGCCCGCTCAACGTCAGGGCCGAGTGCAGCTTCCGCGACGAGACCGGCTACAACGGCGCGCTCAAGCTGGACGTTGCGGAGGCGAAGGTGCGGTCCTTTGCCGCGAAGGTGAACATCCCGAAGCGCGGCAGCTGCCGCTTCGACCTGAAGGACTTCCGCCAGACGAAGTCGCTGCCGGCCATCGAGCTCAGCCAGAACAAGGGCCGCTGCATCGTGCGCGTCTGGGAGCAGGGCGAGCGCGTCACCGTCGCCTTCCAGCAATGCGAGAAGATGTGCTCGGGCAACGCCCACAGCTACCTCTGGCCCATCCTCAACGACCGGAACAAGGGCTCCTGCGCCTGAGCGAAAGGTAAATCATGTTGCGCAAACTGCTGCTCGTCGCCCTCGTTGCCTTGCTCGGCGCCTGCGCCATCTTAGAACTAGAACGGCCGGCACCGATCCCGGCGCGCGCACTCGACGTGAAGACCGACTGCAGCTATCGCGACGAGACCGGCGGCAGCGGTTCGCTCAAGCTCGACGTGGCCGCCGGGCGGGTGCGCACCTTCGAGGCGAAGGCGAATTTCCCCGAGCACGGCAGCTGCCGCTTCGCGCTCAAGGACTTCCGCCAGGTCAAGGAAATGCCGATCGTCGAGCTCGCCCAGGCGAACGGCAGCTGCATCGTGCGCATGTGGGAGCAGGGCGCGCGCGTCACCGTCGCTTTTCAGCAGTGCGAACGGATGTGCACGGGTAGCGCCTGGGACCAGCTGCTGCCGATGATCTACGACCGGCGCGACGGCAGCTGCGCCTGAAAGAATGCAACCATGAGCTTCTCCGACTGGGAAATCGTCATCGGGCTGGAAACCCACGCCCAGCTCAACACCGCCTCGAAGATCTTCTCGGGGGCGTCGACCGCCTTCGGCGCCGCGCCGAACACGCAGGCGTGCGCCGTGGACATCGCCCTGCCCGGCGTGCTGCCGGTGCTCAACCGCGGCGCGGTGGAGCGCGCCATACGCTTCGGACTGGCGGTCGGCGGGCGCGTCGCGCCGCGCTCGGTGTTCGCGCGCAAGAACTACTTCTACCCGGACCTGCCGAAGGGCTACCAGATCAGCCAGTACGAACTGCCGGTGGTCTCCGGCGGCGGGCTGACGATAAGAGTCAGTCGCGGCGACACGGCGGAGGAGAAATTCGTCCGCCTCACCCGCGCCCATCTCGAGGAGGATGCCGGCAAGTCGCTGCACGAGGACTTCCATGGAAGATCGGGCATCGACCTCAACCGCGCCGGCACGCCGCTGCTGGAAATCGTCACCGAGCCGGACATGAGGAGCGCCGAGGAGGCGGTGGCCTACGCCAAGGCCCTGCATGCCTTGGTGCGCTGGATCGACATCTGCGACGGCAACATGCAGGAAGGCTCCTTCCGCTGCGACGCCAACGTCTCGGTGCGGCCGAAGGGTTCGGACCAGCTCGGCACGCGGCGCGAGATCAAGAACCTCAACTCCTTCCGCTTCCTGCAGCAGGCCATCGAGTACGAGGCACGCTGGCAGATCGATCGGCTCGAAGACGGCGGCCGCATCGATCAGGCCACCGTGCTGTTCGATCCGGCCACCGGCGAGACGCGCGCCATGCGCTCGAAGGAGGAGGCGCACGACTATCGCTACTTCCCCGACCCCGACCTGCTGCCGCTGGAGATCTCCGCCGCCTGGATCGATGAGGTGAAGGCCGTCATGCCGGAACTGCCGGAAGCCATGAAGTCGCGCTTTGAGCGCGACTACGGGCTCTCCGCCTACGACGCCGGCACGCTCACCGCCGCGCGCGAGACGGCGGCCTATTTCGAGCAGGCCGTGGCGGCGGCCGGCGCCGGCAACGCCAAGCTGTGCGCCAACTGGGTGATGGGCGAGCTGGCCGCGCGCCTCAACCGCGAGGAGATGGATATCGCTGCTGCGCCGGTCGGTCCGGCGCAGCTCGCCGGCCTGGTTGCACGCCTCAGCGACGGCACCCTGTCGAGCAAGATGGCCAAGGAAGTCTTCGATGCCCTGTGGGGCGGAGAAGGCAAGGATGTCGACGCAATCATCGAGGCCAGAGGCCTGAAGCAGATTTCCGACAGCGGTGCCCTGGAGAAGATCATCGACGAGGTGCTCGCCGCCAACCCGAAGTCGGTGGAGGAGTTCCGCGCTGGCAAGGAGAAGGCGTTCAACGCCCTCGTCGGCCAGGCCATGAAGGCGACGAAAGGCAAGGCCAATCCTCAGCAGGTCAACGAACTGCTGAAGAAGAAGTTAGCCGGCTGAGACGGACAGGGCGATCAGCAGCTGCGCCGCCCAGTAGGTCGCCAGGGTAAGGGCGCGCGCGGCAGGGAAGTGCCGGCGGAAGCGGTCCAGCGCCAGTACGGCATCCGAAGCGACGAACAGCGCCGCGCCCAGCGCGGCCGCCAGCGCCAGCCACCCGCCCAGCAGATGCCAGCGCCCCGCCGCCTGGCCGGCCATCGCCGCAATCACGATCACATAGACGGTCACTGGCGCGCGCAGCGCCGGCTTCAGCCCCGGCCAGACCAGCGCCAGCACCACGCCGCCCGCCGCCAGGAAAGGAAGCCAGAGCAGCGGCGCGGCGCCGAACGGCACGCCGATGGAAAAGGCCCCGATATAGCAGAGGTGGGCAACCAGGAAGCTCGCCAGGCCGGCGACGAAGCGGTCGCGCGGCAACATCAGGAAGACATCGCCGGCGGTGGAAAACAGCAGGCCGGCGGCCACCGCCCATTGGTATGAGGGGCTGGCCGGCGCCAGGGACAGCGCCAAGGCCAGGATCAGCAGCGTGGCGAGCGGCTTGAAAACATACACCTGCCAGCGGCTGGATGCATCGAGATAGTGGGCGCGGACCGCCAATCCGGCGACGAGGATGGCCGCTGCGCCAAGGATCGTCTGGACGGCCGGCATCCCTCAGCGCGGCCGGGTGTCGGCCGCAGGGGGCGGACTGCCCGCCGGCTTCTTCTGCGTCAGCTCGCGGTAGCGCAGCTTTTCCTCGCCGTAGCGCGCCTTGGCGGCCTCGATTTCCTTTTGCTTGGCCTCGACGGCATCCTGCTGCGCCTTCATTTCGGCATCGTTGTCGCGAATCTGCCCCTGCAAGGGCGCCGGCATGGTCTTCTTCTTGTAGAACTCCGCCTCGCTGTCGAGTTTCTGCCGCTGCTTCGCCAGCTCGGCCTGCTTGTCCTGGGAAACCTTGATGGTTTTCTGGATGTCCGCTATGGCGCGGCCGCGCGCGACATCGATGTCCTGCTCGGAGGAGTAGGTGGCCAGCAGGGCGCGGTTCTTGCGATCCTGTTCCAGCCGCCGCGCTTCCTCCTCCTTGGCCTTTTTGGCCTCCGCCTCCTTGTGCGCGCGCTGCTCGGCGTTCAGCGGGGCATCGACATGCCGGGTCGTGATTCCCCGCGAATTTATCTCGCGATAGGCTTTGCCGTAGCACTCCTTCGGCAGCACGTCGGAGCACACCTGCCGGCCGTTGTCGCCTGTGCAGCAATAGGTAACAGTCACGCGCCCCTGCGCCGCCGCCATCATGGGCAGCACCGCCGGGAGAAGCATCAGGGCCGAGCCGAGCCTGTGCATCATGTTTTTATCCCGTATTGTCGTCGGTATTGTTGAACCGCTTGCAAATTCTGCGCCAGTTCCGGCCGGCCGCCAAGATAGGCAAAAAGGTCATCAAGGGTGGCCACCGCCACGACCGGCATGCCATAGGACTGTTGCACCTCCTGCACGGCGGACAGTTCGCCCTGGCCGCGCTCCATGCGGTCCAGCGCGATGACCACGCCGCCGGGCGTGGCGCCGGCCGCGCGGATCAGCTCGACCGATTCGCGCACCGAGGTGCCGGCCGAGATGACGTCGTCGACGATGAGCACCCGGCCGGCCGGCGGCGCGCCGATCAGGCTGCCGCCCTCGCCATGGTCCTTGGCCTCCTTGCGGTTGAAGCAATACGGCAGATTGCGCCCATTTTGGGCCAGCGCGATGGCGGTGCCGGCCACCAGCGGGATGCCCTTGTAGGCCGGCCCGAACAGCATGTCGCAGGGAACGCCCGAAGCGAGGATGGCGCGGGCATAAAAGCCGCACAGCCGGTCGAGCGAGGCGCCGTCGTTGAACAGGCCGGCATTGAAGAAATACGGGCTCAGGCGTCCGGCCTTAGTCTTGAACTCGCCGAATCGCAAGACGCCGGTGTCTACCGCAAAGGCAATGAACTCGCCGCTAAAATCCATGGTTTGGAGGCTCCCTGACAGTGCTGCGTATCATAACCCTGAACCTGAACGGCATCCGCTCGGCCGCCCGCAAGGGTTTTTTCGACTGGCTGGGGCATCAGGAGGCCGACATCGTCTGCCTGCAGGAGCTGAAGGCCCAGGTCGGCGACATGACCGCCGGATTGCTCGATCCGCCCGGTTACCGCGGCTACTTCCATTACGCCGAAAAGAAGGGCTACAGCGGCGTCGGCCTCTACAGCCGCAGGCCGCCGCAACAAGTGATCGAGGGCTTCGGCGTTGCCGAGTTCGATGCCGAGGGACGCTACATCGAGGCGGTGTATGACAGGCTGTCCGTCGTCTCGGTGTATTTGCCCTCGGGTTCCTCTTCGCCGGAGCGGCAGGAGGCGAAATTCCGCTTCCTCGATCGCTTCCAGCCCCATCTGGCGCAGCTCCGGCGCTCGGGGCGCGAAGTCTTGCTGTGCGGCGACTGGAACATCGCCCACCGCGAGATCGACCTGAAGAACTGGAAGGGCAACCTGAAGAACTCCGGTTTCCTGCCGGCGGAACGCACCTGGATGGATGGATTGTTCGGCCCGCTCGGCTTCGTCGATGTCTATCGCCGCCTGCACCCGGAAACGGAAGGTGAGGCCTACACCTGGTGGTCGAACCGCGGCCAGGCGCGCGCCAAGAACGTCGGCTGGCGCATCGACTACCATGTTGCCACGCCCGGCCTGGCCGCCGTCGCCCGCCAGGCAGAGGTATACAAGGGGGCCTGGTTCTCGGATCACGCACCGCTCTGCATCGACTACGCGTTTGATCCGGGCATTTGCCATCGCCGGTGAAAATCGGTAGCCTAGAAATCGAACAGCAACCTTTCATGCGGAGAGTACAGCCATGTCCGAAATGACCGAAGTCAACAAGCAGAAGCTCATCGCCGACCTCAAGGTCGTCGTCGCCGACGCCGAGGAGATCCTCAAGGCCACCGCCGGCCAGGCGGGCGAGAAAATGGCCGATTTGCGCGCCAAGCTGCAGGACCACCTGACCAGCGCGCGCCACAACCTGGCCGAGGCGCAAGCTGCCGTAACCGAGCGCACCAAGCAGGTTGCGCGCGCCACCGACGACTACGTGCACGACAACCCGTGGCGCTCGATCGGCATCGCCGCCGGCATCGGTTTCATCATCGGCCTGCTCATCGGCCGCCGCTGATTCCTTCCTGAATCATGGCGTCCGCAGCGGGCAGTCTGGGCTCGCGCCTGCGCAACGTCGTCGCCGGCGCGCTCGGCATCCTGCAGACCCGGCTGGAGCTGTTCGCCACCGAGTTACAGGAGGAGAAGCTTCGCCTCGGCTCTCTGCTCGGCTATGCCGCGGCGGCCTTCTTCTTCCTCGGCTTCGGCGCCGTGATGCTGGCGCTGTTCCTCACCGTGCTGCTGTGGGACAGCCACCGCCTGCTGGCGCTGGGCGTGTTTACCGCCCTGTTCCTCGCCATCGGACTGATCGCGGCGCTGGCCGCCTGGCGCACCACCCGCCAGGGCTCGCGCCTGTTCGCCGCCAGCATCGCCGAGCTGGCGCAGGACCGCGAAACGATCCGGCCGGACGATGCAAGCGAAAACCGTTGAGCTGGCGCTGAAAAAGCAGCGGCTGCAGCTGAAGATCGCCGGCCAGCGGGTGCTGATCCTGCACGCCATCGAGTCCACCGGCCCGGCCTTCGGCGCCGCAGAGAGAATCCGCTCCGGCTGGCGCTGGGCCAAGGCCCACCCGGAATGGCTGGCCGGCATCGGCGCCGCCCTCCTCGTCGCCCGTCCGCGCACCTGCTGGCGCTGGGCGAAGCGCGGCTTTTTCATGTGGCGTTCCCTGCGCCGGGTACGCATCGCCATCGACGACTTCCTCGCCCCGCGCTGAATCATGCCCGCGCCGGCAAAGCCGCTGGCGTCAAGACGTCTTTCTCTCCTGCTGTGGCTGGGCCTCGAGCATCCTGCGCACCCAAGGCAACAGCAGGTAGGCGGGAAAGGCCAGGAAGAAGGTGAGCAGGAAATACGGCGCGTAACCCATGGCGTGCGCGCCGAGGCCGCCGGCCCAGCCGGCCACTGAGCGCGAGGCGGCGAACACCGAGGAGAGCAGGGCGTATTCGGCGGCGCTGTGCTCGCGCCGCACGATGGCCATTAGGAAGGCAAGGAAGGCCGCCGTGCCGAGGCCGCCGGTAAGGGACTCCAGCGCGCTGGCCGCGTAGATCAGCGCACGATGCTCCGGCAGCGGCACGCCGCCGAGCGGGATGAGCCAGGCGGCGAGCGCATAGACCAGGTTGGAAACGGCCTGCGCCAGGCCGAGCACCCACAGCGCCTTGAAGATGCCGGCGCGGTCGGCGTACCAGCCGCCGGCCAGTCCGCCGGCGATCGACAGCACCAGACCGATGTTCACCGACACCAGGCCGATCTCCGCCGCGGAAAAACCGGCGTCCACCCAGAACGGCTTGACCATGAAACCCATCGAGGCATCGCCCAGCTTGAAGATCAGCACGAATGCCAGCACCGGCAGGATGCCGGGGCGCTGCATCATGTCGGCCAGCGCGCCGAACAGCGCGCCGGCCGGCGCCTCGCCCTGCCGCGCCGCCGCACTCCGTTTGCCTGCCAGTCGCAGCAGGCCGTAGGCCGCGGCGGACGCAGCGGCGAGCGCCGGCCACAGCCAGGGCCGCTGCACGGAAAGCTTGAGCGCGGCGTCGGCCAGCCAAAGCGTGCCCAAGAACACCATGACCAGCGCCGCCGCGCCGTGCGACTGCGCCAGGAAGGCGCGGACTTCCCCGGCCAGGCCGGCCGACGGCGCCCGCGTACGCTGTTCCTCGCGCGGCGCCAGCAGGCAGGCCGCGGCACAGGCGGCGAAGATGGCGGCGGCGCAGAGGAAGGCGCCGGGCCAGCCGAGGAAATCCGAGGCCATCAGCACCACGCCGGAGGTGATCATGCCGGCGCGGTAGAAGCCGATGCGCAGGCCGTTGCCGCGCCCCATCTCGTCGCGGCGCAGCAACTCGATGGTGTAGCCGTCGATGGCGACGTCGTTGGTGGCGGAAAGAATGGCGAAGACGGCGATCGCCGCCCACACCCAGTGCGGCAGGCCGGCCGAGGTGGCGAAGGCGATCATCACGGCGCCCATGCCGAGGTCGGCGGCGGCCATCCAGCGGCGGTGGTGGCGGAAGCGGTCCACCGCCGGCGCCCAGAGGAACTTCAGGGTCCACGCCAGGCCGAGCAGGGAGAGCGCGCCGATGTCGCGCAGGTCGACGCCCTGCTGGCGGAAGTAGACCGGAAAGATTTCGTAGAAGATGCCGAGGGGGAACCCCTCGGCGAAATACAGCACGGCAACCCAGAAGAACTTCGAGCGCAACAGCGGCGTGCTGGAACTCACGGTGCCTTCTCCCCTACCCCTGCCCCACGGCTGGCTTTGCACAGCCAGCCGGCTCGGACGGCGCAGAGCGGCGCTCTGCGAATTCCCGTCCTCGCCCCGCGGAAGGGGGTGGCAGTGGTTCGCCGCTGCGCGGCTCCAGTTCGTGACTGGCGCCCCTTCGGGCGGCCGGGCCGGGCACTCAACCGGCTTTCCCCAACCGATACACGGCGATGCTGGCGTTCAGGTTGAGGTCCTCGCCGACGGCGGCCTCGCCGTCGAAGCCGAGGCGCTCGCGCAACAGGATGCCGTGCTCGGCGCACAGGGCCTCGAAATCGGCCATGGTGAAGAAGCGCACGTTGGGCGAGTTGTACCACTGGTAGGGCAGGCTCTCCGACACCGGCATGCGCCCCTGGGCAATGGCCTCGCGGTGGCTGCGGTGGCCGAAGTTGGGAAAGCTCACCACCGCCTCGCGCCCCACCCGCAGCATCTCGGCCAACAGCCGCTCGGTGTGGCGCACCGTCTGCAGCGAGAGCGACATCACGACGTGGTCGAAGAAGCCGTCCTCGAAGCCGGACAGGCCCGCCTCCAAGTCGATCTGGAGGACGTTTACGCCGTTGCGGATGCAGGCGAGGACGTTGTCGGGGTCGTTGTCCACGCCATAGCCGAGCACGCCCTTCTCGTCCCGCAGATAGCGCAGCAGGCTGCCGTCGCCGCAGCCGAGGTCGAGCACTTTCTCGCCCGGCCTGATCCACTTGGCGATGACGTCGAAGTCGAACCTTCCCAAAACATTTGTCATGTTTCGATGCCTTCGAAGTACGCCCGCATCACGGCGTGGTAGCGCGGATCGTCGAGCAGGAAGGAGTCGTGCCCGGCGATCGACTCGATCTCGGCATAGCTGACGTCGAGGCGGTTGTGCACCAGGCCGTAGACGATCTCGCGCGAGCGCTCCGGCGCGAAGCGCCAGTCGGTCGAGAAGGAGACGACGAGGAAATCGGCGCGCGCGCGCGCAAGGGCCGCGGCGAGATTGCCGCCGTAATCGCGCGCCGGATCGAAATAGTCGAGCGCCTTGGTGGTGATGAGATAGGTGTTGGCGTCGAAGTAGCCGGCGAACTTGTCGCCCTGGTAGCGCAGGTAGGACTCGATCTCGAAATCGACGTCGTAGCTGAATTGCAAGTCGCCCTGGCGCAGCTTGCGGCCGAATTTCTCCGCCATCTGGTCGTCGGAGAGGTAGGTGATGTGACCGATCATGCGCGCCAGGCGCAGCCCCCGCGCCGGCACCACGCCGTGCGCGTAATAGTGGCCGCCGTGGAAGTCAGGATCGCTCAGGATGGCCTGGCGCGCCACCTCGTTGAAGGCGATGTTCTGCGCCGTCAGCTTGGGCGCCGAGGCGATCACCAGGGCATGGCGGATCCGCTCCGGATACTCCAGCGTCCATTGCAGCGCCTGCATGCCGCCCAGGCTGCCGCCCATCACCGCCGCCCAGGTGTCGATGCCGAGCCGGTCGGCCAGCATCGCCTGCGCCGCCACCCAGTCCTCGACCACCACCACCGGAAAATCCGCGCCCCAGGGGCGGCCGGAGGCCGGGTTGATCGTCGTCGGCCCGGTCGAGCCGTAACAGCCGCCGAGATTGTTCACCCCGACGACGAAGAACTTGCGCGTGTCGAGCGGCTTGCCCGGCCCGACCAGGTTGTCCCACCAGCCGACGTTCTTCGGATCGTCGGCGTAATGGCCGGCGACATGGTGGTTGCCGGAGAGCGCATGGCAGACCAGCACCGCATTCGAGCGCGCGGCGTTCAGTTCGCCGTAGGTTTCATAGACCAGCTCGAAGGCCGGCAGCGCGCCGCCACCCGCCAGGGCGAGCGGCTTGTCGAAATGCGCGCGCTGCGGCTGCACCGCGCCGACGCTGTTTGTCGTTGTATCCATGCAATAAAAAACCCAGTCGGCTTAAAGCTAAGCAGGACCGGGTCGCCCTCGCTTTAGCCGCATTTTTTAAGCGCCCGCAAGCTGACGGTCAAATCGGCGCTGTGAGCCAAAGTTACCTTGGCGGCCAGCGGATGTCAAATCGCGTTCAGCCGCTCCAGCTTCTGCCGCAAGCGGGCCGGATCGTCGACGGCCAGCAGGCGCAGCACCTTGCGCCGCAGTTCGGCCAGATTGCTGCGCATGATTTCCTGCTTCACTTCGAGGATCTGCGCCGGATGCATGGAGAACTGGCGCAGGCCCATGCCGAGCAGCAGGCGGGTGAGCTGCGGATCGCCGGCCATCTCGCCGCATACCGCCACCGGCAGGCCGGCGCGGCGGCCGGCCTGGATGGTGTGGGCGATCAGGCGCAGCACGGCCGGATGCAGCGGGTCGTAGAGGTGCGCCACCGCCTCGTCGGTGCGGTCGATGGCGAGGGTGTACTGGATCAGGTCGTTGGTGCCGATGGAGAGGAAATCCAGCTTCTGCAGGAACACGCCGAGGGCCAGCGCCGCGGCGGGAATCTCGATCATGCCGCCGACCTCCAGCCCCTCGTCGAAGGCCTGGCCGCGGGCGCGCAGCTGTTCCTTGGCCTGGTCGACCAGGGCCAGGGTCTGCTCGATCTCGTGGGCATGCGCCAGCATCGGCACCAGCGCCTTGACGCGGCCGTGGGCCGAGGCGCGCAGGATGGCGCGCAGCTGCGTCAGGAACAGCTGCGGCTCGGCCAGGCAGTAGCGGATGGCGCGCTGGCCGAGCGCCGGATTGGCCTCCAGCCGCTCGACGCCGCGCAGGTTCTTGTCGGCGCCGATGTCCAGCGTGCGGATCACCACCGGGGCGCCCTCCATGGCCTCGGCGACGCTGCGGTAGGCCTGGTACTGCTCCTCCTCGCCGGGCATGTCGTCGCGGTTGAGGAAGAGGAACTCGGTGCGGAACAGGCCGACGCCGGCGGCGCCGGCGGCGCGGGCCTGGGCGACGTCTTCCGGCAGCTCGATATTGGCGGCGAGCGCGATCTCCTCGCCGTCCAGCGTGGCGGCGCGCGACTTCTTCAGGCGCTTGAGCTTGGCGCGCTCCAGCTCCAGCGCGCTCTTGCGCAGGCGGTACTCCTCCAGCACGCGGGCGTCCGGGTCGACGATCAGCACGCCGCGCGTGCCGTCGACGATCAGCATGTCGTCCTCGCGGATCAGGCCGCGCGCGTGGTGCAGGCCGACCACCGCCGGGATGGCGAGGCTCCTCGCGACGATGGCGGTGTGCGAGGTGGCGCCGCCGAGGTCGGTGACGAAGCCGCCGATCTTCAGCTGCTTGAACTGGATGGTGTCGGCCGGCGACAGGTCGTGGGCGACGACGATCAGCTGCTCGCCGCG
>WYAY01000046.1 GCA_011526165.1 Sulfuritalea sp.
CTTCATGCTCTCGCCGCACGGCCTGATGAGCGACTTCCAGCGCGCGCAGATGTACTCGCTGGCGGACGCCAACATCTTCAACATCGCCATCCGCGGCATGTTCGACGACTGCCAGGACATCGTGAAGAGCGCCTCCAACGACGCCGCCTTCAAGGCGCAATACAAGATCGGCGCGGTGAACTCGATCAACTGGGCGCGCGTCGCGGCGCAGATCGTGTACTACTTCAAGGGCTACTTCGCGGCCACCCGCTCGAACGACGAGCAGGTCGCCTTCGCCGTGCCTTCGGGCAACTTCGGCAACATCTGCGCCGGCCACGTCGCGCGCATGATGGGCCTGCCCGTCGCGCGGCTGGTGCTGGCCACCAACGAGAACGACGTGCTCGACGAGTTCTTCCGCACCGGCGTCTACCGGCCGCGGGCGACGGCGGAAACGCGCGTCACCTCGAGCCCCTCGATGGATATCTCGAAGGCCTCCAATTTCGAGCGCTTCGCCTTCGACCTGGCCGGGCGCGACGCCGCCGTCGTGCGCGAGTGGTGGGCGAAGGTGGACGCGGGCGGCAGCTTCGACCTGCGCGACACGCCGTATTTGGCGCGCCTGCCGGAATTCCGCTTCGTCTCGGGCACCAGCAGCCACGCCGACCGCCTGGCGACGATCCGTGCCACTTTCGAGAAATACGGCACGATGATCGACCCGCACACCGCCGACGGCCTCAAGGTGGCGCTGGCTTACCGTGAGGCCGGCGTGCCGATGGTGGTGCTGGAGACGGCGCAGCCGGTGAAGTTCGCCGAGACCCTCCGCGAGGCGCTCGGTCGCGAACCGGGGCGCCCCAAAGAACTGGAAGGACTCGAAGCCCTGCCGCAGCGGGTGGAAGTGATGGCGGCGGATGCCGCGGCGGTGAAGGCGTTTATCGCCGCCCTGGCGTGAATGGCGTCAGAGGTAGATGACGGCCGGGAACACCGTCACGGCCAGGACCAGGATTAGCCATTCGAGGTTGTGGCGCGCCAGGAAGCCGGTGAAATGCAGGATCAGCACCGTGATGGCGACGACATAGTAGAGGATGAAAAGCATCTAAGGCTCCCTTGTTCTGAACTAGCCGCCGTCCTGCAGCGACTGACTTTTGCCGATTTATACCCGTTTCGCCCCGGCAAGGCAAGGCGCGGTTTCCGGCTATTTCTCCACGTGCCGCAGGGAGAGATCGATGGCCCGCAGGTCCTTGGTCAGGCTGCCGATGGAAATGCGGTCCACCCCGGTCTCGGCGATGGCCCGCACCCTGGACAGGTCCACGCCGCCAGAGGCCTCCAGCACCGCCCGCCCGGCCGTGAATTGCACGGCCCGGCGCATCAGCGCCAGGTCCATGTTGTCGAGCAGGATCATGCTCGCCCCGGCGGCCAGCGCCTCCTCGAGCTGATCCAGGGTTTCCACCTCGATCTGGATGAACACGCCTTCCGGCGCCAGTTGGCGCGCCTGCGCCAGCACCGGCGCGACGCCGCCTGCCGCCATGATGTGGTTTTCCTTGATGAGGATGCCGTCGTAGAGGCCGAGGCGGTGGTTGGTGCCACCGCCGCAGCGCACGGCATACTTTTGCGCCAGGCGCAGACCCGGCAGGGTCTTGCGGGTGTCGACGATCTTCGCCTGTGTGCCGGCGACGGCATCGACGTACTTGCGCGTCACCGTGGCCGTGCCGGAGAGCAGCTGCAGGAAGTTCAGCGCCGGCCGCTCGGCGGAGAGCAGCGCCCGGGTGTCGGCCTCGATCTCGCACAGCATCTGGCCGGCGTGGATGCGCGCGCCGTCGCCGGCATGCCAGCGGATCCGCGCCTGCGCGTCCAGCGTGTGGAAGCAGGCGTCGAACCACGCCGCGCCGCAGAGGACGGCCTCTTCGCGGCTGACCACGATGCCGCGCGCGGGCTGGCCGGCCGGCGTGAGCAGCGCGGTGAGGTCGCCGCTGCCGATGTCCTCGGCCAGGGCGGCGGCGACGTTGCGTTCGATCTCTTCGGGTAGACGGGCTGCTAAATCCATGGCGAATGCCCTATGATGGAGGCCGATTCTATCATCCGGGGGGAAGCGCCATGTCGAACCTCGTCAGCGTACTTTCCGTCAGCGCCGGCACGTTGCTGGCGATCGTTCTCTTCGTCCTGCTGGTGTTCTGGTACGTCAAGGACATCACGCAGAAGAAGCACACCGTCCTGCGCAACTTTCCGGTCATCGGCCGCCTGCGCTATTTCTTCGAGCAGATGGGCGAGTACTTCCGCCAGTATTTCTTCACCGGCGAGCGCGACGAGATGCCCTTCAACCGCGCTACGCGCGCCTGGGTCTATCGCCTGGCCAAGGACGAGGGCGGCATCATCGGCTTCGGCTCCACCTACGACCTGCACCAGCCCGGCGCGCTGGTTTTCGTCAATGCCCCTTTCCCGGTGATGGACGAGGAACAGCTGCCCACCCCGTCGCTGACGATCGGCGCCGGCTGGTGCGACAAGCCCTTCGTCGCCCGCTCGGTGGTGAACGTCAGCGGCATGAGCTACGGCGCGATTTCGAAGCCGGCGGTGCGGGCGCTGTCGCGCGGCGCGGCCGCCGCCGGCTGCTGGATGGATACCGGCGAGGGCGGCCTCTCGCCCTACCATATCGAGGGCGGCTGCGACGTCATCATGCAGATCGGCACCGCCAAGTACGGCGCGCGCGACGCCGACGGCAAACTTTCGCTGGCGCGCCTGCGCGAACTGGCCGCCCACGACAGCGTGCGCGCCTTCGAGATCAAGCTCTCGCAGGGCGCCAAGCCGGGCAAGGGCGGCGTGCTGCCCGGCGGCAAGGTGACGGCGGAGATCGCCGCCATCCGCGGCATTCCGGTCGGCCAAGACTCGATCAGCCCGAACCGCCACCGCGACATCGCCAATGCCGACGAACTGCTCGACATGGTGGCGCGGGTGCGCGAGGCGACGGGCAAGCCGGTCGGCATCAAGACGGCCGTCGGCGGCTGGCAGTTCATGAATGAACTCACCGAGGCGATAGTGCGGCGCGGAATTGGGTATGCCCCCGATTTCATCGCCGTCGACGGCGGCGAGGGCGGCTCCGGCGCCGCGCCGCAGGCGCTGGCCGACCACATGGCGCTGTCCATCGACGAGGCGCTGCCGCGCGTGGCGGATGCGCTGATCGAGACCGGCCTGCGCGAGCGCGTGCGCGTCGTTGCCGCGGGCAAGCTGGTCACCTCGGCGCGCGCCGCCTGGGCGCTCGCCGCCGGCGCCGACTTCGTGAACACCGCGCGCGGCTTCATGTTCGCCCTGGGCTGCATCCAGGCGCTGCGCTGCCACGCCAACACCTGCCCGGCCGGCGTCACCACGCACAACCCGCGCCTGCAGCGCGGCCTGGTGGTGGCCGACAAGGCCGAGCGCGTCGCCCACTACTGCCGCAACATGAACAAGGAGATCGACATGATCGCCCACTCCTGCGGCCTGCGCCATGCGCGGGAATTCCGCCGCGAGCACGTGCGCATCGTGCAGGGCTTCGGTCAGAGCATCGCCTTCAACATGCTCTA